>DASXRR010000028.1:0-17343 GCA_036506475.1 Chloroflexota bacterium
CCCGCGAAATTCAGGCCGATGAAATTGCCGCCGATCTTGTTGTCGAGGCCGCCCACGACCTCAATGCCGCGGCCAGTGTTGCCTTGAGATCACGTTGCGCGCAGCATCGGTGCAGCCGCCGATAGTGTTCTCGCTGCCACCGCCGACATAGACGTCGAACGTGTCGTCGAAGCCGCGCTCGGCGACCTGCAGGCCAACTCGTTTGGGATGGCCGTGGTGCCACCGGGGTTCAGACCGATCAGGTTGCCGGTGACACGTTCCTCGAGCCCGTGCCATTCACCCCCGACTGGAGGGTCTCGCAAAAAGCGCAGATACGCAAGCCGACAGTCGAGTTGCCCGAGATGACGTTGCCCTCGCCGGCACCCGTCCCGCCGATGCGATTGTTGTCGCCTTCGACGGTCACGCCGATGGACGCGCCACTTGCCTGCGCATCTTGATTGAGACCACCGACGGTTACAGACGCTCGCCTCTGTCGCACGCCTTACCATCTCGTTTGACGTGCCCAAATACGAGCCGCTACACGACTTCTTGGCTGGATTGCCGCGGGGCCAGAAGCAGGTCACGCTAGGCTTTGCGCGCCTCGAGGAGCTGCTGGGCGATCCCTTGCCGCCTTCTGCTACGACCTATGAGCAGTGGTGGCTTGGCGGCCGCGTCAAACGCGGCCGGATCGATGCCAACTGGCAGGATCAGGTGCAGCAGCGCGCCTGGGAGGACGCAGGCTGGACAGTCGACGAACTCGACCTGCTTTTGAAAAACGTGACCTTCCGGCGGCGATAGGTGCTCCGAGCCGTCACCTTTGATTTCTGGAGCACCCTGGTGGATGGCACGCCGGTGCCGGCGCGGTCGGCGGAGCGCCTGGCGGCGTTGCATGCCGCGATAGTTGGTGGCGGGCATGCGTGCACACCTGAGGAGGTGCGGGCGGGACTCAGGCGCGCTCTGCGGCGGGTGAGTGACGATGCTCGGGAAAGCTACATCGACGTGGGGCCGCCGGGGCGATGGGCGGCGCTCGCGCACGAGCTCGGGGTGCCCGACGGGCTGATCGATTTCGAAGTCGTGCGGCACGCGTACGAGGACATCACGCTCGACCAGCTGCCCGACCCGATGCCGCACGTGCACGGCGCCGTCGAGGCAATGAAACGTCAGGGCTACGCGCTGGGCGTCATCTGCAATACAGGTATGACAGGTGGACGCGTCTTACGGGAGGTGCTGCGACGGCATGGGCTGCTGCAGTACTTCGAGGTGATGGTGTTTTCGAACGAATTTGGCGTGGCCAAGCCGCATCCTTCGATCTTTCTGCACACGCTGGCCAAACTGGGTGCCATTGAGCCAGCACTGGCGTTGCATGTAGGTGATCTGGAGGAGCTCGACGTCGAAGGCGCGCGGCGGGCGGGGATGTATTCGGCGCTGTACTCGCCCACGCACGACGAGGTGCAGACTGACGCCCACGTTGTAGTGCGCGACTGGCGGGACTTCGACCAGCAGGTCGCCGGCCTCATGTGCTCGGCGAAACGTTTGTGATGGTTTGCCGGCGACGCACACACGCAAATGACACTGCTGGCCGGGATGGTCCTTTTACCATTGCTGGCAGTGAGTACTGAGACGGATGTTCGAGCATGGTGGGATGAGGACGAGGAGGACTACGCACCTGAGGAGCTCGAACACAGCGCTCCGCTAGAACAGCCGCGGGTCAGCAAAGACTTCGTGCACCTGCACGTCCATAGCGAGTACTCGCTGCTCGACGGGCTATCGCCAGTCAAGAACATCGTCGATACGGTCAAGCACGCAGGCATGCGCGCGGTGGCGCTGACCGATCACGGCAACCTGTACGGCGCGATCGATTTCTATACGCACGCCAAGAGCCAGGGCATCAAGCCCATTCTGGGCGTTGAGGCCTATGTCAGCCCACGTGGCATGAACGACAAGGTCGGCAACCAGGACCGCAACTACTTCCACCTGGTCCTGCTGGTCAAGAACCTCGAGGGCTATCAGAACCTGGTCAAGCTCGTGTCGCGCGCCAATCTCGAGGGCTACTACTACAAGCCGCGCATCGACCGTGCCCTGCTCGCGGAATACGCGCAAGGTCTGATCGCGCTGAGCGCGTGCTACAGCGGCGAGCCGTCACGCGCGGTGCTCGAAGGCGATCTCAATCGAGCCAGGGAAGCGGCCGGCTGGTATCGCGAGGTCTTCGGCGACGACTACTTCCTCGAGCTGCAGGACCACGGTAACCCCGAGGATCAGACGGTCAATAGCGGCCTGCTGGACATCCACAAGTCACTGGGCATCCCGATTGTCGCGACGAACGACAGTCACTACGCGCTGCAAAACCAGGCGGGCGCCCAGGACATTCTGCTGTGCATTCAGACCAACAGCGTCTTCGAAGACGCCAAGCGCATGCGCATGCAGCCCGAGGCGTTCTATCTCAAGACACCCGAGGAGATGTGGCAGCTGTTCGGGCACATCCCGGACGCACTGCACAACACACTGGCCATTGCCGAGCGGTGCGACCTGCAGCTGCAGTTTGGTCGGCTCAGCTTTCCAGCGCTCGACCACCTGGTGCCGGCGAGCGAATCCCCGCAGCAGTTTCTCGCCCGCATCAGCACTGAGCGACTGATCACGCGCTATGGCAGTCAGTTGACCGAAGCGCATCGGGCGCGGCTGAGGTACGAGCTCGACGTTGTAGAGAAGACCGGCTTTGCTGAATACATCCTGTTCGTCTGGGACTTCGTGGACTGGGCGCGCAAGCGCGCGATTCCGTGTGGGCCGCGTGGCTCAGCCGCCGGCAGCTTGATCCTGTACTGCCTGGGCATCTCAGAGCTCGACCCGGTGCAGTATGGGCTCACCTTCGAGCGCTTCCTGAACCCTGAACGGATTCAGATGCCCGATATCGACATGGACTTTGCCGACGATCGGCGGGACGAAGTCATCCAGTATGTCATCGATCGGTACGGCAACGATCGGGTGGCCCAGATCATCACCTTTGGGCGACTCCTTGCTCGAGCGGCCATTCGGGACGTTGGGCGCGCGCTGGACTATCCGCTGACCGAAGTCGATCGGGTAGCCAAGCTCGTGCCACCGATTCCGATCGGCCTGAAGATCGATCAGGCAATCGAGCAGAGCCCGGAGCTGAAGGCGATCTACGACGGGCAGCCGCACATCAAACGGCTCGTCGACACCGCGCGCAGTGTCGAAGGCGTTGCCCGCCACGCAGGTACCCATGCGGCGGGCGTCGTCGTGGCCGACCAGCCCCTGACCAACTACGTGCCGCTGCAGAAGGCGACCCGCGGCGACAGCGCCATGACGCAGTACGACATGAAGGTCCTCGACAAGATTGGCCTGCTCAAAATGGACTTCCTCGGGCTGGCCAACCTGACCATGCTGTCCAAGACGCTCGACAACATTCGAGCGACGCGGGGAATCGAGCTCGACCTCGGGTCGCTGCCGCTCGACGACCCAAAGACCTACGAAATGCTCTCGCGCGGCGAGACGCGGACCGTCTTCCAGCTAGAAGGCGGGGGCATGACGCGCTGCGTCCAGGACCTGCGTCCGACGACCCTGGACCACCTGGCCGCGCTGGTGGCGCTGTATCGACCGGGCCCGATGGCACACATCCCGAGCTACATCGCTCGACGTGACGGGCGCGAGCCGTCGGTCCCGCCGGACCCATCGCTGCAAGACGTGCTCGAGGAGAGCTACGGGATCATCGTTTTCCAGGACCAGGTGCTCCAGGTGGTACGCAAGCTGGCCGGCTACAGCCTGGGTCAAGCCGATGTGTTGCGGCGAGCCATGGGTAAGAAAGAAAAAGCCGTGATGGCCGAGGAGGGGCCGCGGTTCATCGAGGCGTGCGTCGTGCAAGGCTATGCGAAGTCGACCGCCGAGCGGGTGTGGGAGCTACTCCAGCCGTTCGCGGGCTATGCCTTTAATAAGGCGCACGCGTATTGCTATGCGCTGGTGGCGTTTCAAACTGCGTACTTGAAGGCGAATTACCCGGTGGAGTGGTTCGCGGCGGTGTTGAGTACGATCGCCGCGGATACCGAAAAGGTCGTCGGCGTGGTTGGCGAATGCCGCCGTCTGGACGTCGACTTGCTGCCGCCCGACATCAACCGCTCAGCGCTCGAGTTCAGCGTCGAAGGCAGCGCGATTCGCTATGGCCTGGGCGCGGTCAAGAATGTCGGCGCTGGCGCGGTCGAATTGCTCGTCCAAGAGCGGTCGGCCCGCGGCGCGTACACCAGTCTCGAAGAGTTCTGTCGGCGCCAGGACTTGCACACGGTCAACAAGCGCGTACTGGAGTCACTCATCAAGTGCGGCGCCTTTGACTCGTTGGGGCGGCGCGAGACACTGCTCGAGACGAAGCGGTTGGATGCGGCAATCGCCGCGGCGCAGATCGATCAGCGCGCGGCCAGCACCGGTCAGGGCAGCCTGTTCGACGTCTTCGGCGGTGCCGAGGCGATGATGGCGTCGACGGTCGTACCGACGGTTGCGTCTGGCGAGGTGGCGGTATCCGCCCGCGAGCGTGCGCTGTGGGAGAAGGAAGTGCTTGGCTTCCAGTTCGGCGACCATCCGTTCATGGAGGCCGCGGCCTGGCTGGCTGGGCGCGTCACACATGACACCTCGCAGATCACCAATGAAGTGAGTGGCGAGCGCGTTGTGCTCGGCGGCCTGGTCACTGGAGTTCGACGCATCGTGACGCGTAACAAGGCGCAGATGGCGGTCCTGACGATCGAAGACCTGCACGGCGCGATCGAGGTGGTGGTGTTTCCGCGGGTGTACGAGCGCAATTTGGATCTGTGGCAGGACGATGCGATCCTGGTGTTGGAAGGCAAGGTCGACACGCGTTCCGAGCGGCCGCAGATTGTGCTCGACCGCGCCGAGGAGTGGGTGCCGCCAAAGAACGGGGCGCCGCCACCGATGCCCGTCGCAGTGCCCGACCCGCCGGCGCCGGCCGCGCCCGTGAATGGCAACGGCCATGGCAGCAATGGCAAGCGCATCCTACGCGTGGACATTCCTCGCGGCGAGGACGACAACGCCTGTCTGCGTGTACTGGAACTGCTGCACGGATTGGTAGAGCGGTGTGAGCCCGGGTCAGATGAGATTGTGCTGGTACTGCGCGATCGGGCGGGCGAGTGCGTGGAGCTGGCGGGCGCCGAGATTCGCGTGCGCCACAGCCCTGACCTGGAGTCGCAAGTCCGCACGCTGGTCGGCGCGGACAACGTGTCCGTCAGGTAGCGGACAGGGCGCGGCTCGCGCCAACGAAGCGCGGCGACCAGTAGCCGTCCCACAAGTTGCTGACCGTCACGCCATGGCGTTCGTCGACGGCGTGCACGAATTGGCCCTCGCCAAGATAGATGCCGACATGGCTGAGCCCACGCCGATACGTGTTGGCGAAGACCAGCACATCGCCCGGCTGCAGCTCATCGGCGCCGACTTGGGGCCCGCTGGCCAGCTGGCCGGCTTCGTTGTGCGGCAGGCTGATGCCGAAGTGGCTGTAGACAAACAGGACGAAGCCGGTGCAATCGAAGCCGGCGGGCGAGGTGCCACCCCAGACGTAGCGACTGCCGACGTAGTCTTGGGCGAGGTCGGCGACGTCCGAGCCGGACGCAGCGGGTGCTGCCGATGCGGTAGCAACCGTGCCGACGAGCAACACGGCAAGACACAGGGCAAGTTGTAGGGCAGAGCGAAAGACAGCGGGCAGCACGAGGCGAACCCTCCTGGTTGGTGACGAGATATGGGACCGAGCGCCAAGCGCGTGAGGGACGCCAACCGGAAAAAGGGAGGCCCGTGGTTCGGGGCTCAGCCAGCTAGCGGCTCGTTATGGGCGCGCCGATAAAGAGGCGCTCGGGAGGCCGTCGAGGTGCGACGGCACGGGGATATGAGCGCTGCGTCAGGGCAGCGCGCTCGGCCTTATAGCAGGCTCGTCTGAGCAACACAAGCCCGCGCGCATCGCGCAGGAGGGGTGTTAGAGTCCGGGGAAACGGGCAGATGCGCAACCTGTTTCGTAAGGAGCGGCCGTATATCACGATTCCGGCACAGGCGCGGCCCGCGCCGGCCGGCGGCACCGACAGCCTGTGGGTGCGCTGTGAAAACGAGAAGTGCCGCGAGCTGCTCTACGTACGCGAGTTCGAAAACAATCTCAAGGTGTGCCACAAGTGTGAGCACCACGCCCGCCTGAGCGCGCGCGAGCGCGTCGCTCAGCTCGTCGACGAAGGCACGTTCGAAGAACACGATGCCAGCCTCGCGCCCGTTGACCCGCTGGGCTTCGTCGCCGCGGGCGAGCCGTACAGCCGCAAGCTCGACGAGAGCGCGAGCAAGTCCGGCGAGCGCGAAGCCGCGATCACCGGTAGTGCCGAGTTGGACGGCCTGCCAGTGGAGCTGGTCGTACTCGACTTCGCATTCATGGGCGCGAGCATGGGCAGCGTGGTCGGCGAGAAGATCGCCCGCGCCGCGGATCGAGCCGCGCGCGGGAGGTCGGCCCTGGTCACGGTGAACGCGTCAGGTGGCGCGCGCATGCACGAAGGCATCTTCTCGTTGATGCAGATGGCCAAGACCGTGACGGCGCTGGCCCAGCTGGGCGAGACGCGCACGCCGCACATCTCGGTGCTGGCCGATCCGACCCTGGGTGGCGTGACCGCCAGCTACGCCGGCGTGGGCGACGTCATCCTGGCCGAACAAGGCGCGCTGGTCGGGTTTGCCGGCCCGCGCGTCATCGAGCAGATCACCAAGCAGAAGCTGCCGCCTGACGCCCAGCGTGCCGCGTTCCTGCTCGAGCACGGCATGATCGACCTGGTCGTCCATCGTCGCGAGCTACGTCCGACACTGGTGCGCATGCTGCGCTTGTTCGCGGCTCGACCGGGACGTTCCACCGCCGAGGCGGTGGCAAGCAATGGTGTCCTTCGACAAGCTCAGGATGAACGGCTTCGACAGGTTCAGGATGAGCCGTGATGCACGCGTAGTGTTGCAGGCACTGGATTCCCAGCCGACTGCTGCTGCAACAGCCCGCCGCGGGGTGGTGGGTATGACTGCCTGGGATCGCGTCCAGCTCGCGCGCCACCCGCAGCGGCCATACACGTTGGATTACCTCAGCCTCGCGTTTTCGGATTTTGTGGAGCTGCGTGGGGACCGCTTATTCGCCGACGATGCGGCGATCGTGGGCGGTCTGGCGTCGCTCGATGGCCGCACGGTGATGGTGATTGGGCATCAGAAAGGTCGCGATACCAAGGAAAACGTTTTGCGGCGCTTCGGCATGGCTCGTCCGGAGGGCTATCGCAAGGCGCTGCGGCTGATGCGTGCAGCTGAGAAGTTCAGCATGCCGATCGTGACCCTGATCGACATTCCCGGTGCTGACCCGTCGCTCGCCGCGGAAGAGCGCGGCCAGGCGTTTGCCATCGCCGAGAACTTGCTGGCGATGATCACGCTGCGCGTGCCGTTCGTGAGCGTAATCATCGGCGAGGGCGGCTCGGGTGGCGCGCTCGCGCTGGGCGTAGCCGACCGGGTGTTGATGTTGGAGAACGCGATCTACTCGGTCGCCTCGCCGGAGGCGGCCGCCAGCATCCTGTGGAAGGATGGCGCCCGAGGTGCCGAAGCCGCCGAAGCGATGAAGATCACCGCGCCCGACCTGTTGCGCTTCGGCGTCATCGACAGCATCGTGCCCGAGCCACCGGGTGGTGCCCATACTGACCATGCAGCCGCGGCGCAGACACTCAAAACCGCCCTGCTCGAGCAGTTAGCTGACCTCGACGCATTGCCGGTTGAGCAGCTGGTCGGTCTACGGGCGAAGCGCTATCGCAAGATCGGCGCGTTCAGCGGGTGAGATTGGAGCGGTTCGAAGAGACCGCGGTCGAACTGGCACACGCGGCGGGTGCGCGCGCGCTGGAGGCGTTTCGTGGCACCATCGCGCTCGAGTTCAAGGGCCGCCGACAAAACGACCCGGTCACACTGCTGGACCGCGACACGGAGACGTTCCTTCGGCACGGGCTGCGCCAGGCGTTCCCCGGGCACGGCCTATTGGGCGAGGAGCTCAAGGACGACATCGCCACCGACGCCGAGTACGTGTGGGTCATCGATCCCATCGACGGCACGGCCAACTTTGCCTCCGGCCTGCCGCTGTGGGGCATCTCGATTGGCCTGCTCCACCTCAACCAGCCAGTAGTCGGGGTCATCTGGGTGCCGGTTGGGCCGACGCTGGCACCAGGGGCATTCCATGCCCATGCGGGCGGCGGGGCGTGGTTCGAGCAGCAGCCCGTCAAGGTGTCGAAGGCGCCCGACGAGCGTGGCCAGATCATGGCCCTGCCGGGCGACTACGTGCGCGCCTTTCGCGTACGGCGATCGCGGCCGGGCACGGCTCGCCCCGAGCGTGCGCTGCCCGACGGCCGCACGACGGGCAGCTGCACGGCCGAACTGGTGCTGATTGCCTCGGGTGCGCTGCGTGTTGGCATCTTTGTCAAGCCGAGCATCTGGGACGTCGCCGCGGGCGTGACGATCGTCCGCGAAGCGGGCGGCACGGTGCTCACGTGGCGCGAACGGCAGTGGCAGGACTTCACACACTTCGACCCGGAGTCGCCCGCGCACGCCAAAGGCGAGGCGGCACTGCGACACTGGGGTCGGCCGCTGCTGCTCGGTGCCCCTGAGGCCATCGAGCGCTTGATCACGCGCCTGGCATGGCATCCACGCCTGCCGCGTCGACTACAGAAACTGTTCGGGCTGGATCAGCCCGACTGAGACTGGCGCCGAGCGGCGCCGAAGCGCTGTCCTGAGCGCTTCACGCGTTGGCTCATCTGATACGCGCAGCAGGTCGGCCAGCGGCGATTGATCGCGGAGCAGGATGCCTACCTGGAACAGCGCCGCATATCGGCGGCGGACCTGGGCCAGGCCGACGATCTTGGCGCCGTCGGAATTGACCACTTCGTGGGGCGAGAGCACGCCATAGCAGGTATCGCGCAGGAGCCCTGGACCGACGCTGGCCGTATCGGCACGTGCCTCGGCGACCTCGACTCGGCGGCCGCTGACGCGCCTGGCGAAGTAATCGCCCAACCATCGGTAGGATTCTGTCAAGTCTTGGCTGACCCGGTCGTCAGGCAGGGGTAGGCAGACCGTGCAGCAGAGCATGCCGTCGTCCAGTAAGACTGCACCGCCGCCGGCAGATCGGTGCAGGACTTCAACGCCGCGGGCGCGGCAGCGGTCGTAGTCGACGACTTCGGCGGCGCGGTGATGGAGCGCCAGGCCGAGCACGATGGCTGGCGCGGTGACGGTGTACCAGCGCATCGCCCGCACACCGTCGACCAGCAGTGCCTCGTCGTGCGCGAGCGCCTCGCGCGGCTGCTCGGCTGATAAGGTCAGGGCTGTGTCGTGGCGCGGCAGCCGCATCTCAGTCGTGTTTCCAACGTACAACGAGCGTGAGTCGATCCGCGCCGCGATCCTCGACTTCGCCGAAACCGGCGTGGTCGACGAGATCGTCGTGATCAACAACAACGCCACCGCGGGCACATCCGAGGAAGTCCAAGCCGCGATCGCCACGGTGCCGAACGGGACGATCGTGCGCGAAGTGCGGGAGTATCGCCAGGGCTACGGCTTCGCCATTCAGCGTGGGCTGCGCGAAGCCACAGGCGACTACCTCGTGGTGTCCGAACCAGATGGCACGTTCCTCGGGCGCGACACCTTCAAACTGCTGGCCTACGTCGACGACTTCGACGTCGTTTACGGCAGCCGAACGGCACGTACCTTTATCTGGCGCGGGGCCAATATGGGCGCGCTCCTGCGCTGGGGCAATTGGGGCGTGGCCAAGCTGATGGAGTTCCTGTTCAACAGCACCAACCTGACCGACGTCGGCTGCACCATGCGCCTGGTTCGGCGCGAGGCGCTCGCACGCATGGCCAGTGAATTCACCATCGGCGGCAGCGCATTTGGACCCGAGATGATGGTCCTGTCGCTGCTGCACGGCCTGCGGGTGATTCAGATCCCGGTTAATTATCTACCGCGCGTGGGCGAATCGAGCGTTACTGGCGACCTGCGCAAGGCCATGCTGCTAGGCCTATGGATGATCGGCCTGGTGCTGCGCTATCGCGTGAAATCCTGGCTCCGCCGCTGACGCGGCTTAGTCGGGCAGCAGTTGGAACGCGGCGACATGTCTGGGTCGCACGGCGCCAAAATGCCGCCGGTCCACCGTCACGATCACGTCCGTGTTGAGCCGCTCCGCCAAGGCGACAACCGAGGCGTCTGTGCCACCAAGTGGGAAGTCGGCATACTGCACGCACAGGTCCGCCATGCGCGCCCATTCGCGGAGCAGCGGTGCTTCGATTTCGAACTGAGCGAGGGCACGCAGGAAGTCGGCTTCAGCATGCGCGCCGAGGTTCCTACCGACGAAGTAGGTCGCTTCGGTGACGACCAGGGTAGGAATAATGAAGCGCAGATCTGCGCGCGCCAGGACGGCATGGCAGCGGTCGTGATGCTTGTCAGATTCGTCTGCCCAGGCGTACAGCGGGCCCGCGTCAACGATCGCGATGACGCTCAATGTCGGCGGCCCATTCGCGAGAAAGAATCTCCTCCATCTCCTCGGCCGTGTTGGCCTTGCCGCTCCGGCCGAGACTGGTAAAGGGCAAGGCGCGGGGCTGATTCAAACCCAGGTGCGCCACGAGGGCGTCACGCACCACTTCGGACACTGAAGTGCGGCGGCGGCTGGCCTCCCGTGCGACGCATCCGGCCAGGTCGTCGGGCAGACTGATTGTGGTGCGCCTCATACGTGCACACTAACATACGGCTTTACCGAGCGCCTCGATGCCCTCGAAGTCGTCGATCTGCAGCCACTGCAGCATGACTCGCTGCAGGCCGGCCGATTCCAGTTCGGCCAGCTGGTCGCGGATCTCGGCCGGCCCGCCGACGATCGCGCCGCGCTCGCGCACAGCGTCTTTGGTGCGGCCGCCGAGTCGCCGCTCGAGCTCCGCGGGGTCGCGCGCCAGGAAGATGCCGGTCATCATCGTGCGGCGAACGTCGCTGGGCTGGCGGCCGCGATCACGCAGGAGCTCGTCAAGGCAGGCACTGAGCTCCGTGAAGCGCTGTGGCATCTGGTAGACGCAGTTCCATTCGTCGGCGTACTGCGCGGCCATCGGCAGCGTGCGTTGCGGGCCATTGCCGCCGATCACAATGCGCGGTCCGCCGCTGCGCTTGGGGCGTGGCAGCAGGACGGCCTCGCGCAGCTGGTAATACTCGCCAGCGAAGGACACCGGCTGATCGCTGCGCAAGAGCCGCGTGACGACCTCGACGCCCTCGCGGAAGCGCGCGAAGCGCGGCCCTCGCTCGAGCAGGTCATAGGCGAACATGGAGTGCTCGCGCTCTTGCCAGCCCGCGCCCAAACCCAGGTTGAGTCGGCCGTTCGACAGATCGTCAACCGCCGCGGCCTGGCGGGCCAGCATGCGCGGATCGCGAAACGAGATCGGCGAGACCAGGGGCCCGAACTCGATGCGCGAGGTATGGCCAGCCAGCCACGCGAGTGAGATCCAGCACTCGAGCGAGCTCTTTTCGGGCGGCTCCGCGTTCGTGAAGTGGTCCGAGCGGTACAGGCCAACGAACCCGCCGTCCTCGGCTATCCGCGCGATGCGCTGCCAGCTTTCCCACGTCAGGCCATGCTGGCCTTCGAGCATCAGTGCGACTTCGATCATGAGGCTCCTATCAGGTCTGCCACGCTGGGCAGGACGTGTTCCGGAGGGTCGGTGCATTCCTCGGCCGCCGTCGCGACACCAGTCAACACCAGCAGGGCATCCATGCCCGCCGCGTGCGCGCCGGCGACATCGGCTTCAGGGTTGTCGCCCACGTACAGACACGCCTCAGGGGCCTGGCCGACGCTATCGGCAGCCTCGTGCAGCAGCATGACGGACGGCTTGCCGATGACGACGTCGGGCCCGCGGCCAACGGCGCGCTCCAGCGCCGCCACGAAGACGCCCGCGCCTGGGATCAGCCCGCCACCCGGGCCAACGTACATGCGGTCATTGTTGACGGCGACGAAGTGCGCGCCCTGGAGCAGACAGCGCATCGCCCGCGTGAGGCTGTCGTAGTCGATGCCACGATGGGTGCCCACGACGACGTAGTCAGCCTCGACCTCGTCGGTCGCGATCAGGCCGAGGCGTTCGATCTCCGCGCGCAGCCCAGGGTTGCCAAAGATATGGACTCGAGCGCCAGGCGCCTGGTGGGCCACGTACTGGGCTGACGCAGCCAGGGCGGAGAACACCTCGCCGTCCTCGAGTGGCAGGCCGAATTTTCTGAAGCGTTCCCCGAGGTCGTGGCGGCTGAGCGAGGAATTGTTGGTGACGGCCAGGACGGACTTGCCGCGTGCCTTCAGGGCAGCCAGCGTCTCAGCCGCGCCGGGGATAGCACGCTCTGGATAGATGAGCGTGCCGTCGACATCGAACAGATACGCCGCGTACTCGTCGAGTGCGCGGCGTTTGACTGCTCGCATGCCTGCCTATGGTAGGCAAGCGCGCTCGATCACAACTCGCAGAACACCAGCTCTTGAGCGGCAAGCTCCTGAAGCATGCCGCCGAACAGGTTCAGCTTGTCGTCAACCGTGCGACCAGGAATCGCATTCTGGATCTCAGGCGCCATGAACAACGCGAGGGCGGTGCGTTGGCCGTTGCATTCAGACAGGATCGGCAGGCTCCAGCGCTGGAGATCAAAGTGCCGTTCATAGTGGTCGCTCAACGGGCGCTCGTTGACGCGCACGATGTTGACGTTGCGCGCATCAGGTGTCTCGAGGCTGTCCCAGGCGAACAACGGCGACAAACGTGGTCGCAGCGCCAGCAACAGCTCGCCCGTGGGCGACGGGTGGAAGGGTGTGTATGCCTGACGTGTCGCGTAGACGCTGTGCTTGCGCATGCTGCCGCACAGGAGCTCGGCCAGCTCGGCCCGCTTGCGGAACGGCAGTCCCTCGTAGCCGCTCACCGCACCGACGTGAGTCGACGGCTCGTACGTGAGCGGGTCCATGAAGCGAGCCAACTGCAGACCAGCGCCGTCGAGCAACTCGAAGAGCTGCGGCACGGTGTAGCTGCGATCGCGCACGTGGAGCAACAGATCGACCAATCCCGCGTCGCCGGGCCAGTTCGAGTCGGTCCACTGGCGCGCCTTGAAGGGATGATCCTGGGGCAGGCGCTGAACCATATCGCGGGCAAGCGCAACGCGTGAGTCGTAGTCGGCAGCGCCAGCCATCAGTCGCAGCGCGTCCTGCATCTGGTACACGCCAGCCCGTCCGTACGTGGCATAGAGCATCAGGAAGATGCCACCGGTGGGTGCAAGCACGTCGACCAGCGCGTTCAGGCCGCGCGCCGGATTGTCCAGGTGGTGAATGACGCCGGACGAGATGACGTAGTCGAACTGCTGGCCGAGCGAGGCGACCTCTTCGATCGACTGGCAGCGCAGCTCGAGATTGGAGCCAACTCCACGCTGATCTGCCTGGCTGCGCGCGTGGCCAAGCGATGTCTCGCTCAGGTCGATACCCACAACCTGGATGTTCGGATTACCCGCCGCGATCGCGACGGCCGTATCACCGGTCCCACAGCCAGCGTCGAGCACCCGCAACCCACTCAGATCGCGCCGCTCTGGCCAGAAGATGAACCGTGTGTAGTCCATGATGGCCGGAATGGGTGTGCCAGCGAGAACGCCCGGCGGCGGATAGGGAAAGCGGGTATACATGTCCCGCACTTGCTCGGTGATCGCAGGCAGCGTCATTGTCGGGCGCGTCTCCAGAGAGTGGTCGCCCATTCAACTGCATTGCGCCCGGCTGCAATAGAGCCAAGCGTCTAGGCCGACGCGGCCAGAAGTACGCGTACTACTGGGCGCTGTTGATGCGCACGCCCGCGGCGTATCGCGCCGGGACGGCGGCGTAGCCGCGCAGGGCGGTCTGGCCCCGGCCAGTGGCCAGGACCTGCTCGCGAATCTCGAGCATGCGCAGGCGAATGAACCCGGCCAGCTCGCGGTCGAGCGTAAGCACTTCTTCGATGATCGGCTTCTCAGCCACGGTCGCCGGCGGCGCCGAGGCTATGAGCTGGGCTCGTGCGTCGAGCAAGCTGACAGCGGCATCGACGTCCCCGTTCTGGGCGGCCTTGACCTGTTGCCGTGCCAGGTCGAGCAGCTCTGCGTAAGCAGTCATGCGCTAGTTATCGCTCGAGTTCGAACGGGACAGGGACGTTAGGCTCGACGCGAGACTACTGCCCTGAAGGTTGATCTTGGCCAGCGCCGTCTCCATCGCCGTGAACTGGCTCTGGAGTCGCTTTTGCTGCTGTGTCAGCGACACATTCATGTCGTTGATGCGATTGGTCAGGCTCTGCAGAGCCGCGGTCGAGCTGTCCGACTCGCTCTTGAACAGGCCACCGGTGCCGAGTGCGCTGGTCAGGTAATCGTCAAGGCGGCCCAGCACGCCGCTGCCACCAACCCAGATTGTGTCGGTGAGCGTGGACCCCGCCGCGGGAAGCGCGCTAGCGGTGATCGTCAGTCCGCTGATGAGCGTCGTGTTGACGCCGCCGGTCAGCGAGTCGCTGGTCGAAGCCAGCGATGGTTGACCAGCCGGTGAAAAGATCGAGGTGATCGCGCCTGCCGAGTCAACCGTGAGCTTGTACCGGCCGAACTGTCCAGTGGGGGTGCCGGTCAAGCTGCTGACCCAGGTGCCGGTGGTTGGCACACCGCTGCTATTGGGATTGACGCGCGCGGTCGCGGTGCCGCCGAAGACGCCCAGCACAGCGTTGGGATTGTCTTGCAGAGCGGCGGTGAACTTCGCGGTATCCAGTGAAAGGTGGCTGGTCGTGCCGATGGCGCTACCAACCTTTCCCGTCGAAATACCCAGGCTGGCGAGGCTCGTGTACTGCCCAGCGAGACCCGGCGCGGCGCTGGACACGAGTGTCCGCAGCTGACCCTCCAGGTTTTGGACGCTCGAATCGCCGTTGAGGACTGCGCCCGTCTTGGTGGTGGGGTTATAGGACGTGTCCTGATCGATCAGGTCGACCAACTGGTTGAATTGCGCCACGAACGCCTGGACGTTATTCGTGGCCGTGGTGGTGTCCTGCGAAACCGTCACCGTAGTGTTGCCTATCCCAGTCAGGTTCAGGCTGACGCCTGGGACGACGTTGCTCACCGCGTTCGAGTTGCTGTACAGGGTCGGTCCCGCGACACCGTTTTGCGTCAACTGGTACTGGGCGGTCTGTCCATTCACCTGGTTGCTCGCGTTGAGGCCAAGCGCCTGGAGCAGGCCGATCTTGCCCGCCGCGGGTGGCGCGTCGCTGAGCGTCATCGTCTGATTGCCCGTGGTCACGTTGACCAGGCTGACTTTGTCGGCGGTGGCATCGTAGCTCGCGCGAACGCCCGCGTTGGACGAGTTGATGCGGTTCAGCACCGTGGACAAACTGTCCGTCGCCGACCACTGAATCGTGGCGCCGTTGACGGTGAAGCTGCCGGAGGCATCCAGGCTGCCGGCGACGAAGCGCCCCGCGGACAGGTTCGCGCCGGTCTGAGTCGAGCTCAACGGAGCATTGCTGGTAACTGCACCACCCACGCCACCGCCGGCGACGCCGGTCGCGACCAAATGGGCGGCCGTCAGGAAGTTGCTGGTGTCACCGACTGACCCGAGTTGGACTGGCTGCACGTTGCCACCAGCCGGCGTCAGTTGAATCGCGTTGGGATTGCCGTTCGCGTCGTTGACCAGGGTCGCCGTGACGGCGACGCTGCCTGGAGCAGCAGCCGTCTGGGTGTTGATGCGGTTCAGCACATCCGCGAGGGTGTCGGTCGTCGGATCGAGGGTGATGGACACGCCATTCACGGTGAATGTGCCCGCCGTCGGGGCGATAGACAGACCGGCGTCCTTCAGTTTTGCACCGCTGATCGAGCCGTCGTCGACGCCCAGGCTCACGGGCTGTGAGCTGGTCAGCGCCGTCGCAGTCGCGAGTCGGCTGACGTTGACACTGAAACTGCCGTTGATGGCATCAGAGTTGGCGGTCACCGTCGCCACGCTTGTGCTCGAGCTTGTACCCAGCTTGGCATTCACGTTTGAGGGGCGCAGCAGGGTCTTCAATGCGCTCTGGAAGCTGCTGACTTGCGCCTGCAGCGCCTGATATGCCTTGTCGCGCGTCTGGACGAGCGACTGCTGCTTCTGCAGCCGCGTCAGGGGCGCCCTGGACATCGACATCATCTTGTCGATGATGCTGCTTGTTTGCAGACCCGAAACGACGCCGTCGAAGTTGAATGCGCTGGTGGGGTTAATGGCCATGGTTGGGGCGGGCCTTCCTGACTAGATCATCGGCAGATGCGCGACGCAGACTGAGGCCCCGGATGGGGGAGTATGGCCCCGCCTTGCGCATTGCCTACAGGCCTGAAAGTACTGGTCGGCGAATGCAATGGTCCCGGATACGAAAAAGGCCCCCAGCATTGCTGCTGGAGGCCCTTGCCGAACTAAGGCTTATTAGCCGCGGAGGAGGTTGACGATGCCGCCCGGAGCGGAGTTGGCCTGGGCGAGGATCGCCTGGCCAGCCTGCTGCAGGATGCCCGTCTTGGTGAAGTTGACCATCTCAGCCGCCATGTCGACGTCACGAATGCGGCTCTCGGAAGCGGTCAGGTTCTCCTGGGCCACACCGAGGTTGGCAATCGTGTGCTCGAGGCGGTTCTGGTACGCACCAAGGTTGGCGCGAGCCGTATTGACCGCATCGACCGCGTTGTCGATATTGGTGATCAGCGACTGGGCGTTGGCCACGTTCTGCGTGGTGTTGAACGTGGTCAGCGCCGTGGCCAGACCGTCCAGCTTGCCATCGCCACCGACCGTACCGCTCAGGTCGACCTTGCTGAAGGCGACGCTGATCGTGTCCGAGGCGTTCGAGCCGATCTGGAAGTTGGCCGAGCTTGAGCCAGCTGCCGTGACGACCGTCTTGGTCGCCAGGTCCGTCGCCAGACCGTTGGCCGTCTTGCCCGCGCCGTCGGTGTCGACGGTGATCGAGACGCCCAGGGACGAGAACGACAGCACCTGCTGGCTGTTCGCGGCCGTGGCGCCCAGCGTGATCGTCTGGGCAACGTTGTCGCCCGAGCGAGTCAGGGTCAGCGTGCCCGCCGCGGCGCTGGTCAGCGTGAAGGTCTTGCCCGCCTGGGCACCCGACACGTCGACCGAACGAACCGACGAGTTGCCACCCGTGGTGTTGAACTGCGCGCCAGCGATCGCGGTACCAGCGCTCTGGGCTGTAACCATCGAGCCGCTGAGCAGGCCCTGGCCGTTGAACTTGGTGCGGCTAGCCACACCGTTGATCTCGCTGGACAGCTGCTGGAGCTCGGTGTTGATCGAGGCGCGGTCGCTCGAACTGAGCGTGTCGTTCGAGGCCTGGACAGCCAGCTCGC
>DASXRR010000029.1:0-4199 GCA_036506475.1 Chloroflexota bacterium
GCGGCCGCCGCGGGCGCGGCCACGCTGGCGGACGTGGCGACTGAGGTCGTGGCAGGCTTTGCCGCGGTTGACGCCGGCGCGGATGTCGGCGAGGCGGGAGTCGCCGCCTGGCCGCACGCGGCGAGCAGCGCGGCGGCACCGCTCAGGCCCAGCAGGCGGAGTACGGCGCGACGCTGGAGTAGATGCGACATGGGTTCAGTGGGCATGCGCGTGGTCTCCTCCCCACAGTTGTTCAGTTGCGAGCCGCGCCCCTTCCGAGAGCGATTGGAACTTGGCCCAGCCAATCTTCGGGTGTCCGACGCGGGTGCCGATGCCGCAATCAGTGCCGCCAATCACGTTCTCGCGACCGACCACGTTGGCGTATTTGACGAACCTGTCCGCCACCAGGCCCGGATGCTCGACGAAGTCCGTGTAGTGCCCGATCATTCCAGGCATCAGCACCTTGCCATCCGGCAGCTTCACGCGAGTCCACACCTCCCAGTCGTGATCGTGGCGCGGGTTCGCCGCCTCCAGCGACAGACCCTGCGCATTGACCTTCAGCAACAGGTCGACAACCGATTCGAGTGGAATATCAGCTCGGTGCGGATGGTGGATGCTGCCCCAACAAACGTGCATCCGCACGCGCTCGGGCGGAATGCCGCGCAGCGCGTGGTTCAGCGCCTCGACGCGGAGCTCCACCCATTTCCGGAACTGCGACAGGTCCATGTCTGGAAACACCTGCCAGTTCGTCGCGAGCGCCGGTTCGTCCAGTTGGAGCAAGACGCCGGCGTCCGTGATGGCCAGGTACTCGCTCCGCATCGCCTCGGCGATGGCGTACACGTATGCCTCGTCCGAGGGGTAGTACTGGTTGCGCATGAAGAATTCCGCGGTTGCCGGCGCAAGCGCGGTCAGGCACAACTCTGTGACGGGTTGTCCCGCGGCGGCGGTCTTGAGATTGACGATGTCTCTGGCCACTTCCTCCTGGCCGACATAGGCAAGAGGGCCTGTGCAAAACGTGCCCTGAAGGACCGTGCCGCCAACACCTGGTCCGTCGCGTTGCGCCGCGGCGCGGGCCACCCAGCTGTACACCGGACCGCCCATGGATTGAGCCACATCGAACCACTCAGGAAATTCACGCGCGTCGCGGGCGGTGATCGGGCCGATCGTGGAACGCTCGCCCGGGCGGACCTCGACGCCGCTCAACCGTCCGCCAAAGTACGCAGACCAGCCCAACTTCGAGAATTCGCCATCGTTGACCACGTCAATCCCGCATGCGACCTGCTGGCGAACCACGCCAGCTACGGCCTGCGCAACGCGCTCTTCGAATTGGCTGGTGTCAACGTCCTGATCTGTCTGGCGGGCGAGGAGCAGCTCCATCAGCTCACGCGGACGCGCCAGGCTGCCCTGGTGGGTCGTCAAGAATCGATCGACGCTGCGCTGCATGCGTTAGCGCCCCTGGACCCGCGGTAAGCCCAGCACTTCGCGTGCGTACGGCACGGCCTGGAGGTCCCAATTGTTGGCGCCGTGATTGGCGACGGCGTGGATGTCACGGCATGCGCGCTGGATTGGCGTGTCCTCCAGCATCCCGTGCGCACGACAGCGCTCGCCAGACGATCTACCGCGCGCGTGCAGAGCATCGTCGAATATGCCAGGTCGCGGCGAAGCTTCGCCTGGAACTCTGGCGGCCAGGGACCTCCAGTATGTCCGAGGCGCTCGAGCCTCTTCGCATCGGACAGCCGCAACGCTTCTGCGGCGTCCAACCTCCGCGGCCGATTCGGGGATCCGAAGCTGTCGCTGCGTCATGTTCGCGCGCTCGGGTCGAGCTCTCATGTACTCCACGTAGGCCTCGATCGCCCCGCGTGCGATGCCCAGCGCCTGCGTGGAGACCTTGTACGAGAACACGCTCCAGAGCGGCAGGCGATAGTTGGAGCCCGGATTGAGCGCGCTGCCGGGGTGGGCCGTCCATCGCACTCCGCTCAACGTTAATGCCTCGGGAACAAACACCCCGTTCACGTTGATGTCGTTGCTGGCCGAGCCTTTGAGACCGGCCGCGTACCAGGTGTCAACGACCTCCCAGTTCGGGCGCTCGACGAGACACCACAAACTCTTCACCGGCCGCCCATCACCATCGAAGATCGGCGTACCGAGGATGATCCACTCACACGCGTTACTGCCACTCGAGAACTGCCAGTTACCTTCGATGTAGTACCCGCCGTCAACCGGCCGATCACGCCCGGTGGTGAATGCAAAGGCGGAGGCGATCAGGGTGTTTGCATCGCGTGCCCAGACCGCCCCCTGGCCCTCCGGTGGGAACATTGCCAGACACCAGGCGTGACAAGCGACGACACACTGCACCCAGGCGCTGGATCCGCATGCACGCCCCAGGGCGTTGCACAATTCCGTCTGGGTACGACCGTAATTCAGCTCGAATCCGCCCCAGTACTTCGGCTGCAGGACACGGAAGAGGCCGGCGTCGAGGAACTCCTGCATTGTCTCATTCGGCACACGACGCAGCTGCTCAGCTCGCGAGGCGCGCTCGCGCACGCGCGGAACAAGCTCCTCGGCGCGCCTCAGGACATCGTCGAGTGTCACGTCGCGCCCGTGCACCGTTACTGCCATCAGGCTGGCCTCAGCTCAAACCGTGGACAGCTCCGCGGGACCGGCGGCTGCAGCGCCGGCGTACACCTCCAGGAACCGCTCGGCCGTCTTCGGATCCCGGCCGCGAGAAATACCGCACTCAGAGGCGATGCCAAAGCTGGAGACGTATTTCGACGCGACTGCCATGCGGCGACGGGTGCCCTCCACCCCGTCCTGCACGTGTACCAGGCCGAGGAACAGTTCTGTCTCGGGATGCAGCTGCAGATTGCGCAAGGGCGCGTAAAACGCCTCGTCGAGCCGGTCCATGGGCACCGGCATGTGCATCCACTGAATCGGCCGCTGGACGCGGCTGACGATCAGGTTCGCCAGCTCCACCATCTTGGTCGCGTCGATCGGCTGGACGAAGTGCTTGGCGTCCAGATCGCCGTAGCACAGGTGGAAACCCAATTCGACGTCCTCAGGGACGGCACCCGCCAGTCGCTCGAAAGCAGCTCCGAACACCCGGTCCATGCCGGGGAACGGCTGAGCCAGCGGCCAGCGTCCGTCCCAGATCACCATTTCGATACACACGTCCCACTGGATGGCGAGGTCCTCGTGGGGGATCGCCTCGCAGATGCGGCCGACCTCGGCAAGCATCGCCTGCTCGTACGCGGGCAGGATCTTCTGGGCATCCTCCGGAATGCAAAAAGAGTTGATCACCGCCATCGGTGTGGGCAGCGACACCTGGAAGCGCACGCCAGCCGGGATATCACCGCGCCCGCGCGCGTCGAGGAAATCCTGATAGGAGGTCCGAGCTTCGCGGGCATAGCCGAGCTCGCCAAAGTGCAGTTCCTCGGGACTGACGCCATCCGCCAGACGCAGCGGCACCAGCGCGATGCCGGTCTGGTCAGCCGGTGCAACGACCTGCAGGTTGGGGTTGGCACGCAGCAAGGGAATCTGCCAGCTGATCCACAGGCGCCGTCCGCCGGGCTCGCCGTCCGGGATCCGCTCGAGATAGGGCCCAAGCTGCTTGCCCGCGGTGGAAAACACGTCCTGCGCCGTGTCCAACGCGACGCTGCCCACGAGGTGCACATGCGTCGTCATGCGATGACCTCCCGTACTCGCCGGGATGGTAAATTTCGGCAGCAGCATTCGAACAATGCATGTTGCCGATGGTAGGTATGCCGCGGGTGAATAGCTTGCGCGGGGCTATGTGGGCGCCTTGACTCAGGCCACGCGCCTCGGCGGCGCCGAACTACGCCGGTTCGATCTGAATTTGCTGGTTGGACTGCACGCCCTGCTCTACTTCCGCAACGTCACCCGTGCCGCCGAGCACGTTGGAGTCTCGCAGCCGGCGATGAGCCGCGAGCTACGCCAGCTGCGGCGGCTGTTCGGTGACGAGCTACTCGTGCGGGTCGGCCGCGAGTACCGTCTGACGACACTCGCGCGGGAGTTGATCGAGCCGCTGGGTCAGGTGATCGCGTCGATCGAGGGTGCCGTGGCCCGGCGGCCCAGCTTCGATCCAGCTGTGGAGACCCGGTCGTTCACCATCGGCATGACGGACTATGGCTTGCTGTTGCTGCTCCATCCGCTGGTGCAGCGCCTGGGCACTGAGGCGCCGTACATGACGCTGCATCATCATC
>DASXRR010000030.1:0-15297 GCA_036506475.1 Chloroflexota bacterium
CCGCAGCGCGACGAGTGTCGTCGGCGAGGGACCGGCGAGACGCCGGATGGCGTCGAGCGACGGCTGCATCTTCACGAGCTGCAGCAACTGGCTGCCGATGGCACGCTGGTAGTCGCGATAGCTCGCGCGGCGAATCTGCCACTGGTCGCGCAACAGGCGCAGACGACGCGCGTTGTCGAGCTGCACCTGGAGTGCGGTGCTCAGCGCCTGCACGACCTCGGGTCGCCGGCCACCGAGGCGCGCATCCTCCTTCGAGACCTGATTGAGCGCGCGCTCCACGTCCGTAATGCGCGCCTGGCCGGCCGCATTGGTCGCCGACGTGAGCAGCCGGCGCGACATGGCAGCGTACCGCTCGTCGATGACCGTCTCCGCGTGAATCTGATCTTCAGCGGTCCGCCGCAGCCGTGCCGCTTCGACCGGCGGAATCAGCGCGCCGGCTTCCGCAATCAACGCCAGCGCTTCCTGCAGGAGCGACACGCGATCGGCGACATGCGGCGCCAGCGTCGCGACGCGGAATGTGGCATCGATCTGCTCCACGATTCCCGGCATCCCCAGGATCGGCTCAAATCCTGTTTCTTCCGGCGTCGCGACCAGCGCCAGGTTGAAATCGTTTCGTCCCGCCGTCGCTTTGAGATCGGAAATCGCCTCGTCCAGGAGCGAGACCACCTCGCGCACGTCGCGCTCACGGTAGCCGTAATGCGTCGCGGGCCAGTCGGCAAGCGTCTGCCGGGCCTGCTCCGCCCGCGTCAACGCCGCATCCTTGTCAGGCGACAGGGCGACTTCGTTGAGGACGCGCGCGATGTCGCTGCTGAGAAGCTGAAAATCGTTCTCGCCGCGCGTCTCCGCATAACGTTGATAGCGTGCCGCGGCCGCGTACCGGTCGGTGCGCGTCCACTCGATCTCGGACGCGGGCAACATGACCACGTGGAGGCGCGGTTGATCGACCGGCCCGCCCATCGGCATCGAGAAGATGACTTGATCGTCGAGGCGCGCGAACTCGCCGAAGCTGACGACACTGCTGCCGTCGCGGAGGAAGAGGCGGAAGAGTGTCGCATCCGCCGCGTGCACGGCGGAGGTGGCCGCGAGCCACACGAAGACGACGCATGAAACGATCCGCAGCCTCTTCACGGGTGAGTTCGTATTGTACGGGATTGATGGTGTGGAAAAACTGTGGATGACACGTGCAAAAGCTGTGGAGAACCGGACAGCAAAATTTATTTCTGCGCCGCGCGCGAACAATCCGCGCCGCTTGCGGCTGTGGACGCGCCCTTCGCGTGTCGCTTCGCTTGATCGCCGAGCGGCGGCGGCTATGATCGTCGCCGCTCCTGACCCCATTCGGACAACACAGACGTGATCGTTCATCACTTCGAAGAAACCATTGGCGGGCGTGCGTACCAGATCGAGGTGACGCCCATCAGCAACCGGTGGCGAGCGCAACTGCGGCGCGGCCCCGGGATGCCCACCGCTATGATGCCCTTTTACGGGCAGACGCCGGATGAAGCCGCCCGCCAGCTCCTGGGCTGGCTGTCGCTGGCCCACCAGCGCTGTGCCGCCATGAACAGCGCCAGCCGCGCATCGACTGTATAGACGCCGGGTGACGGCGTAGGTCTTGGGTTCAGCAGGTTGAACCTACTGACCCCAGTTGTTACCATGGAAGGTCCGGCAAGAGTGGGCCAGTGGCGCAGATGGGAGCGCGCGTGAATGGCATTCACGAGGTCACCGGTTCGATCCCGGTCTGGTCCACCATCTCCAAGTTGCTGATTTCAAAGGACCGAAATCGGCCACCCACACAGTTAGTCGAACCGCTTGTTCCTGCGTGTGTGCGTTGGTAAACCTCGATGTTCATCGAGGTCTCGAGGCTGACGTATTAATCTGCACTGCTCGCTTGGTTTCAGTGGAACAAGGCGTAACGCATCTCTGTCCAGCAAAGGCTCAAGGTCTGGATGGGCGCGTGTTGCTCACGGACGAACGCGAATGATTGTCTTCCCCTTGCGTCGCTGGGTCGGGTTGAAGGCGGCGACGGCATCGTCGAGGGTCGATACGTTGCCGATGTTCGTCCGCAGTCGTCCGTCCCGCACCCGCTGGACGATCTCTCTCAGTTGGGCACGATCGGACTCGACAACGAAGTCGACCGCGAGGCCGTCGGCGGGCCGCGCCTCGGGGGGCCCGACGATCGACACCAGTATTCCTCCGGCTCGAATCAGGCCTGTGGACCGCTTCCCGATGTCGGCGCCAATGACATCGAACACCAGATCGACGTCGCCGACGTCTTCCAGGGCGTCGTTGTCGAGGTCGACGAACTCCTTCGCTCCGAAGTCGAGCACCGTCTGGCGGTCGGCACCGCGTCCGGTGCCGATGACATACGCGCCGGCCTCTCGTGCGAGTTGCGTCACCATCGATCCGACTGCACCGGCCGCGCCGTGCACTAGGACGCTCTGCCCCGCCTGAAGGCGGCCGTGCTCGAACAGTCCTTGCCACGCGGTAAGGCCCGAGATCGGCAGGCTCGCGCCTACCGTGAAGTCGACGTCGCCCGGCAGCGGCGCGAGGTTGCGTGCCTCGACGGCCACATATTCGGCCAGGGTGCCATCGCGGTGCCAGTCGGTGAGGCCGAACACTCGCTGTCCTGGCGACAGTCCCGTCGTGCCATAGCCGAGTGCGGTGACCACGCCGGCCATCTCGTGGCCGGGGATCGACGGTGTTCGGTCACGGTCGCGGCGATCGGTCCAGGTCGAGGACCACGCCAGCTCCGTCGGGACGAATCCAGACGCATGAATCTGAACGATGACGTCGTTTATCGCTGCCGACGGCTCGGGCCGCTCGAGCAGTGTCATCCCGGCCATTCCCGCCGCTTGGTCCGTTACCACGATCGCCTTCATGTGAATTGTCTCCTCGGTTTTTTGCCTCTTTGCTGGATGTGCTCCAGCGACAAAACTGGTTCGATCTAGCCCAAGTCGCGATGAGGCCGGACTCGTCGGCGCGGACAATATCGCGGCCGTAACGATCACCGCCGCACCCAGCCGGCCGAATTCCTCAATGTCCGCCTTACCTTCGAACCGGTGGCGCGGTTGCCAGGCCGCAACGCGCCGAGCCTGTGGTCGTCAGGGGAATCATATCTGGAGTCAATTCCACGATCTCACCCGATGCTCGGCTGCGAACCGAACAGGAGAATGGAATCCTCATTGGTTATCGAACACTATCGGTAGTTGCTCCACGCTGAACACAAGCGCGAGTTGATGCACTGCGCATCGTTGTCAAACGGCCTGGGGGACAGGTATCGGCCGAAACCGCCGACTTAGGCCAATACATTTCTTCGGGTTCTCGCGCGCTCGGGGTCGTGTCGGCTGTGACAGCAGCAGCACGGCGGGATGCAGCGAGCACAACGGGCACCATGACACACGCCAGAATCACCACTCCGGCAACAATGGCGGCTAGTCGTCTCCTCGACATACTCCGCGTGCAGCGTAGGTGCTCGGGTCCGGCTGACGCTTGCACGCCGCGACCGGATGTGTTGATTCGGATTGAACGGAGTTGATTGCGTTCGCTAGCAGTGCAATGTACGGCCGGTGGCCGAGTTGTCTCAGCCGGGTCTGGGTCGAGCGAGCCTCTTCACAATGTCTGCATGCGAATACTCAATCGGGGGCTTCCATGTCCTTAAGCGCACGCCACTTGCCACCACTGGTTGGCCGGATCCGCCTGCAACTTACGAACTCTACTGCAGACGCACATCGAGAAAACCGGTCTCGTATTCCCGCGCTTGTCCTACCCGTGGGCTTGCTAGTGGTATTGACCACAGTCATTGTAGCTTGCACGCCGTCCGATCCATCGGGGGCACGAACGTCCGAGCCCGCGACCACGCGCACGACCGGCACCACTTCCGGGGTGGCCAGTGCCCCGGCCTCGACGGTGAACATGACCAGTGCGCTCAAGTTCGAGCCCAGCGGGCTCACAGTCCCGAAGGGCACGACCGTCACCTGGCGCGATACGAGCGCGGTGGGTCACACCGTCACCGACGATCCTGCTAAGGCAGCAAACAAAGCCGACGCGGCCTTCCCCTCAGGTGCAGAACTGTGGGACTCGGGCAACATTACCGCCGGCGGGACTTTCCAGCACACGTTCGATACACCGGGCACCTACACGTACTTCTGCGTTCCGCATGAAGCCGCGGGTATGGTGGCCACGATCACCGTCACTGACTAGCGTTCCCGAGACGGGGTCCACACCAGATCAGTCCGGGCGGCCCGTGCGTGGACCAGCGCGAGGTCCACCTTGACTACGCTGGTAATTGGGCTCGTGTGAGAACGGCACGGATCCCGTGGGGTGACTCTAGTTCCGAGTTTGCGACCGAACGCCCTTACCACCCCACTATCCACCCCTAGATAGCGGTTCTGTGAGGCTTCAGACTGCTCCTGCGCACTCCAGCCGGTTCACGGCCGGGTGCTCTCGTTCAGAATTACACATGAATTCACCGGAGGAAACGCATGATGACCTCGATGGAAACATCGGTAGCTTTAACGCACTTGCCGCCCCTGGGCAGCGCCATTCGCGAAGAAGTCGCTCTGGTTCTGCAACAAGAGCTCGTGCAGTTGACCGACCTGGCGCTTGTCGGGAAACAGTTGCACTGGACTATTACCGGCGAGTTATTCCGAGCATTGCACGCGCAACTCGATGAGATGGTCGACTCCTGGCGATCGCTGGCCGACACCGTCGCCGAGAGGATCGTCGCCATCGGAGTGGCGCCGAATGCCCAAGCATGCACCGTTGCCTCGAGCAGCGGCTGGGAGTCACTAGAGGCTCGACCGATTGAATCGCAGGAGGTCGTCAGAATCGCTGCTCGTCGACTGGCTGAAGCAGCCGAGCGAACTCGTGATCGAATGAATCGACTCGGAAACCTCGACGTGGCCTCGCAGGACATTGCCATTCAGGTACTCCGCGAACTGGAAAAGCAATTGTGGATGGTACGCGCTCAGTTTCGTGCCCCAATGATGGGCTAGCGAGGTTCAACGATGTCGTTCACGTCACCCCAATCGCAACACAGCCAGTTGAATCGCCAGGGCTTCGTTTCACCCGGATTTCGCGGACGGCGACAAGATCAGTCTACCGCGAGTCGGATTCCGCCTGGCCAATACGTGGTGAGCGGTTTCCCGGTGCTCTCCGCGGGTCCTACGCCTCACACGCCACTGAGCAAATGGACGTTTTCCATCACCGGACAGGTCGAGACACCTATGCGATGGACCTGGGATGAATTCCGAAAGCTGCCGACGGAAACCATCACCAAAGACATCCACTGCGTCACCAAATGGAGCAAGCTGGACACGGTGTGGGAGGGCATCTCTGTGGATACTCTACTGCAGGGTGTGAAGACATCCGCCGAGTACGTGATGGCGTTCTCGGACGGCGGCTACACAGCGAACATACCTCTGGCGGATATCACCGGTGGAAAGGCATGGATTGCCTATAGCTTCGGGGGCGACCCGCTCGCTCCAGAACACGGCGGTCCGGCGCGCCTGCTCGTGCCACACCTGTATTTCTGGAAAAGCGCTAAATGGGTGCGGGGTCTGCGGTTGATGCGTGAAGATGAACCAGGCTTCTGGGAGATCTACGGTTATCACATGTATGGTGACCCATGGCGAGAACAGCGGTACATCGGCGACTGACCTGGCGCCTGGGCCGGATCACAAGACGCGTCGAACAAACCCCGCGCGTAAAGACGCTGACCCTTGCCGCCCCCGGCTGGCGGAGCGATCAAGCGGGACAGCACGTCGACGTTCGACTGACGGCGGCTGACGGATACCACACCGAGCGGTCGTACTCGATCGCATCGTCGCCGGAGACTTCTGATGAGTTGGAACTCGCGATCGAGCGGCTCGAGGGTGGAGAAGTCTCGCCGTACCTGGTGGACGTCCTCGCCGTCGGCGAACAGGTCGAGTTCCGCGGCCCGATTGGGGGCCATTTCATCTGGAATGTTGCGTTCGACGGGCCGCTGCTCCTGGTTGCCGGTGGTTCGGGCATCGCTCCAGTTATGGCCATGATCCGGCACCGCTTCGCGCGCGGCTCGCACGTACCCACACGGTTGCTCTATTCGTCGCGTTCACTTGAAGAAATCATCTACAAATCCGAGCTCGACCAACTCGCCGCACGTGGCGACGGCTTCGAGGTCTTTCACACGCTGACGCGTGCACAGCCAATCGGCTGGAGCGGCTATTCGAAACGCATCGATAGCAACATGCTGCGCGATGTCGCTTATGACATCCAGGAGCGGCCGCTCTGCATGGTATGCGGGCCGCCAGCGCTGGTGGAGACTGTGGCCAATACGCTGGTGGAGTTAGGCCATCCACCCGATAGGGTCAAGACGGAGCGATTCGGGCCAACCGGACCATAGCGCCGTGCTCGGTGCCCTGCGCAACCTGAAGCGCCCCTCCCGGCGTGTACCGAATTGACGTGTGGAGGTGACCTACCCTACGTCCGCACCAGTAAACCGTGGCTCCATGTGGCGGTCATTCGGCCCGCCCATGCATGTCCAAGTCGCCAGTTGGCGCGCACTGCTGTCTGGCGCAGGGCGAGCCAGTCCTGATCATGGACGACCCGCCGCAATGTGTCAGAAGCGACAGGGTCTGTCCGGTATAGCGGTGTTCGAGACGAGTTGCGGCCGGCTCGATATGCGACAAAATGCAATATGCAAATTGGCGACAACGTGCGCGTACGGACAAGCGGTCGTCGGGCCAGAATCATCGAAGACCACGGCCACGCCCGATATCGAGTCCTGTTCTACTCTGAGCCAGCCGCCGATGCTCTTGATAGTGCCACCGTTGAATCTGAAGATGATGCTGGAGGGATATACGATGCCCAGGACCTCGACGAGATTCGCTGATCGTGGCTGAATATCAACACGCTCTGGCCGAAGAATAGGTGGCGTAGTCGCTGGCTAGTTCAGCCGCCGAACCCGTCTGCTGAAGGCCTCCACCCTGGCCATGTCTATCGGCGCAGCCTGGAATTGGGAGGCGGCACTGACGGCCAGCGATCCGACGTACTACCGATGGATACAGTGGATATACGTCAAGCTCCTCCGAGCTGGACTTGCCGTTCAACGAGAGTCTGATGTCCTCTCGTGTCCCGACTGCCAATCAGTGCAGGTGGTCAGCAGTTGGCGGGCTCACTCTGGGACCGGTGCCGCTCCACAGCACCCAGGGCCAGTAGCGCCGCCCGCTGGGCGGCAGTAATGCCGCTCAGACCGGTGATGTCCAGTCGCTCATATCGGCGGTCGGCGCGCAGCGTGCGCAGGCAAGCGCCGCTCCCGGTGTCCCAAATTCTGAGCATCCCGTCATCTCCGCCGCTAGCGAGTAGCCGCCCGTCGCGCGAGAGCGCCACGCTCGAGACCACGCCTGCGTGCTCATGCAGGGTGGCACCCAGCCGCCGACTGCCCTTCTCCCACAGCCTCACGGTCCCATCATCGCCCCCGCTGGCCAGTAGCCGTCCGTCCGCGCTGAGCGCAACGGCCCGGACTCCGCCAGTGTGGCCATGCAGAGTGAGCGGAGGATCGCCGGTTCCGGTGTCCCAGAGCCGCACGGTGCCGTCCACGCAGCCGCAGGCCACGAGCAGGCCGTCATCTGAGAGCGCAGTGCCGTATAGCGCACCGGAGTGGCCTTCCAAGATTGCCAGGACGTGCCCGCTCTCGGCGTCACAAAGCCGCACGGTTCCGTCCATGCTGCCACTTGCCACCACGCGCCCATCCGCTGAGAGCGCCACACCCCAGACCAGGCTGCCGTGGCCCTGCAGGACAAGTATCGGCTGCCCAGTCCGCGCGTCCCACAGCCGCACAGTGTTATCCATCCCGCCGCTAGCTATCCGCTGCCCGTCCGCCGAAACCGCCAGACACCAGACCGTGCCCGTGTGGCCCTCAAGTGCGGCGAGCGGCTGCCCGGTCGCCGCCTCCCACAATCGAACAGTCCCATCATCACCCGCGCTAGCCACGAGACGTCCGTCTGAGCTCAGCGCGACACCGCGGACCAGACCAGTGTGTCCCCGCAGGGTGGCCAGGAGCAGCCCAGTGTCGGGGTCCCAGAGTCGCACCATCCCGTCTACACCGCCAGTGGCCGCTATCGGGGCGTGATCCGCGAGCGCCACGCTCAAAATCACACCGGTGTGGCCTTGCACGGCCGCCAGCAGCTTCCCGCTGCCCGAGTCCCAGAGTCGGATTGTCCCGTCCTGGCTACCGCTGGAAACCAGTCGTCCGTCGGCTGAGAGCGCCATACACCATACCGCGCCGGTGTGGCCCAACATGTTGGCCAAGACGCGCTCGGCACCTGTGTCCCAGAGCTTTACCACCCCGTCGCCGCCACCGCTAGCTGCCAGCCGCCCGTCGGCCGAGACCGCCACACCGCGAAGGCCTCCGGGATGCGCTACCAGGGTGGCCAGGAGTTGTGCGCTGCCCGGCTCCCACAGCCGCACCGTGCCGTCGATGCTCCCGCTGACCATCAGGCCGGCATCGCCAGAGAGCGCCACGCCGAACACTACGCCAGTGTGCCCCTGTAACGTGGCGAGCAGACGCCCGGACTCCACGTGCCATATCCGCAGCGTGAGGTCATCGCCCCCGCTGGCCACCAGCCGCCCATCTCCGCTCAGCGCCACCGCCCGGACTCCGCCGGTGTGTCCTTGCAGGCTGGCCAGGAGCTGCCACTCACTCGAAGCCGCGGCCGTAGAGTGTTCAAAGGGTTGCGTGCGCTCCGCGGCGGCATTGACGCGTGCAGGGGCAGCAGCCGCCGAACCCCACAGTCGGACTTTTCCATCATCGCCGCCACTGGCAATCAGCCGCCCGTCGGCCGATACCGAAACTCCCCAGACCGGGCCCGTGTGGGCCTGCAGCGAAGCCAGCAATTGGCCGCTACTCGCGTCCCACACTTTTGTGAGCCCGTCATCGCCGCCGCTGACTACTAGTCGGCCGTCCCCGCTGACCGCCACGCCCCAGACCATGCCAATGTGCGCCTGAACTGCCACCAGCAGCGTGCGATCCTCGGTTCGCCACAGGCGTACATCGCCCGCTGGCGACCCGGCCACCAGGACGGCGCCGTCAGCACTGAGCGCGATTGCCGTCGGGTAGGCGAACGGCTCGTCGAGCACCGGCCTGGAGAGGTGAGCATTCGCCAAACTGGCATCCTGCGCTTCCACCCCCTGCAGGTAAGCATCCTGAATGGTGAGCCCCGAGAGGTTTATCCCCTGCAAGTCGCCCCGCAACAGCCGCAGCAGGTTGACGATATTGCCCGGTCCGTAAGCCTGCTCCGGCGCCGAAAGGCAACGCCAACCGTCAAGCAATCCCAGCAATCGCTGCTCGGCTCGTTCTTGGCCGTGCTCGGCGCTGATCCGTTGCAGGATCGGGGCGCCAATCAGCCGCTCCTGTGTCTGGCGCACATAGTCCTTCGCCTGTGCCTTTATCAGCGGCTGTCCTACCAGCACGAGCGGGCGACCACGTTCGATCTCGTCGACTACGGTCTCAACCAATCGATCACTTACGTACTCGAGCACCATTGACTGCAACGTTAACGTCGCTCTACGGTCGCCTCGCTCCACCAGCGAGCGCCCGAGCAGCGACTCGGCCGCCTCCAGAGCCGCCCCGCGGCGGACGCCTGGGCCCAACTCGGCGAGCAGCTGAGCGATGCTCACCGGCTCGCGCTCCACCGCCAGGATGTGGAGCACGCGCTGCTCCAGAGCCGAGCTGCGCTCGACTTGTTCGGATAGCACCCGACGGATACCGCCAAAAGCCGTAAGCGCGCCAGCCTGGCTCAGGAACGCTGCAAGCTCCCCGCCGAACAACACACGGATGCGATCGCCGACCACCTTCAGGGCGAGGCCATTGCCTCCGAATCGGTCAACAAGACTGGACCACTCGTCCGTATTGCCCGACAGCCCTTTGTCGGCTAATAAGACCTGAGCTTCGGCAGCACCCAAACCGCCGAGTTGAAGCATGCGTACTGCGCTCCCACGAGTTTCGGCCAACTCGGCTGGCGCCTCGCGGCTGGTCACAACCAGACAGCTTTGATGCCGTCCTTCGCCAATGGCTTGCAGTAACCGGCCGTACCCAGCATATCCCTCTCGATAGCTGCCCCCAGGATCGCCCGGCTGCAGCACCGTCTCGAAGTTGTCCAGTATCAGCAGACTCGGCCGCTCGTCCAGCAGCTGCATCAGCGCTCGGAACTGCGCATCTTCGCCTTGAGGAGCCACCACCTGGTGGTCGGATAGGAACCCGATCGCGCCAGCCAACCAGTCGCTGATCGGCAGGGCGTCCCGAACGGTGCGCCAGAACAGGCGCTCAAACTTCGGGGTTACGTCCTGAGCCAGCCGTGCCGCCAATACCGTCTTGCCAATGCCACCCATGCCTAGCACCGCGATGAGTCGACAGCCTTCGTCGAGCACCCACTCACGAAGCGTCGCCAACTCCTCGGCACGGCCGACGAATCCGAGCACATCCGGCGCCGCGCCCCAGTCCTGGTCGCCCTTGACAGCGGCGCCTCCAGCCAGCCTCACCGCTGGCGCTACTGTGTTCACCTCACGCGTGACTTCGGATACTCGTCGCGTAACGCCACGCTCGGCAAGCAGGCCGGCAAGCCACACTTCGTCGAAGGGGGTGTGCATCCGTTGGGCCTCGCGCAGCACCGCAGCCCAGAGCTGCTGCACATCTTCCGGCTCACGCCCGACCGTCAGACCACCCGCCTCGAGCAGCACCTCGATGAGCGCACGCAGGCGTTCGGCGCTTGGATGGCTGAGGCCAGCCTCCCACTCCTGCACTGTGCGACGGCCGGCGCCCAGACGTGCCGCCAGGTCGCGCTGGCTGAGACCGGTTCGCCCTCGGTGGCGCAGTAGCAGGTCGCGAAAGGACTCAGTCGAGTGCGAGGAGTCCATGACACGCGCCGGGCGTCTGTCCGTAGTCTATCAGCAATGTGCTCGACCCCCACATCAGGCGCACCCAGCCGCCCTCAGGTGCCGTGAACACGCGCGGCCTGGACGTGGCTTGCGCTGCAACTGACGCCTGCCACGTCGAGCTTGCCGCGCGCGATCGTCGGCTGTGTCAGAGCATGCATTGCTTGCTGGAATTTCGACCTGCTGGCAGATAGCCGCCTGGTGGTGGGTCACGAGATCAAGCTCTACGTAGAAGTCGAGGTAGTCGAGGTCGCGGCTGACGCGCCTACGGCCGCGGCCGCGTGACGCTACGAGATCCGGAGGTCAACCTTCGGAGGCCAAAGGTGCGGCTGATTGGAGTTGACGTGCTACTTACGGCGCTACGGTACCAGATGCTTCCGTAATTCGCGCGACATGCTGTCAAACGTCCCCTCATTGGTGATAGCGCACTCGATCGTCTCGCCAAACGTGGCCCCACCAGATCGGCATCGTGGGACCAAGCCATCGCACGAACTCGCGCCCACGCACCGCATCGCCGACAACGACGTCACACCAGAGGAGGTGATTTCGCAAACTTGAAGTATCCCACACAAATCGTGCACATGACGCTCTGCTCACACAGAGCTTGGATAAACCATGCGGGCTTACCCACACCGGCGAGCTTGTGACCGGCGCATCGACTAGTTAGTTAGCGCGGCGGAGCACGTCCTCCACGAATGTTTGGGCTCGCGTTGTCAGGCCTCTTGCGCGTCCGACCGAGACACCTCTGTCCGACGTGGCCGACAGGCCGACGTGGAGCAACGTCGTCATATACCGAGTCAAGCGGCTGCTTATCATACGTGGAGAAGTAATCAAGATCGTCGAGCGCACCCGGTCCACCGCAAGTGGTACACCGAAAACGCATTCCGGCTGTGAAAGACACTATCGGCTGACTCCTATCCGCCGAGCGATACGCAAAGAACGTCAGCGAGTCCGCCCTGTACTCGCTACTCGGCGTGGCTCTGTTTCGTGTACGAGAAGACGACCAATCAATCGCGCGCAATTGAGGGAGCGCACGTCGCCACGTACCCAGTCATTTCTATGTCGGGCATACGAGATATTTGGCAATTCTGGCTGTCCAACCGGCGCTTCAAGAGTGACAGACAAGTTATCGGTAACCACTTCCAGAACTGTGCCTCCTGTGTTACTGGGAAACTGCATATCGAGACGCCTCCAGGATGCACCTCCGCAGCGCCTCACGCGGCCGCGCGTGGGCGCCAGCAGTCGGCGGTGTCGTGCACTTCGCACATCTCGTCTTTGAAGCGAATCCGCAAGTTCAACAGGCGGGCACATTGGCGTGTACTCAACGGATCGGTGACGCTTGTGCGTGGACGCGACCAGAAGGTATATGGCTGGTCATGCAGAGCCGCGCCTGTTTGGGGCCGTTGATCGCGCCTGGTTGCGCCTCAGATGTCCGCACCCGCGGTCGAGTTGGCAAGCAGCAGGTATCGCGTGCGTGCGAGAACGATTAGCCCGAGAGCAACCAGGAGCCCTGGTAGACTTGCCCGAGGCACAGTGAGCGTCCCATGGAGGCTTCTCACTCGACGGAGTCGTTTCACGGGTTGCTGCTCCGTCACCGCGGCCGGACGGGGCTAAGTCAGCGCGACCTGGCCGATCGACTTGGCGCTGGGCGTCGCACGGTCCAGGACTGGGAGGCGGGCATCAACCACCCCAGCGCCGAGCGACTGCAAGCGCTAATCCACGCACTACTCATGGCGGGTGGTCTGACGGCCGGCCAGGAGGCGGCCGAGGCACGCCAGTTGTGGGCGGCGGTGCTGGACGAAGCATCGCGCATGCGAACGCCGTTTGACGAGGTGTGGCTTGCCAACGTGCTGGCAGAGTGCAAGCCTGCAGGAGCAGTACACGACAGCGGGCCTAGAACTGCCGTAAGCACCTCGCGTATGAGCATGGACGACGCCAGTGCGCGATCGGACGGGCGCGGCGACGAGGCGGGTGAGGGGGAGCGCGAGCATGACTGGGGGTCGGCACCGGACGTGCTCTACTTTGTCGGGCGGACAGACGAACTGGCGACGTTGCGGGCGTGGGTGCTGGAGTCGCAGTGTCGGCTGGCAGCCCTGCTAGGGATGGGCGGCATCGGCAAGACAGCGCTTGCGGCACGGCTGGCCCAAGACGTCGCCCCCACTTTCGAGCGGCTGTATTGGCGGAGCCTTCGGGACGCGCCGCCGATCGACGACTGGATGGCAGGGGCGATTGGCTTTCTGTCTGGCCAGCGAGTAGTCGCGCCAGAGGGTGAAGTCGCACAGCTGAGGGTCCTGCTGCAGTTGCTGCAGCAGCGGCGGAGCCTGCTAGTACTGGACAATTTTGAGACGCTGCTGCAGCCCGGCGATGCTGGGGGCGGCTACCGCGAGGGCTACGCCGGCTACGGCAAGCTACTGCAAGCTATTGGCGAAGGAAGACATCGCAGCTGCCTGCTCGTCACCAGCCGCGAGTCGCCGCCGGACTTTGCCATACTGCGCGGCGCGGCGGCTCGCAGTTTTCATCTAGATGGTTTGGGCGTCGCCGACGGTCAGACACTGCTGGCTGGCAAGGGGCTGTCTGGTAGTCCGCACGAATGGTCGACGCTGGTCGATCGCCTCGGGGGCAATGGCCTGGCGCTGAAAGTGGTCGGCGAAAGCATCCGTGAGCTATTCGGAGGCGAGCTCGAGGCCTTTCTGGACGAGTCGGGGTCGGGCATGCTGTTCGGCGGAATCCGGCGCCTACTCGCTGAGCAGATTGAGCGCAGCTCGGCACTCGAGCAGAGCGTGCTGCGCCTTCTGGCGGTCGAACGAGAGCCAGTGAGCATCTCGCAACTGATTGGCGACGTGGGGTCGCGAGTTGAGCGTGGGGCCGTCCTGGAGGCAACCGAGGCCCTGCTCCGCCGTTCGCTTGTGGAGCGGGCCGAGGGAGCCGACGCGAGGGGGCACGCCGCGTTTACGCTGCAATCGGTAGTGCTCGAGTATCTGACTGATCGCCTCGTCGAGGACGTAAGCGAGGAGATCGCACGCGAGCATCCAGCGATTCTGCTGCGACAACCGTTGATCAAGGCAGTCGGAAAAGACTACGTAAGGGCGAGTCAGGAGCGGTTGATCGGCTGGCCAATTGTTCAGAAGCTCCAGGCGGATTACGGCGAGGACGCGGTCGAGCGGCGTCTTGTGACACTACTTGATGGCTGGCGCGCCAGGACACCCACGGAGCAGGGCTACGGGCCCGGCAATATAGTGAACCTGCTGCGCCTGGCACGCGGTGACTTACGTCACGTGGACCTCTCGCGCCTCACCGTTCGGCAGGCTTACCTGGCTGGTATCGACGCGCAGGACGCTAACCTGGCGGACGCCTGCCTCATGGAGGCCGTGCTGGCCGAGGCCTTCAGTCTGCCAATTTCAGTGGCGTTGAGTCGCGACGGCGCGTTGCTCGTGGCGGGGACGTCGGCCGGAGAAGTATGGCTGTGGCGAGTGGCGGACCGCGCCGCGCTGCTGGCGCTGCAAGGTCACACTGGCACTGTCTGGGGGGTTGCACTGAGCGCCGACGGTCGGCTGCTTGCAAGTGCTGGGATGGATGGCGTGCTCCGCTTATGGGACTTACCAGGAGGCCAACCGCTGGCAACAGTGCAGGTCCACAGCGGGCCGCTGTACGCCGTGGCGCTGAGCGCCAATGGGCGACTGGTGGCAACTGGCAGTTGGGATGGGACCGTACGGCTATTCGAGTCGCCACGTGGGCAGTTGCTGACGACCCTGCAAGGCCACACAGGTGTGATCTGGGGGGTTGCGCTGAGCGACGATGGGCATCTACTTGCAAGCGGCAGCTTTGACGGGAACATCACAGTATGGGAGGCGCCCTTCTCTGAGGGCGATGCACCCGAGCGATGGGCAGGGCGATCGCCAGCCAGTGAAGGGTCCGTGGATGAGACAACCGCCGACGTGCAGCCAGTCATGGCATTGAAGGGCCACACTGGCGGAGTGCGGTGCATCGCGCTGACGTCGGAGGGTCGGCTGCTGGCGAGTGGCGGCTACGACGAAACCGTTCGATTGTGGGACGTGCCGCACGCGCAGTTGCTGGCGGCGTTCCCAGGTCACACGGGCGGAGTCCGGGGCGTCGCACTAAGCGCGCACGGCGAGTTGCTCGCAAGCGGCAGTTTTGATGGGACCATTCGTCTGTGGGATGCGCCTGTTGGCGAACGCGATGCGGCCGAGCGGTGGGTGGGACCGGCATCCGCTTCTGGGCAGCATCCGGCCATGCCTTCGAATGGCGGACGATTGACGGCCACACTGCAGGGCCACGCTGGCGTGATCTGGGGTCTCGCATTGAATGCCGAGGGGCAGCTCCTTGCCAGTGGCGGCTACGACGGAAACATCCGGCTGTGGGAGGCGCCGA
>DASXRR010000031.1:0-9515 GCA_036506475.1 Chloroflexota bacterium
ATCCGCGCGGCTGGGCGTGCGCCGGCGCTGCACCCGGGCGCACAGGCGCAGCTCCAGCAGCAGTACGAGCAGCTCCTGCGCGAAATCGACGCGCCCGTCGCACACTACACGGGCAACGAGCTCTCGCTCACCAACACGCACATCGAGGTGATGGACCGGGCCGGCTGGATCCGCGCCAACATGGTCAACTTCCGCTACCTGCTGCAGCCGGTCGAAGACTTCTACGGCGAGACCGTCGCCAAACAACGGTTTGCCCCGCCGCCCGCGTTTCAGCAGGCCTCACGCATGATGCTCGGCTCGCAGATCGGCATCCTCGTCGGCTACCTCGCTCGACGCGTCCTTGGCCAATACGACATCTCGCTCATGGGCACCGAGCCAATCAGCGCGGGCAAGCTGTACTTCGTCGAGCCGAACCTGCGCCAGGTCGAGCACACCCTGGCCGTGCCGCCCGACGAGCTGCGGCGCTGGATCGCGCTGCATGAGGCGACACATGCCCATGAGTTCGAGCTCCATCCATGGGTGCGCACCTATCTCAACGACTCCCTCAAACAGTACCTGCGCCTGCTGATCGAGGACATGCGCGGCCGCGCCGACGAGAACACCTTGTTCTCGATCGTCAATCGCTTCGTCACCAATCTGCGCCACGGCCACAACCTGATCAATGCGCTGATGACGCCCCAACAGCGTGAGCTGATGTCGCGCTTGCAGGCGCTCATGGCCCTGGCCGAGGGCTATTCGAACCACGTCATGAACTCGGTCGGGCGCGACCTGCTGCCGCATTTCCAACTGATCCACAAGCGCGTCGAGCACCGCCAACGCAACCGCTCACAGATCGAGCAGGTCTTCCTGAAGATCACCGGGCTGAGCTTGAAGATGGAGCAGTACCGACTCGGCGAACTTTTTGTCGACCATGTCGTGCGCGAGCGGGGCATCGCCTTCGTCAACCGCGCCTGGCACGAGCCGGAGACCTTGCCAACCGAGGCCGAAATCCGGGACCCTGGGCGCTGGATCCGGCGAATGGAGGCGGGGCAGGCAGCGTGAGGGACGTGATGCGCTTTACGGTGATCGATCCACGCGGCCGAGTCAGTTTCATCGCGCCGTGCTCCACGCTCGAGGCCCTGGTCGCGGCGTGCGCAAGCCAGAGTCAGCCGCGCACCGTCGAGCAACTGCTCAAGGCCGCTGAACCATTCGTCGGCGACCTCAGCGAGCGCGTGTTGAGTGGCCTGGCAGTATTCGACGAGCACAATTCGCCGACCAACTTCCGCTGGATCCATGCCGCCCTCGACTGGTGCATCCCGCAGGAAGCGCCCGTGTTCCGCGTGGTCGATCCGCGCACCGAAGAGATCAGCCTGAGCCCCGTTCGCGCGGGCGTCGTCGTGTTCAACCTGCTCGCCAAGCGCATCGTGCAGATCCAGAACACGTACTCGGAGATCCGCCGCAAGGGCCGCGTGCGCGTCCTGCGCAATAACCAGCCGACCGACCGGGTGCATCGCTACGAGCTGCCCGCGGACTGGTCGCTGGTTCCCTCACGCACGGCACCCTGAACGGCCTCGAGCTGCTGCCGGATTCGGCAGCGGTCACTGGCGACGGCCATCTCACGCTCGGTGGTCGCGACGTGGTGCAGCTGGCGACCGAATACGGGACGCCGCTGTACGTCTACGACGAGGCAACGATTTCTGCCCGGGCGCGTGCCTATCGAGATGCCCTGAAAGCGGACTACGCGGGCGAGTCGCTGGTGTGCTACGCGGGCAAGGCGTACTGCGCACCGTGGCTACTGCAGGTGCTGGCCGAACAGGGCCTCGGATTGGACGTGGTCTCGGGCGGCGAGCTGTACGCGGCGCGCATGAGCGGTTTTCCGAGGGAGCGGGTGTACTTCCATGGCAACAACAAGAGTGAGGACGAGCTGTGGATGGCGCTCGAGGCGGGCGTGTACGCGATCGTCGTCGACAATATGGAGGAGATCGAGCGCCTGGCGCGACTCGCGACTGACCGCGTTGTAAGGCAGCGGGTGCTGCTGCGGGTGGCGCCGGGTGTCGAGGCACATACTCATGCGCACATCCAGACGGGTGCACCCGACACCAAGTTCGGCGTGAGCATAGAGACGGGCGCGGCGCGGCAAGCAGCCGCAGCGATACACGAAGCTACGAGCCTGGAATTTGCGGGTCTGCATGCGCATATCGGGTCGCAGATCTTCGAAATCGAGCCCTACGAGGCAACTATTCGCAGGGTGTTCGCGCTGGCGGCCGAGCTGCGCCAGGCGTTCGGGTTCGAGCTGCGTGAGCTGAGCCCCGGTGGTGGGTTTGGCATGCGCTACACGGCCAACGATGAAGCGCCGATCGCACCCGACCAGGCGGCGAAAGCGATTGCCGAAGCAGTCACGGGCGGGGCCAATCGATTCGGCTTCGCTCTCCCGAAGTTGACGATTGAGCCGGGGCGGTCGATCGTCGGCCCATCGGCCGTGGCGCTGTACCGAGTGGGCTCGATCAAGGACATTCCGGGCGTGCGCACGTACGTCGCCGTAGATGGTGGGATGGCCGACAACATTCGGCCGGCGACGTATGGCGCGCGCTACACGGCGCTGCTGGCGAACCGCATGCATGATGCGGCGGACGCAACCGTGTCGATTGCCGGGCGCTACTGCGAATCGGGTGACGTCCTGATTCGGGATGCGCACCTGGCGATGCCGCGCATCGACGATCTGGTGGCGATTCCGAGCAGCGGCGCCTACCAGCTGGCGATGGCGAGCAACTACAACCTGGTCCCGCGGCCCGCGGTGGTCGTGGTGCGCGACGGGCACGCCCGCCTGGTGCGGCGGCGTGAGACGTTCGACGACTTGCTCGCGCCCGAGGTGTTCTGAACGACCGTCATAGTCCACCTGGATACCGATTTCGCGGGCGACCCAGATGACGCGTGCGCCCTGGCGCTGTTGCTGGGCTGGCCTGACGTGGAGGTCGTGGGCATCACGACGAATCTCGATGCCGAGGGTGGGCGAGCGGGCTGCGTCGAGCAGTTCCTGAAACTCGTTGGCCGAGAAGACATTCCCGTCGTGGCCGGGGCGGCGGTGTCGATGACGACGCTGGAGCGTTTCGAATCGACGTGGTCCGATCGGCGCTACTGGCCAGAGCAGGTGCACGCCCGGCCCGCCAGGCACGGTGAGGCAATGGAGTTGCTGCAGAGCAGCATTCACCAGGGTGCAACGGTCGTGGCCATCGGGGCGTTGACCAACCTGGCGCTGCTCGAGGTCAGCCGGCCGGGCAGTCTCGCGGAGGCGCGTGTGGTGGCCACGGCGGGCTGGCAAGACGCGCTTGGGCCGGGCTGGCCCGCGTGGGGCCCGGAGATGGACTTCAACGTCCAGTGCGATACCCATGCGGCGGACATCGTCACGCAGTCAGCTGACGTGACGCTCGTGCCACCGACGCTGTCTATTCATGCCCAGCTGCGGGTCGCGCATCTGCCGCGGCTGCGCCAGGCGGGCGCTCTGGGACAGTTGTTGGCGGCCCAGTCCGAGGCCTATGCAGCAGATACGGGTAAGGCGGAGCTGGGACGGTTACACGCTGCGCTGCCAGATGACCTGGTGAACTTCCTGTGGGATCCCGTCACCGCGGCGGTGGCAGTCGGTTGGCCACCGCGCGACCTGGACGTTGACGCGTTCACGGACGCGTGGCTCTCAAGCGTAGAAGCAGCTACTCGCTCAGCGCGTGGCCGATCCTGAAGACGTGCCCGTCGGGATGACGGACGTGCATCTCGCGTACCCCCCACGGCTCGTGCGTGGGCGGCATAGTTATGTCAATGCCGCCGCGACCGCCCTGACCATTTAGACACAGGAAGATCTCAGGTCCGCCGCGGCCGACTGCACCAAAGCCCGGTGGCTCGCCGGGTGGGCACCAGTCCCACAGCTTCCGCGCTCATGGCCCGGTCAGCGTGTACAGGAAGGCCGCTGCGTTGGCAGCTTCATCGGGACTCAGACCCAGCTTGGGCATAGCCGTACCGGGTTTGAGCGACGGTGGATCGGCGATCCACTTTGCGAGGTCGTCGGGCGAGTTGTTGGGCACGGCGCCACCGGCGATCTCTTTGCGCGTGGCAACACCCGTCAAATCGGGTCCGATCTTGCCCGTCGCGCCCGGGATGTTGGGAATGGTGTGGCAGCTGCCACAGCCACGTTGCAGGATCGTCTTCACGCCCTGCTGCTCGTTCGGCTTGAGCGCCTGATAGAACGGCAACTGCTCGACTTCGGGCTGCTTGGGCAGTTGCACGACACCCTGCGCCACGTGCTCCTTGACGATCTCCTCGACGTGCTCCCAGGGCGTGGCCGTCGAGCCCTCGAGGAAAATCTCGCGATCGCCATTCAGGATCATCAGCGCGAGCTCGTTGATATGCTCGTCGAGCAACGTTCCGCCATCAGTTTGGCCCCACGATGGCATCGGCGTACCCGGGCGACCACGCTGAATGGTCTTGAACAAGAAGTCATACGTCTTCTTGCGCTCGTCGGCGTCCGTCGGGCGCAAGTCCGGTCGATTCAACGGCGGCGCCAGGCGCAGCGGCGTGACGTCGGGCACGACTGCCCCCTGGCCTTTCTCGCCGTGACACGGAAAACACAGTGACGAGAAATTCGTCACTCCGCGGCCGATCGAGATGTCGAGCTGACTGTTCTGCGCGTCGACCTGGCGGGTGTCTTCACGGAAGCCGTACCCCATGAACAAGAGCGCCATGGCGGCGGTCATGCCGACGATGGCGACGATCTTGCGCTCCATCGCGACAGCGCCGGTCGGCGGGCCGGGCGGCGCGTCGGGGAGGGGCTGCGAAACGCGCACCGCGTACCACAACACCGCGGCCAGGATGGCCAGCAACACGCCGGCGAAGAGCAAAGCGGGGGTGTTGGCTTCCATGTGTGTTAGATCGCTGTCTTGACCGTCAGCCCGGCGCGGGTGTGGCCTGGTCGGCCGTTGCGATCGAGCGACTGACCACTTTGGTCGGGCCCGTCTCGACGCTGAGCTTGCCGGTCGGGTCGATCTTCAGCGGGAAGAGGTCCATCGGGCGCGGGGCGGGGCCCTGGATGATCTGGCCATAGCGGTTGTAGATCGAGCCGTGGCACGGACACTTGAAGCGGCCCTTGTCGGTAAAGGCCTGGTCACCGGCGCCGGGCGGGCCAGGCATAGCCGGATCGCCTTCGGCCCACGGGACGGTGCAGCCCAGGTGCGGGCACTTCCAGTACAGGGCGAAGAAGCCCTCAGGCACACGCGTGACGTAAAACTTGCCCTCACGAATGACTTTGACGTCGCCGATCTTGAAGTCGGACGCGACACCCGCGGGGACGGTGCCGCCGAAGGCGCCCAATCGCTTCGGGGTGAAGAAGCTGATGAAGCCGATGCTCCACTGACCGAGCACCGCCAGGACCGCGCCCCAGCCGACCCAGCGAAACCAGAGCCGTCGCGTAACGCGTGCTTTTTGCTCGCTCTCCAGCTCGTCGAGCTCGCGCAGCTCGCGCTCCTTTTCGGGCGGGACGAACAGCCCCAGCTCGCGCGATGTCTTAGCCACAGCTCACCTCGAAGTAGCTTTCAGCCATCAGCTTTCAGCAATCAGCCATCGGCGCGCAGCCCATCCGGCAGGCCGTTGCCATCTGGCAATCGGGGAGTGTGGACCCCACGAAGGCGGCCCGTGCTGACCGCTGAAAGCTGACAGCTGACTGCTGATTGCTGACTGCTGATTGCTGGTCGCTCATTCAATGCGTACCTGACGCGGATCCCACGGCCACATCAGGATCATCTGCTGGCCGCGGAAGAACGTGCCAACGATAGTCAGCACGACGTACGCCACGACAAACCCGGTGAAGAGCGCGAACATGTAGTCGCGTGCTCCATCGGGTCGATAGATGACGCGGATCAGCAGCACCAGCACGAAGATGGGCGCGAGCATCAGAAAGGTTGGCACGATGACGTTGGGCAGGCTCAGGGCCCCAATGCCGAACGGGTTCACATCCGTCAGGATCGGCGCGTGCGCCAGCGTGGCCAGATTCTGCATGAGCGGTTTGACGCCGACGTACTCGTCGAACAGGATCAGCGCGATCAGCACGATCGTCGAATACACGGTCGTGAACCAGCAGATCGCGATCGACCTGGGCGTACCAAACCACTTGCCGACGTCGGCCGTGTTGCGGTCGAAGTACGGGATGATCGGGATGAGCCCGAACAGCACTACCGACGGCACGATGACACCCGCCAACGACGGGTGCATGTGCAGCAGCAATTCCTGGAGGTTGAGGAAGTACCACGGCGCTTTGGACGGATTCGGCGTCTTGTCGGCGTTCGCGTGTCCTTCCAATGGTGCCTGGAGGATGATCGAGACCACGATCATGCTCAGCAAAATCAGGACGGCCGAGAGAAACTCGATCGTCACCAGGTGCGGCCAGACATACACCAACCGCTCAGCTTGTTCTTGCGATCCAGGCGCTGGTTCGCGCTTGGCGACCGCGGCGACCTGCTCGCGGCGTGCGGCGGCCGCTTCGGCTACTTTCGCCGGTACGCCGGCGCCGGCCGGTCGCTCGGCTACGGCTGCTGCTGCTGCTGCAGGTCGAGCAGGGGCTGGCGCCGCGGGCGCTGCTGCCGCGGCAGGACGTGGCGCCGCCGCGGCGGGTGTGGCACTGGATGCTGACGGAGGCTGGCCGATGCCTGCCGCTGAGGCACGCTGCTTGTAGATGGCGGCGCGCGCGGCGGGGTCGAGCCCCTCCATGTCTGGCGTGCGTTCGAGCGGTCCGGGCATCAGAGCGGGCCGGAGATGCCGCCGTCCTTGCGGATGCGCCAGAAGTGGACGGCCATCAGCACCGCCGTGATCAGCGGCACGCCAATCACGTGCAGCACGTACCAGCGCACCAGGGTGTTATCGCTGATCTCGTAGCCGCCGATCAGCAGGAAGCGCGCCTGCTCGCCGACGAACGGCGTCGCGCCGGCCATATTGGTGCCCACGGTGACGGCCCAGATGCCCAGCTGGTCCCACGGCAGCAAATAGCCGGTGAAGCTCAGGAAGAACGTACAGAACAGCAGGATGGCGCCGATGGCCCAGTTGAACTCTCGCGGTGGCCGGTAGGCACCGGTGTAGAACACCCTGAGCATGTGCAGGAACACGACGATGACCATCGCGTGGGCCGAATAGCGGTGGATGTTCCTGAGCAGTAGCCCGAAGTTGATGAGCGTGTCCAGGTCCTTCATGTCCTGGTAGGCGACGCTCGTCGCCGGGCGGTAATAGAACATCAGCAACACGCCCGTCACCGTTAAGAGCAGGAACAGGAAGAAGCTGAGGCCGCCAAGACAGAAGGTGTAGGTAATGCGCAGGCTCTCACGACGGATCCGCACCGGGTGCAGGTGCAGGAACACGTTGTTGAACATGATGAGCGCCTGCTGGCGCGGCGTGGACGGGTAGCCCGTGCGGAACCACGCCTTGAAGACCCGATTCTCGGTAAGCGCCCGTCGGAACTGGCCGCGACTGAGGTCCTCGAGGAAGGGACGCAGCTCGTTGAGCATGGACAGCTAACTTCAATCCTCGCCTTCGCGAGTACGCGGTGTCAAACCGCAATTTCCCCGTCAGGTAAATTCCCACACGGGTTTTCCAAAAGACCTAGCCCTCGGCTTTGAGCATCCCCTTGCGCAGGGCATATCGAACAAGCTCGTATCTGTGCCGGAGGCCGAGTTTCTGCATGATCCGCTCGCGGTAGGTGTCGACCGTTTTGGGGCTGATGACGAGCTGCTCGGCGATCTCGGTGCCGCTGTAGCCTTCGGCGACCAGTTTGAGAACCTCGCGCTCGCGTTCGGTCAGGCCGTCGTGCGGCTCGTCGTCTTTCGTCGAGCGGTCCAGGTAGCCGTCGACCAGGAGCTTCGTGGCGGCGGGATACAAGAACACTTCGCCGCGGTGAACGGTGCGGATGGCTTCGATCAGCTCGGTGTCGGCGCCCGCCTTCAAGACGTAGCCCGACCCGCCCGCCTCGAGCAGAGGCAACAGGTATTGGGACTCGGCGTGCATCGTCAGGATCAGCACCTTGGAGCTGAGGCCGCTCTGGCGAATCACGCGGGTGGCTTCGAGGCCGCCCATGCGCGGCATCTGGATGTCCATGACAATCACATCAGGCTGCACCTGGCGGGCGGCCTCGACGGCGGCGGCACCATCGCCCGCTTCGCCGACAACTTCAATGTCGGGTTCGACATTCAGCAGCGCTTTCAACCCAGCGCGCAGGACGGCATGATCGTCCGCCAAAACCACGCGGATCTTGTTCTCAGTGACCGTGGTCACGCAGCCCGACCTCCCGGTACCAGCGACGGCCATGCTGGAACGCGCGCTTCGATGCGCGTCCCGTGGCCAGGCGCGCTATCGATCACCAGTTGGCCCTGGACGAGCGCCAGCCGCTCCTGCATGCCAAACAGCCCCAGGCCGCGCTCACGCGAACGCATCACGTCTTCCACGTCGAACCCGTGGCCATCATCGGCAACCGCCGCGACCACGTCATGCTGCGTGAGCCGCAACGCCACGCGCACCCGCTGGGCTGCCGCGTGCTTGGCGACATTGGTCAGCGCTTCCTGGACGACGCGATACAGGACCAGCTCGACCTGGGGTGGCAGCCTGGCGGCGGTAGCGTCGAAACCCTGGGCGCTGAATTCGAGCGGGAGCGGGATGCGCGAAGCGTACGCCTCCGTGTACGCCTCGAGCGCAGCAACCAGGCCGAGATCGTCGAGCGTGGCGGGGCGCAGCTCGACGGCCAGGCTGCGCACGGCTTCGAGGGTCTCGGCAGTCAGCTCGCGCAGCTCGTTGATCTGGCCGCGCATCTCTGTGGCGCTCTTGGCGCGTTCCAGGATCTTGAGCCGTATGAGCAGCGTGGTCAGCGCTTGCGCGGTTTCGTCGTGCAGCTCGCGGGCGATCCGCTTGCGCTCGTCTTCTTGAGCCTCTAGGACTTGCTCGGAGAGCTTCTGGAGCAAGCCGCGGTGCTCGCCGAGCACGTCCAGCATGGTGTTGAGGGTGTCGCCCAGGCGTTCCACGTCCGGGTCGCGGAAGAGCACCGGCTGCGCTCTGGCCGATAGGTCACCCGCGGCAACGCGGTCGACGGTGCGTTCCAGCGCATGCAGCGGCTGCAGTGCCAGGGTGAGGACGGCGGCATTGATCAAGACGCTGCCGCAGAAGCCAACGACCAACATGACCGCCACCGCGGGCCAATGCGGACTGCCCGACGCGTCCGCGACAAACGTCAGCGTGAACCACGTGCCGAGCCCAACGCCGAACAGCACGACGACGCAGTTGGCGATGAGCACTTTCAGGAAGAGTGGCAGGCCGAGCAGGGCGTGGCTGAGCCCCAGCGCCTTGGGGGTCGGTGGTCGGGGGTCGGAACTTGGGGGTCGGGGGTCGGGGATCGGGGGTCGAGCGTTCGGCAGCCCGCTCGCGTCGGGCGTGTGTCGGTTGGCCGGTACTACCGCGGTCGCGCTCATCCTGGCGGAAGTCTAGCTGCCCAGAGGCACTGTGGATGAGCATTCGCCGACCCC
>DASXRR010000032.1:0-8111 GCA_036506475.1 Chloroflexota bacterium
GTGTGAAGCACGTTACAGGTTTGCGTGCGCGGACGGCCTAGAATCGGCCAACTCGGGTACGGCTGTGGGTCAGTCCCCTCGTGCCCGGGGCAGTTGAGTGAAAATGCGTTCCTTTGTCCTGCTGGTCGTTCTGGCAATCCTGAGCTCGATCGTCCCGGTGAGCACGCGCGCCGTGCGGGCGCAAGTCACGGTCGGCGCGACTCTGGACGTACTGGCGCCCAGCGTCGAGGTGTCGATTGGCGGGGCGCCGTTCGTCCCTGGCAGCACTGGTCGGACCGTCGGCGCGGGCGATCAGGTGCGCACCGGTCCAACCGGTGTGGCGCTGCTGACATTCTTCGACGGCAGTGAAACGCAACTAACAAGTAACAGTTTGGTAGAGATTGAAGCTCCACCAGGCGGCGGACTGATTTCGGTGTTCCAGGCAGTGGGGACATCGGTCAGCCGCGTCCGCCCACAATCGAGCAACGGCGGCTTCCAGACCGACACCCCGCCGGCGACCGCCTTCGTGCGCGGGACAACGTACGTGGTCACCGTCCGCGTTCCACCGCCGCCGCCGAACCAGGTGCCGCCGGTGCCACCGCCGACCCAGTGCCAGCGAGCCGACGTGACCACATGCGTGAGCTCGACGATTCTGCTGGCCGACCCCGACGGCCACGTCGGTCGCGTCGGCTTCATTGGCCAAGTCGCACCGACGGTCGAGCTGAGCAACGCGTGCGAGTTTGGCGCCGCGGCAGCGACGGCCCAATTCGGCGCGCTCGATCCCAACACGTGCACACAGCTGCAGCAGAGCGTGTTGAATCTGCGCGATCCGACTGCCGCGGCCGTGACGCGCCAGATTGGTGAGCAAGTCACCAACAACGCCGCGGGCGCCGTGTCTCAAGGTGGCGGCGGCGGAGGTGGCGGTGGCACGCCACCCGGCGGCGGTGGTGGCGGTGGTGGTGGTGCACCGCCCGGCGGCGAAGGTGGCGACCCAGCGGCGGGCGGGCCTGGGGAAGGCGCTGCCCCCGCGGCGGGCGGCCCCGGCGAAGGTGGTATGCCGGCCGGCGAGGCCGGCACGGGCGAGGCGCCGCTGGCGATGGGCGAGCTGCCGCTGAATCCGGCCGCGCCGCGTATCGTCGCCACGAACCGGTCGACAACTCGCTTCGGCATCGGCGAAGGCCACCGCAACCCGGCTGCGTTCGCCGACAGCGGCGCAACCTGGCAGCGGCTGGTCATCGCCTGGCGAGCCGTGCAAGTCAGCGGCCCCGACGACTTCGCCAATCTGGGCAAGACGCTGCCCGCGGCCGAGCTCAAAGCGGAGATCGATCGCGGCGCCAGAATCAGTGGCTTGCTGCAATTCACGCCGGCGTGGGCCGCGGCGCATCCGGAGCTCGGCGAACGCTCACCGCCACGCAACCTCGATTTGCCCATCGACGATCCGAACAACTATTGGGCGCGCTTCGTGTATGAGACGGTGAAGTACTACTCCGGTCAGATCGACGAATGGATCATCTGGAACGAACCGGAGTTCAAGGTGGGCGACCCCGGCAGCGGTGGATCGCACACCTGGCTGGGCACCGACGAGGAGTTTGCCCGACTCCTGAAGGTCGGCTATCTGTCAGCCAAGCGCGCCAATCCGAATGCCGTCGTCTCATTCCCGGGCACTTCGTATTGGGTCGATCAGAACAGCAATCGGCCGCAGTTCTACGAGCGTCTACTGGCGATATTGGCGCGCGATCCCGAGGCCGCGCGTAATCACTATTACCACGACGTGCTGGCGCTGAACCTGTATCGGACACCGGATGACATCCTGCGCGTCTACAACATCTTCAAAGGCATTCAGCGCAGCTTTGCGCTCGATGTGCCGATCTGGCTGACGGAAACCAATGCCATGCCAACTGATGATCGTAGGCTTGCTCCGTGCGATCATGCCGCTGACTTCATCCAGACGACGCTCGAGCAGCAAGCGGCATTCGCGGTGCAGGCCATGGCGCTGGCGTCGGCGGCCGGCTACACGCGGGCCGGGTTCTATCAGATGATCGACGACAACGCCTGCAACCAGCCCGCGGTGTGGGGCGCGGTGCGCGACGATGGCTCGCGCCGGCCGGTGTTCGACGCACTGCGTACCGCCTTGCGTGGATTCCTCGGGTTCGGCCAGGCGCGTTTCGCTCCGCTCACCCGGGCAGAGCAGCGCTGGCCGATCTGGCCCGAGGATCCGGCGTCGTACTGGCCGAATTGGCAGGTCTACCGAGTGGTGTTCGACCTGCCCGGCGCACGTCGGCTCAGCGTGCTGTGGAATGGCGACGCTCAGCCACAATGCGTGCGCGCCGCACATGCTGGCGGCGTTGCACAGCTCCTCGACAAACGCGGCGCCGCTCGACCCGCTGCCGATGTTTCCGGAGGCTGGCGCGTCGACCTGCCCGGGGCCACGGCGCACTTCCAGGATGACCCCGTGGGGTACTACTTCATCGGCGGCGATCCGCTGCTGCTGCTTGAAGAAGGCGTTTCACCCGAGGCGCCCATTGGCGCGCTGACGCTCGGCTGCTGACCGCATCGGCGCGACCCCGCGCCCCTATCCGTGAGCCCGCCACCCGCCACCACCCGCCACCCGCGACCCCGCGGCCCGCAACGCGCACCCGGGGCCCACCGGCCCCCGCCGCCACCCGCAGGGTACTCCGGGTACCGTCACGCGAACCGTCACGCGGCGCCCGAAAAGCGTCACGCGAACCGTCACGCCAGTGTCACAATTTCGGCCGAACCGTCACGCGGCGCCGCCGCGGCGTCATTCGCCTGCGCGCAGTGCCAGCGATTTGTTATGCACCGTCCCGCGACTGCTGCGCAGCGTCATTCGCCTGCACACAGAACCAGCGATTTGTTATGCACCGTCGCGCGGCGGTGGCGCAGCGTCATGCGGATGGCACGGCTGGCTGTCGTGAGCGGTCACGCGGCGGCGGCGGCGCGGCGGCAGTCCGTTGGCCCACAGGGCCAACGCTATTTGTGCTGCATGACGTACACGCCGTTCCAATCGTCGGGCGGCGGATCCATCTCCAGCGCCGCGCAGCGACGAACGTAGAGCGCGCTCGGCGCGTCGTCGCGCATCGCCAGGGCCGCTTGAAAAAGCGAGCGCGCTTGTTCGAATCGTCGCGCGCGATACTGCCGCACGCCCTGGTGGTATGGCTCGAGCACCGGCGCCCAGCACGCCTGCAGCGCCGGGTCATCAGCCCGCCCGAGCAGCTCGTAGACCGCGACGGGCACGCTCTTGCCCTTGACGGCCACGAGGTCTAGAAACCGGACCAGGAAGCCGGAGCCAGCGGCGTCGACTGTCGCCTGCGAGACGCAGATGTGCGTGCCGTACTCGTCGTTGAGCGGCTCCAGGCGCGCGGCCAGGTTCACGCTGTCGCCGACGGCGGTGTAGGCAAAGCGCTTGCGCGTGCCCATGTTGCCGACGCTGACCGGCCCGGTATTGATGCCGATGCGCATGCGCTGGGTCATCATGCCTTGCTCAGTCCAGCGTGCGTTCAACGCCTGGAGCGCGCGCTGCATCTCCAGCGCCGACTCGCACGCGTGGCGCGCATGCTCCGCGTCGTCGAGCGGGGCGTTCCAGAACGCCATGACGGAGTCGCCGATGAACTTGTCAACTGTTCCGCCATGGTCGAACACTACCGACGTCATCTCGGCCAGGTACTCGGTCACGATACGACTGACCAGCTCGGCCTCGATCGTCTCCGAGAAACTGGTGAAACCCTTGAGATCCGTGAACAGCAGGGTCAATGTCCGCCGCTCGCCGCCGAGGTGCACGCGCTCCGGCGCGCGCGCGATCTCCTGCGCCACGCCCGGCGGTATCACCGACGCCAAAGCACGCTGGAGCGCTCGCGCCTGGCGCTGCTCGATGGCGACGCGCCACACGACGACGCCCGTAAACGCGAGCGCGCCGCCGAGGACTGGATTGGCCAGTGGCAACTGGAGTCCGAAGGCGAACAATGCCCACAGGCTGGCCACGACCTCGCCGACGAGCAGCACGAGCGCGCTCGAGCTGGCAAGCCAGATCGGCAGTTGTCCGGCCAGCAGCGCAATGACCATCGACAGCCCGAGCACGAGCGCGAGCTGAACGAGCGTGGGCGCCGAACGCAGAAACTGGGTCGACAGGAGTGTCGCGGCGACGTTGGCGTGGATCTCGACGCCGGGCATCTTTGTGCCGCGACTGGCCGGCGTCCAATAGTCATCGGCGAGCCCGGCCGCGCCGCTAGCACCGACGAGCACGAGCCGACCGCGCCACTGCGACGGGTCGACGCGTTCGCGCAAAACGTCGACGAACGAGATCACGCGGAACGTCGCCTCAGCTGAATACGGCTCCGACGGTGGCCCGAAGTAGTTGATGCGGACGGCGCTCGCGCTGTCCACCGGGATGCGCCTGCCTGCGAGCTCGATCGTGTCCGGAGCCGGTCGGCCGTCGATTGGCGCCGGACGGCGCAGGTAGGCGGACGCACTGGCCAGGCCAAATGACGGGTACTCGACCTCGCCGATCTGGCTCAGCAGCGGCATGGCGCGGATGGTGCCGCGCTCGTCGGGCAGCACGTTCGAGAGGCCGACCTGGGAGTGCTCGGCGAGCGCGGGGACGGGGAGCAGCCCGCCCGGGTAGCGCAGCTCGCCGGTCGGTGCGTGACCAGCTTGTGTTCCGCGCTGCAACAAACCTGCGCCGGCCAGGACGATGCGCGTCGCGGATTGCCGCGCATGCTCGAACGCGCTCAGCAGTTGTGCATCGTCGGAGGTGGGCTCGAAGAAGCCGATGTCGATCCCGATCACGCGCGGCGGTGCGCTCAGCAAGCGCTCGACCAGATCGGCCTGGTAGCGCCGTGGATAACCACCGTTGTACGCGCCGAGCTCGTCGATCGTGCGCTCGTCGATGGCGACGATGACGATCGCGTCGCGCGGGTCCTGGCTGACTGGCACCTGGCCGCCGCCTGGCAGCTGAAGGTAGGACTCCGGTCGGCGCGCCTGCAGGGCCAGGTCCTGGGCGGCATCTTCGAGTGCGCGCAGCGGCCCGCCGATGCCCGTAGGGTCGTAGCCGGCACCCGCCTGCAGGAGCTGCAGCACAGCCGCTACGCCTCCAGCCAGTAGCCCGATCAGCAGCGCGATGCCGATGCGCCGCGCGCGCATGCCTGACTGTACTGCGCGGCGTGTGAGCTACGTCACGTCATTCGCGTGATGAACGAGACAGTCGGCACCTCGGGTACGCGGCAAGCTCGAGCGAGCATCACGCCAGGTTAGAGGAGGAGGCCGCCCGTGCCGGCTTTCAATCGTCGATCGTTTGCTTTCCTTATCAGCGCGCTCGTGGCGAGCGCCACGCTGCTGATCAGACCGGCCGCGGCCGCCGCGGACACGCCGACCATCGGTAGTCCGTACGCCTCCGTCGCCGACGCCGTCAAAGCTGGCTTCTTGAAGCAAGAATCCGTCGACAGCGCCGCGAAGCGCGGTACGGCTCCGATCATCGTTCAGCTCAAGCTACCCACTGCTTTCCGACCCGAAGGCGCCCTGGCCGGAACAGACGAGCTCGACGCCCAGCGCCAGGCGATTCGCACCGCGCAAGACGCGGTCGTGCAGAAACTCGCTCAGTTCAAGCCGGAGCACGTCAAGCGCTACCAGTCCATTCCGCACCTCGCGCTGGAGGCCAATAGTGCCGCTCTGGATGCCCTGGTCAAGCTGCCCAACCTGACGCGTGTCGCGGTCGATCGCGAGCGCGCGGGGAACCTGTCCAACAGCATTCCATTCATCGGCGGCGACCGCTTGCGCAACAGCCTCGGCAGCGCCGGGTCTGGCCAGGCCGTGGCCATACTCGACACCGGAGTGGAGATTGGACACTCGTTCTTCAACGGCCGAGTGGTGTCCGAGGCATGCTTCTCGACTGACTCGTGGTGGCACAGCACCGACTCGTTCTGCCCGAATGGCGGCGACTCGCAAGCCGGAGCAGGCACGGCCGCGCCGTGTCCGATCGGCGGGTGCGACCATGGCACGCACGTGGCGGGCATCGCCGCCGGGCGCGGCTCGACCATGAATGGCGTGGCGCCCGAAGCGAACATCATCGCCATGAAGGTGTTTCTCCAAGAAAACGACCAGGACGATTGTCAGAACATCGCCAACACCAACGCCCCGTGCGCGCTGGCGCGCGACTCCGACGTCATCGGCGCACTCGAGCGCGCGCTGTCCATCGGCCCTGGCCTTAACCTCGCCGCGGTCAATCTGAGCCTTGGCGGCGGCAACTTTGCCAACCAGTCCGACTGCGATTCGGACAACTCTGACTACAAGGACGCCATCGACAACCTGCGCTCGGTGGGCATTGCCACAGTCATCTCGTCCGGCAACGGCGCGATGCCCATTGTGAACGGCGTGCCTACGTTCCGCCAGGGCCTGGCGGCACCGGGCTGCATCTCGAGCGCGATCAGCGTCGGGGCAACCTCTGATGTCACGCTGCCCGGTGAAAACGTGGCCGGCTTTTCGCAGACGGCCAACTTCTTGAACTTGCTCGCGCCGGGTACGTTCATCAACTCCTCGGTCCCCGGCAATGGCTTTGGGTTCATGACCGGCACGTCGATGGCGGCGCCGCATGTCACGGGCGCCTGGGCGGCGCTGCGCAGCATCGCCGGCAATCAGAACGTGCCGACGATCTTGAACGCATTGAGCTCCACGGGCACGCCAGTTTTGGACAATCGGATCAATATCACCAGGCCGCGAATCAATCTGGTCGGCGCGGCCGAGCAATTGACCGCCAAGCCGCTCACGCCATCGAATTTGCGGGTCACGTCGTTGACGGGCACAACCGCCACGTTACGCTGGAACGACAACTCACAGAGTGAAACGGTGTTTGCTCTGGAGTTTCAGCGTGTCACGCCCGCGTCGGCGTTGTGGATTGTCGGTGCAACACCGGGCCGCGACGTGACGTCCGCGAGCATCACTGGTCTATCACCCAATGTGGCGTACAACTTCCGCGTCATGGCTTGTAACGGGCCGGCCTGTTCAGCGGTGTCCAATGTGGTCAATGCGACCACGGTGAATACTCTGCCGTCGGTGCCCACGAACTTGCGGTCGGCAAATGTTACCAATGGCAGCTTCGACGTGCTATGGGACGAAGTGTCTGCGAATCCGTTCACGTCGTTCGACGTGTACTCCAATGTCAGTGGTTCGTATGCATCACGGTCGTTTGCGAGCAGCACATCGACGTTCATCAATCGGCGGTTCTCGGCCAGCGGCTTGGCCGCGAATAGCAGCTACTGGGCGCAGGTCCGCGCGTGCAACGCCGATGGATGCTCCGCGTACAGCGGTTGGATCCTCGTCACCACGCTGACGATCGTGCCCATCCCGGCCGCACCGACCGATCTGCACATGTGTGGCACCGTGGGTATCCCGCCGTTCGGCGAGCTGTGCCTCGCCGGCCCGCCATATATGCTGTGGCGGGACAACGCCACCGACGAGACATCGTACGAGCTGCAGTGGACGATGGCCACCATCGGCCAGAATCCGTACACCGGTCCGTGGTCCACGGTGAACCTGCCAGCCAATGCGCACACGTATGCGCCGTCCACGCCGACTTCGGGTGCGCTGTACTACTTCAGAGTCCGCGCGTGCAATATCGGCGGGTGCTCCGCCTGGTCGAACACACTCACGTATACGGCGCCATAGAAGCCGTCAGCAGTCAGCAGTCAGCAGTCAGCAATCAGCTATCAGGAGTCAGCAGTCAGCAGTCAGTCTTCACAGATCTCGGTCTTGTGTCGGATGTCAACCCTCCTCGAGCTCCTCGCGCTTCGCGCGCAACCGGCCCTGGAGGGTTCCGCCTTTGGCAAGGGGAGTTGACCTCGACGTCGACCTCGAGCGCGAAGTTCAGGAGGACCGTTATCGCTGACGCCTAACGGCTGACGGCTGACTGCTGACGGCTGACAGCTAACTGCTGACTGCTGACTGCTGACTGCTGACGGCTGACGGCTGACGGCTGACGGCTGACTGCTGACGGCTGACGGCTGACGGCTGACGGCTGACGGCTGACGGCTGACGGCTGACGGCTGACGGCCGACGGCTGACGGCTGACGGCTGACGGCCGACGGCTGACGGCTGACGGCTGACGGCTGACGGCTGACGGCTGA
>DASXRR010000033.1:0-20468 GCA_036506475.1 Chloroflexota bacterium
GTCCCACAGCGGCACGTTCTTCGGCTTGTCCGCACTGACTGTGGTCGGTTTTTCCTGCCGATACTGTGCATGAAATCGAGACGCTGGAATCGCTGACGCGTCGGCGTGGCGCTCGTACTCGAAGTGGTACCAGAAGCCTCCGAGCTCCCCGAACGGCCTTTCACTTTCGTTGCTGATCTCTATGCGCGCGCCACGCCCGAACGGCATGGGCAAGTAGCAGTTGAGGCCGCAGCTCCAGCCATAGCCACCCCAGTTGGCGCTGCCCGGATTGATCGTCATCGCCAGTGAGTGCAGGTGCACGGGCGTGGCGAACGCCACCCCAAACAAATCGCCAATGGGCGCCTCGACACACGGCATCGTGCTGCCGTCCCAGAACATGCGCACGACAACCTGGCGATACTGCCCGAGGGCCGGCTGCGCGACCGCCCAGTACAGGTGCCGAATGACCCCCGCGCCGGGTACCTCCAGCAACGTCAACGTTGTCCCAGGCGGCACGTCCACCCAGTCCCGATTGCCACCCGAGCGGTCCCAGCTCGACTGACGGTAGGTCTCGGCCGCACTCAGCCGCGGCAGCTCAGCCAGCAAACTCATGTCCTACCTGGCCTACCCCATCATACTGGTATGATAAGTCTGTCGCAGACGCCACACGCTGTCAAACAGGTGCGTGCGCCTGGCCGGCGTCAGCGTGGCCAGGGGCGTGGTGTGCGGGCGGCGGCGCTCGGCAGCGTCGGAAACGTCAGGTGGGGCTCGGTCTGGTACCAGTAGGCCACGCTGGCGTAGTCGTTTTCGAAGTTATTGGCGTGGCCGTGCTCGATTGAGAAGCGCAAAGACCGCGCGAAGCGCACCGGGTCATTGAGGTACCAGCGGTACATCGCCGTGCGGCGGCTGAAATTGGGTGCCTCGATCAGATGAAAGCCGGTGTACGGCCCGCTGTAGGGCGTGCTCGGACAGGCGCCGCCGCCAAAGATCTCCTCGGTGCCGGTGCCGTGATAGCGCGGCGGCCAGTCGCCCTCGGGCTGGTCGACAAAGAGCATGTCGTCGCCTTCGCCATACCAGCCACCGCCGAGATTGTCGATCTGCAAATGCAGCCCCACGAGGTGGCCCTGCCCAGCCGCGTCGAGAATCCGATAGTTCTCCGCCTCGCTGAGGTTCGTGCCGTCCCACAGCTGGACATTCTTCGGCACGCCATCGCGCACTGGCGTGGGACACGCGTGGCGGAACTGCGCGTGAAAGCGCGTCTCTGGAATCAGTGACGCGTCCGCGTGGCGCTCGTACTCGAAGTGGTACCACAAGCCGCCCCGCTCGCCGAACGGCCGATCGCTCTCGTTCGTAATCTCAATGCGCGCGCCCGAAGCAAACGGCATCGGCAAGTAGCAGTTCAGGCCGCACGTATACGGATAGCCGCCCGCGTTGGCGTTGCCCGGGTTGACGACCATAGCCAGCGAGTGCACATGCACCGGCGTGGAAAACGCAATGCCAAACAGATCGCCAATCGGCGCCTCCACGCACGGCGCAGACGACCCGTCCCAGTACATGCGCAGCACCACCTGGCGGTACTGACTCGGCGCCGGTCGGATGACCGCCCAGTACAGATGCCGAATCACCCCTGGCCCGTCCACGTCGAGCAGCGACACCGTCGCCCCAGCCGGCACGTCGACCCAGTCGCGGTTACCGCCGCTGCGGTCCCAGCTCGACGCGCGCCACGACGTGGCCGACGCCAGGCGCGGCAAATCGTCCAGCAGGCCGCCGACGGCCGCGGGTTGAGCGCTGATCATACCTGTATGATAAGTAACCTGGCGTCAGGCGCGCGGCCGCGAGCTCCGCTCGCGCGTCACCACGTACGGCAGATGATCCTGCGCGTAGTGCTGCAGCAGCAGGTCGTCGCCGAAGTCGTTGTCGGGATCGCGCCACACCGTATGAATGTGGTTCCCAGCACCAGGCACGCCGCCGCCCGGTTGCGCATTCTCGAACTCGACCAGGAAGGACGGGCCCTGGACTCGGTAATAGTGCGGTTTGCCACGCTCCGCGTGCCCAGCCCAGGCAAACGTGAACTGCTCCAGTCCGGCGCGCTCCAGGCGTTCCAGGTGCTGCTGCGCCACTTCCTTCGGCAGCCGCTCCACGTAGCCAACGACTACTGCGCGTAAATGTGCGAGCTGCTCCAGGGTCATGGCCGCACCCGGTAGACCGCGCGCCTGGTGCCGAATCCACTTGAGCATCTCGCGATCGTGCTCCGAGATGACGTAGTCGAAACCAAGCTCGTGATCGCCCGGCAGCTCCTCGTCGCCCAACCTGCGCACCACGCGCGTCACGAAGTCCGGCGGCGCGACATCGTGAATGATCGCTTGCTGACGTTGCGCGGAGTCCAGTGCCCCGAGCAGCCGAAAGCCGCGATCTTCGTCGTCGGTCAGCGGCTTGAAGACGCCGAACTCGGCCGGCTCCGCGCCAAACAGGAGCGGTGTGGGCGCCACGTAGCGGCCATCGACGATGGTGAAATTCAGCGCGACGTGGTGCCCGACCATGCGCCACGCCCATGTTTGCTCGGCGTGCGGCTCGCCGAAAAAGCTGAACTGGTATTTGCCGGGGTGGCGGAACTCGGCGGCGACGAGACCGGCGCGCGGCGCATTCAGCTCGCGCAGCACGTTCTCGAAGGCCATGATCGACACTGCCTGCGTATAGCCCGGCAGACTCAACGCCGAAGCCAGCAGCTGCTGCGCAAGTACCTGCTGCCGATCGGTCATCTCGCGCAGCGGCAGACCGCGCGGTCGGTATTTGGGAATGAAGTCCCAGTCGCGGCGCTCGTCTTCGTCGTCGAAGGCAAACAGCGCCTTGGCCAGTTGTTCTCGATTGAGATTGCTCAGCAGCGCGTCCGCTGCTGAACGCATGCGATTGGCGTAGCCACGCATGTCGAGCCGAGCGTCCAACGATGTCACGCGCTCGACGCTCGTTGCATGTGCGTTGTGATCGAGCATGATCCGACTCTTCTCGCAGGGTACTCGGTTGGCGAAGCGCTGCCTGGCGAGTACGGTAGCCGTGGCCTGCTAACCGCAGTATTCTGAGCCGCCACCATGCACGACCCGTCGAGCCCAGCTCCACAGCCCAGGCGTGCCGCTCGGCTGATGAACGCGGTCCGCGCGCCCAAGACCGCCGAGCTGGTGGCCGCGCAGCTGCGCCGGCGGATCGCTCGCGGCGAGCTGGCCGAGGATGACGCCTTGCCCGGCGAGACCCAGCTGATGCAGCAGTTCGCGGTCTCGCGGCCGACGCTGCGCGAGGCGTTTCGGATTCTGGAATCGGAGTCGTTGCTCGAGATTCGGCGTGGCGCGCGGGGTGGACCACGGGTGCGCATGCCCGACCCGCGGACGGCCGCGCGGCACGCGGCGCTGCTGCTCGAAGTCAGCGGCGCCACATTGGGCGACGTGCACCAGGCCCGCCTGGCCATTGAGCCCGCGGCGGCGCGCATGGTCGCCGAACAGCGCTCACCCGAGGTCATCGCGGTCCTGCGCCAGGTGCACGAGGAAGAGCTGCGCGCAAGCAACAACGTTGCCATTCGAGCCGCGGCCTCGGCGCGCTTTCACGCGACGTTGGTCGAGCTGTGTGGCAACAAGACCCTGTCGATCTTGATCGGCATGCTCGGCGCCATCATCGACAACCAGAACGCGCGCTTCATCGCCAGCCTGAGCCGCGAATGGCAGGGCTATCGCGGCGCCTACTTACACGTCATCGTCGAGGGCCACGAACGGCTGCTGCAGCTGATCGAGGCCGGCGACGGCCCAGGCGCCGAGCAGCACTGGCGTCGCCACTTGCTCGACGCCAGCGAAGCTGTCCGCTCCTTACTAGGCGACATCGACACGCTGCCCGTCCTCGAGCTGCTGTCCGGCGAATAGCGCTCACAACACCCGCCCTAACCGCGACTGCACTGTCGCGTGACCAGCCCTGGGTCACCGGCCAAACGCGGGGCGCTCTCGTATGCGCCGCCGCCACATTAGTCGCGGTAGGCTCGCCCGCGCGGCAATACGCGCAGCACCAGGATGGTTCGCTCGGCGAAGTCGTACCCGAAGCGCACGCGCCAGTCGCCAACGCGCAAGCGCCACTGGGGTGGATCGATCCCTGCAAGCGGCGCACGTCGCCGTGCTGGTGCTCTGCGAGACGATCGAGCGCATCCAGGATGTGCATTGCCGTCTGACGGTCGATGGAGTCGAGATCTCGCTGTGCTCGCCTGCACCACTCGATCCGCCATGACTGGTCGGTGCGCTCGCTCACTCCTCGTCGCGGGCTTCGACCTGCCGCCGGACACTCTGGTGACTTGCACGCCGCCCGTTCATCTCTGCACGCGCCTCCGCCACGGCGTCGCGCTCGGCCTTACTATCCGGCTCGTCGTCGATCGGCGCGCTCAGCAGCACCTGCGCGAGCGGATCACTCTGCGCCGTGTACCGACGAGTGTCTATGCCGAGTCGTCCGAGAAGGCTGAGCATCTCCGCGATCAAGCGCTGGGCTTCCGGCGACGACTCGTCGAGGTCCTCGGGTAGCGCGTTGACGAGCTCGTGGAGATGGTCTCTCGTGCTGCTCATGTGACGGTGCTACAAGCTTTCGTCCGGGTACGCTGGCCTAGTCGCGTAGCTCCTGGTCTCACTCAGGTTCCGCTAGGCCGAGGGCTCGTTTTTCGGCCCAGCACGGCCGGGCTGCAGCAATGCGTCGATACACGGTTGGCTTGGACACCTTCAACTACCACGGCTCGACATCCAGTGTCAGCCACTCGTCTGCCAAACTGGCGGTCCCTCCACGAACCCTCTGAATCCTATCACTGTGGTTCAAACCCTCTCAAAACCTATTGACGTGTGCTGGGCATCAGAGACAACGCGAGCGGTGTAAAGAGGTTCACCCGCGGAAGCTCCTGCCCCTGGCGCTTCATTGATTTCCGCAGCCCGGGCCCGAGACCCAAAGGGCTCAATCAGTTGACGGATTCGTCAGGCCGTGCGTACCCTGCGCAGCGGCGGGGCGTAAACAGCAGCCCACTTCTTGACCACCGTGCGGCGGGCGGCTGCGTCCTGTTGGCAAACCCACGTGACGCGCACGGTGTGAAGGGGGATCTCCATGGCAGACGACGCGGGTCCAGCGGATTCGTCGAACGCCGCTGAGCGCGACGCAGCCGAACGTGCGCAACCCGTCGTCACCCGACGGGATTTCATCGCTGGTGCAGGCATTGGCGTCGCCGCGACCGCGGTGGTCGGTGGCGGCGTCGCGCTCGTCACACGCTCACAACCTGCGCCCGCCCCGCAAGTCGTGCAGACCGCGCCAGGCGGCCCGGCCGTGCAGGTCGCGCCACCAGCGGCGCCGGCGCCAGGTCAGGCGGCACCTGCCCAGCAGCCGGCAATACAGCAACAGCCTGCGCCACAGGCGGCCCAAGCCGCTAGCACGCTGCCGCGCACCATGCGCCGCGTCACGCTCAATCTCGACGGTGCCACCCGCGAAGTGACCGTCGACGTGCGCGAGAGCCTGTGGACGACCATGAGTCGCCAGCTCGGCCTGTCTGGGTCGAACCTGGGCTGCGACCGCGCGCAATGCGGCGCGTGTGCCGTGGTCGTCGATGGCCTGGCGGTCAACGGGTGCACCGTCCTGACCGCGCGACTCGGCCGTGGCCAGAAGATTCTCACGGTTGAAGGGATAAGGCAGGGTCCCGGCATCGAGGGCCTGCATCCAATCCAGCGTGCCTTCTGGCAACAGGGTGGCTACCAGTGCGGCATCTGCACGCGCGGCTTCATCATGAGTAGCTACGCGCTGTTGCAGACCACGCAGAACCCGACCAATGACCAGATCCGCGAGGCGTTGGCCGGCAACATCTGCCGCTGTGGCGAGTATCCCAAGATCTACTCGTCGGTGCAGGCGGCCGGCGCAGAGATGCGTGCGCCGCGGCAGACAAAGCCGGTCGTGCTCGGTCCGGCTCCGGTGCGTGCCACGCCGCTGGTGTCGAAGACGTTCACGTTCGTCACACAGCTCGGCTCGCCCGAGTTCATCGCCGACGTCAACCTGGAGCTGCGCAAGACCCAAGGCATCTCCGGCGTTAGCGGCAACGACACGACGGCCAACGTCACGTACGACGACACGGTCATCAACGAAGACGCGATCCGCAAGGCATTTGCCGAAGCGGGTTACGCCGTCAAGTAGAGGGCGAGGGAGATACTGATGCCACCACTAAGTGTGGACCTCCTGCGAGTCGTCGCGGATAGGACCTACGCCCTCGGGCTGTCCATGGACCAGTGGGCGGCGCTGCTTGCCAGTCGTGAATTCCTCGGACTGGGCGTGTCCACTCCGGAGCTCGCTCAGGCCATCGCGGGTATTCACGCGGCGGTCAACGGCGGCGCCTATCAGGTGCCCGTCGTGCAGAATCCGAGCGCACAAATCGCGGACGCGGACCTGAAGGTTATTCGACAGCCGCAAATCCGGACCCAGGGTTTCGGCGTGGTGACCGGGCTCGGCAACTTCGTCGAGCACATGAACGTCACCAACCAGATCTACATGAAGGCGCTGCGCAGTCCGCATCCGCATGCCAAGGTCAAAGCCATCGACTCGGCCGCGGCCGAGTCGATGCCCGGCGTGGTCGCGGTGCTGCACCGCTTCAATACGCCGCGCCAGTATCTGGACATCAAGCTCGGCGCCGGCCCGCCGGACCGATTCTTGTTTGCCGAGGAAGTATTCATGGCCGGCGTCACGGTCGCGATCGTCGGCGCCGAGTCGGACGAGATCGCCGATGCAGCCATCCGCACCATCAAAGTCGACTACGAAGTGCTGCCGTCCGTGCTCGACTTCCTTGAAGGCGCCCGCGCGGGAACGCCCAAGCAGTTCGACAACAAGCTCGACGGCACCATCTCGAACATCGCCACGCCACTCCTGCGCGGCCAGGGCGACGCGGCGCTCGGTTCAGCCGACGTCGTCGTCGAAGAAGTCGCGATCAAGCCCATCGAGGCGCAGACGGCGCTCGAGCTGACCAACAGCGTCATGTGGTGGGACGGCGATCGCCTGACTGCCTACAACACCAATCAGGGCCCATTCGGCTATCGCGCCAGTCTGGCGGCGGCGTTCAACATCCCGCTCAATCAGGTGCGCTGGCTGAACACCGGCTACATGGGCTCTGGTTACGGATTCCGTGCCCTGGCCGAGATCGACGATGTCCACCCGGCGGTGCTGGCCAAGATCACCGGCCGGCCGGTCAAGACCACGCTCACGCGTCTCGAAGACCAGACGACGCGCGGCCATCGACCACGCTTCCGCAACGAGATGAAGCTAGGCGTCGCGCGCGATGGCTCGATTGTCGCGGGTCACTTCAAGGTGATCGCGGACATTGGCGCGGCCAAGTTCGCCGCGGCAGCGAGCGCCTGGTTCACCATGTACAACACGTACAAGATCCCGAACCTGAAACTCGAAGGCGTCGACGTTCTGACCAACAATTATCCCGCCTTCGCGTATCGCTGCGTGATGCATCCCAATGGCACGTTCGCGCTCGAGACGGTCATGGAGAAGGCGGCGTACGCCATCGGCATGGACCCGGTCGAGTTCCGGCTGAAGAACCTGAACGAGACAGGTAATCCGGATACCGGCAAGCCATTTTCCAATCCGGGTTTGCGCGATTGCATCACCATGGCCGCGGATCGCATCGGCTGGAAACAGAAGTTCCATGCGCCGAAGGCGAAAGAAGTTCGTCCCGGCGTTTTCCACGGCATCGGCCTGGCGGCACACTCGTGCAGCCACGGCGCGGGCGGTCAACCGGCCACCGGCACGATCCTGGTCAATCCGGACGGTTCGATCGAAGCCGTGTCGGGCAGCACCGAGATTGGCGCTGGTCAGCGCACGCAGATGCGCATGATTGCCGCGGAGGCGTTGGGCGTGCCGTACGAGGCGGTCAGCATCAGTCCGCAAGTCGATACTGATGTGACCACCGACACGGGTGTCAGCGGCGGCAGCCAGCAAACGAACAGCGGTGGCTGGGGCATGTACGACGCGGCGATGGACGTTCGGCGCCAACTGTTCGACATCGCCGCGCGCATGTTCACGGCGCAGGCACGTAAGACAGACTTGAATGCGGCGCCCGTTGCGCCGGACTCGATCGAGCTGGCCGAAGGCAAGTGGATCCAGTCCAAGGATAATCCCGCGTTCCGCGCCAAGATCGGTCAGGTCGTCACCTTCGGTGGCGGCGCGGTGATCGGCCGCGGCGTCCACCTTCAGGATCCGCGTTGGGAGCGCACTGCCTGGGCGGCCCACGCCACCGAGGTGGAGGTCGACACCGTCACTGGCGAGGTGAAGGTGGTTAGCTTCGTGGCCGCGCATGACGTAGGCCGCGTCATCAACAAGATGGGTCTCGAACAGCAGATCGAGGGCGGCGTGGTCATGTCGCTTGGCTCGACGCTGTACGAGGAGCTGCTGACCGACAAGGCGACCGGGCTGCCGCTGAACGGCAACATGCTCGACTACCGCATCCCGTCGATCAAGGACGTACCTGAGAAGATCGACGTCATCCTGGTCGAGCATCCCAAGGAGTACGGCGTCTTCGGCGCGCATGGTATCGGCGAGCCGGCCATGGGTCCGGAGGGTCCGGCCGTGGCCAACGCCGTCTACAACGCCGTCGGCGTGTGGATGACTGAACTGCCGCTCACCCGCGAGCGCGTGCTCGCAGGCCTGCGCGCCTCCGCCTGAAGGGGAAGACACACATGAAAGAGTTTGAGCTGTACGAGCCGCAATCCGTGGCCGAGGCGACCCAGGTCCTGGTTCAGCTAGGACCGAAGGCGAAGGTGCTCGGCGGCGGAAGCGACCTGGTCGGCGGCATCATGAAGGACTGGATCACCGGCAAAGGAATGCCGATTCCAGATGCCCTGATCGACCTGACCACCGTCCCTGGTCTGAACAAGATCACCGTTGGGGCCAACGGCGCGACAGTCGGCGCGACCGCCACGCTGACCGAGATCGCCCAGAGCAAGGAGCTGCAACAGCAGTATCCCTTGCTGACGCAGGCCGTGCTGTCGGTAGCGTCGCCCTTGATCCGCAACTTCGGCACGCTGGGTGGCAACGTCAATCAGCGACCGCGCTGCTGGTTCTTCAGAGGCGAAGGCTTCAATTGCTACAAGAAAGGCGGCGACTTTTGTTTCGCCGTGACCGGCGACAATCGCTACCACGCGATCATTGGCGGTGAGCTGTGTTACATCGTCCATCCATCCGATACGGCTACGGCACTGCTTGCATTGAATGCTTCGGCACGTGTGGTTGGCGGCGGTGGTGAACGGACGATTCCGTTCGACAGCTACTTCATCGGACCGCGCGAGGATGTCCTGCGCGAGACGGTGCTCAAGGCCGACGACATCATGCTCGACGTGTCCATCCCGACACCGGCCGCGGGGACGAAGATGGGCTGGACGAAGATCAAGGACCGCCAGGTCTACGACTTCGCCATGGCCTCCGTTGCCGTTGCGTTCACGGTGGAGAACGGTACGTGGAAGGATGGCCGCGTGGCCCTGGGCGGTGTGGCGCCGGTGCCCTATCGGGCCAAAGTGATCGAGGATGCATTGAAGGGCAAGGACATCAAGGCCAATGTCAAAGCCGCGGCGGCGCAAATCCGCACCGTGGCCCGCCCGATGAGTCTCAACGCGTACAAGATCGACCTCGTCCAGGGCATCCTGGAGCGCACCATCCTGCAAGCTCTCGGCTGAGTCAGTTTGAAGTTTGCGCTGTGAGCAGCTTTGAATCTTGATCGCGTTCTTGCCGTCGCCAGGCAAGCAGCACTGGCCGGCGGCAAGGAAGCGGTCGAGGGCATGCACGATCTCAAATATCTGTCCTGGAAGGGACCGCACGATCCGGTGGTCGGGCGGTCCCTCGACGTCCAGCGCGCCATCATTGACGTCATTCAAGAGGCTTTTCCCGAACACGCCATCCTGGCCGAAGAAGGCCCCGATGACGAGCCGATGCCGATCGACGCCGATCCGCTGTGGATCGTCGATCCCATTTGCGGCAGCAGCAACTATCTGCACCACGATCCGCGCTACGCCGTGTGCGTTGGCTACCGAGAAGCAGGTTTCTGGCAAGTCGGCGTCGTCTACGAAGCGGCGGCGAGCAACCTGTACACGGCCCTGCGCGGCGGCCGAGCTGAGCTGAACGGCGAGCGCATCCAGACCGAGCAGTTTGGCGAAGGCAACGAGGCCATGGAACGGGCGATGGTTGGCATCGACTGGCCCACGTCACTCGAGCTGCGGCGCGATATGACCATCGTCGTCAACGTGCTCAGCAATCAAGCTTTGGGCTTGCGAACGCTGGGCTCGCCAGCGCTCGGCATCTGCAACGTCGCCGCTGGCCGCTGGCATGGCTACACAGCCATGGGCCTCAAACTGTGGGATGTGGCCCCGGCGTCGGTGATCCTGCAGGCCGCCGGCGGTGTCATCACCAACGGCCTGGGTGCATCGTGGATGCACTCCGATGACGGAAGCTGCATCGCGTCCAATGCGACGCTGCACGGACGCCTGATCACCTCGTTCGGTCCACTCAATGCACTTCGCCGAACAGCAGCTCCCACGTGAGCTCGAACGTGCTTGAGGGCTGATCGCCCTCACCTGCACCCGTCGGCATGGTCGACAGCCATGGGATGATCTGCTCGCCGACGACGGCTGCCACCGCGCCTGCACCAGGAATCGCCGGCACGCGAATGGCGCCACCTGCTTCGCCGATTCGGCCGGTCACCGGCACACCGGCTGCGTTGACGACATAGACCAGCGTTTTCGATCCCGAGATGCTCTCGGCGAACGGATCGCTGAGCATACTCGTGACCGTGCCGCGCCAGGGTGCTGATGGCAACGGCATTTCCATGGCCGGCATCGTCCCGCCGCCTGCGCCGCAGCTCGAATCGGTCTTGCCCGTCTGGCCTTGGGTCGTGTTTTCTGGCGGCCCGCTGAACGTGATCACCAGGTTGCCCTTGTCGCTGGTCACTTTGCGCAGTGAGCTAATGCCTGTTCCGGTGGTCGCTTTCGCGCTTTCGGCGACGGTGGTCAGCGTGCAGTTCGGCACGCTGGTCACGCTGCGGGTCGTTTCCAGCACCTTTCCCTCAGCGTGGCCGGTGGCCTGCTCTTTCTTGTTCGCCAGCTCGACCATGAAGTCTCGATTGCCTGACGTGTCCTGGGTAATGGTCAGCGTGCCGCCGTTCGAGCTGTTACGCGCCCTTTGCGACGGCGCGTTCAGCGTCTCGTGGACGGTCAGCGTGCCGTGCCAGCCGTACTCACAGTTGAACCAGTGCTGCTGGTACGTCGGATCGTCGTCCAGCAGGCTTAGCTGGCGTGTCAGTATCGGCAGCGCGTCGACGTTGGGGTCGCCATCGTCGAGCACGCACCTCTGGTAGATCTCGTTGTGGCAGTTCTGGACGATCTTGACCAGCAAGCCCCGCACGATGCCGGCCTGTTCATACAGCGGGGCGAATTCTTCGGCGAACCCGACCTGCTGGACCTGGCGTGCCCAAGTGCCGGCGTTCTCCAGCGGAAACTCGGCCATTGGGCCGGATTGCCGAGCAGGCAGGCAGGGCAGCCAGCCCGCGGCGCCGAGAAGGGCAGCGGCAGGACGCCCCGCAACGGAGCCGGATCGATCGCCACCGACGCCGCCGACAGACCGCGCGTGACATACAGTGCAACGAGGTTACGAAAGGCATCATTCTGTATGGCCCAGTACGCACCCGACCGCACCACGACCGCGTGGCCGGCCTTTCCGATCGACGGTTGGGCCGCAACGGGGCCGACCCTGCATCGCTGGACGCAGGTCGTCGGCAAGATTCGCATGGCCCTCAGCGCGCCGATGAATCACTTCTGGCATTCGCCGCTGTACGTCTCAGCGCGCGGGCTTACGACATCGCCCATCCCCTACGGGTCGCACGTCTTCGAGATCGAATTCGACTTGACCCAGCACCGGCTCATTACGACGACGAGCTGGGGTCAGACGCGCGCGTTCCCGCTCGCCGCGTATAGCGTCGCCGACTTCTACGGCCAGGTCATGTCGGCTCTGCTGACGTTGGGTATCGAGGTGCGCATCTGGACGATGCCGGTCGAGATCGCCGACCCGATCCCGTTTGAGCAGGATCAAGCACATGCCAGCTACGATCCCGCCGCGGCCCACGCGCTGTGGCAAATACTCATCCAGGCCGACCGCGTGTTCAAGATCTTCCGTGGTGGCTTTCTGGGCAAATGCAGCCCGGTCCATTTCTTCTGGGGCGCATTCGACCTCGCGGTGACGCGCTTCTCGGGCCGCCGGGCACCAATGTACGCAGGATCGGCCTTCAATGTCGGACCGCATGTGATGCACGAGTCCTATTCGCACGAGGTCAGCAGCGCGGGCTTCTGGCCGGGCAACCAGGACACGCCGCCGATCTTCTACAGCTACGCCGTGCCCGAGCCGCCCGGCTTTCGCTCGACCGCTGGGGCGACCTATGACTCGACGCTGGGCGAGTTCGTGCTGCCGTACGCCGAGGTCCAATCTTCCGACCAGCCCGACGCGACGCTGCTCAGCTTTCTGGAGACCACGTATGCAGCTGCCGCCGACCTGGGCCACTGGGACCGCGTGCTGCTCGAGCAGCGCCCGCCGTGTGTGTGCGACACCGTGAGGAGAACCATGCCGTGACCAGCGAGCAATGCGCCCACCTGGACCAGGTGCGCGACGTCCGACCGCGCACGCCCGACGGCTGCGAAGAATGTCTGCAGATGGGCAGCGACTGGGTCCACTTACGCTTGTGTCTCAGCTGCGGCCACGTCGGGTGCTGTGACAATTCGCCGAACCAGCACGCCACCAAGCACTACCACGCCACACAAGACCCGCTGATGCAATCGTTCGAGCCCGACGAGGACTGGGGCTGGTGCTTTATCGACGAGGTATTCCTCGAGCCCGCGCCCCTGCCCCAAGCCCGCCGCTGATTGGTCGTCAATCGCTGTCCGGTGGCCGCCGCAGGCGCTTGACCGTGCCGCGGTACGTTTTCGACGCCAGGCGCTTTTCGCGCGCACGACGAGTTGGACGGGTCGGGCGCCGCCGCGGCGGGTCCGGGGCGAGCGCCCCCTCGACCAACGTTCGCAGGCGGGCCGCGACGACCTCCTGATTGCGACCAAGCGAACGCTCGGCCTGGCTCAGGATGCGCAGCGGCCGTTCGTCGAGCCCGAGCCGCACGGCGAGGCGTTCGGCGTGCTGGGATGGCAAGCCGAGCAGCGCCCCACTGTCGACAACCAGCTCGGCGCGCGTTGAGGCCTTGTCGCGGTGCTGTCCGCCCGGCCCGCTCGAGCGGCTGGCACCCCACGCCGCGCGCTGCAACAAGTATTCGGTGACTTCACGTGCATCCATCGTTGGCCGTTACCTGAGTATCTTTGGCTTCGCCCTACAGGTGCACTAGCGCGGGTAGGCCTACGGCCAGCCAGCGTGCGGCGCGGGCGCTGGCGTGGTCAGCACCTGGCCGGTGCGATCCCGAAGCAGCTGCTCCATGTTCTCGACGCCGCGCCATTCGGCGACCATCATGAACAGCGTCTTGCCGTCGTCGCCGCCGAGCGCGCACGAGAAGCAGCCCCGCGGAGGCTCGAGGTCGAACCGCTCGAGCACCCGCCCGCCTTCGGCGACGCGAATACACACACCCTTGTTGTCCATCATGGCGCCCGTCCAGATGGCGCCTTCGGCGTCGAGAGTAAGGCCGTCGCCGCCAGCCGGACCAAGCTCGGCCCAGATGCGCCGATCCGAGAGAGTGCCGTCCGCGCCAATGTCGAACGCCGTGAGATGGCCCTTGAAGGACTCGGCGACGACGAGCGTCGCGTTGTCGGGCGTGACCAGCATGCCATTCGGGAAGTGGATGTCGTCGGCGACCTGGCGCACCGAGCCGTCGGGGCGAACGAGGGCGACGATGCCCGGTATGAACGGTCCGCCAGCGCGAAACTCGAAGTCGCTGCCGTTGACATAGATGTTGCCGCGACCGTCGACCACGATCTCGTTGAAACTCTTCGCGAGGCCGCTCAGGTCTGCATGCGTCACCAGCGACCCATCAGGTTCCTGACGCAACAGTTTCGCCTCCGGCCCCGAGACGACCAACAACCGCCCGTCGGGCAGCCAGTCGATCGAAAACGGAATCGTCGTCGGCACTTTGGCCATAACCTGGCTGTTGCCGTTCAAGTCAACGGCCATGATCTGCTGCGAGCCCCAGTTGGAAAACCACAGCCGGCCGTCATGCCAGCGTGCCGACTCGCCAATCATCAGACCCGTCATGAGCGTCTTCAGCTCAGCCATGAGCGTTCGTTCTCCTTTCCTCTATACGAACGCCCGCCGCCCAGATCGACAGCACGACGCTGCGCCTGCAACTGCCTGTGTACGCGCGCGGCTGGAGCCGCTATCCTACTGATTCGCAGCCGGGCCGACGTCGTCCCCTGCGCCCAAAGGCCACCCACCATGGGTAAGGGGCGAGATGACGAAGGCAGACCGTACCTCAGACTATCCGCGACTCCCGTTTAGCAGCCTGCCCGAGCGGCAGGGGCTGTATGACCCGCGCTTCGAGCACGACGCGTGCGGCGTGTCCTTCGTCGTCGACATCAAGGGTCGGCCGAGCCGCGCCATCGTCGATACGGCGCTTGGCGCGTTGTGCAACCTCGACCATCGCGGCGCGCAGGGCGCTGAACCAAATACGGGCGACGGCGCGGGCATCTTGATCCAGGTGCCCGACACGTTCCTGCGGGCCGAGGTCGACTTCGAGCTGCCGGAGCCAGGCGTGTACGGCGTCGGGCTGTGCTTCTTGCCGCGCGAGGCACCGCCCGTCGAGCGCATCGAAGCCATCCTCAAAGAGGAAGGCCTACGGCTGCTTGGCTGGCGCGACGTGCCGACCGATCCGACCAACGTCGGCAAGACCGCGCTTGGCGTCATGCCCGACTTCAAGCAGGTGTTCGTCGCAGACAGCGAGGGCGCAACGGGCATCGACCTGGATCGGCAGCTGTTTGTGGCGCGCAAGCGCTGTGAGCATGAGTTGGCCGTGTACTTCCCGTCACTCTCGTCGAGGACGCTGGTGTACAAGGGCATGCTGACCACGCCGCAACTGGCCGAGTTCTTCCCAGACCTGTGCGATGCGCGCGTTGAGTCGGCGCTGGCGCTGGTGCATAGCCGGTTCTCGACGAACACGTTTCCGTCGTGGCCGCTGGCGCACCCGTACCGCATGATCGCCCACAACGGCGAGATCAACACCCTGCAGGGCAATCGCAACTGGATGCGCGCCCGCGAAGCGCTGATGCGCAGCGCTGCCATCCCGGGCCTCGAGCGCGCCTTCCCGATCATCAACCAGGCCGGCTCGGACACCGCGAGCTTCGACGAATGCCTCGAGCTGCTGCACCTGGCGGGCCGACCGATCTGGCACGCGGTGCTGATGATGATCCCCGAGGCGTGGGAGAACCACGCCACGATGTCCGCCGAAAAGCGCGCCTTCTACCGCTTCCATGCATCGCTCATGGAGCCATGGGACGGTCCGGCGTCGATCGCCTTCACCGACGGGACGGTGATTGGCGCGGTGCTCGATCGTAATGGCCTGCGCCCGAGCCGTTACTGGGTGACCGACGACGAGCGGGTGATCATGGCCAGCGAGACGGGTGTGGTCGACATGGACCCGGCCCGCGTCGTGAAGAAGGGCCGCCTGCAGCCCGGGCGGATGTTGCTGGTCGATACGGTGCGCGGGCGCATCGTCGACGACGAGGAGATCAAGGCTGACCTGGCCGCGCAGCAGCCCTACGCCGCGTGGCTGCAGGACGGGCTCGTCCATCTCAACGACCTGGCCGACCGTGAGCACGTCACGTTCAGCCACGAATCGGTGCAGCGGCGCCAGCAGATCTTCGGCTACACGCACGAGGAGCTCAAGCTGCTGGTCGCGCCAATGGCCCGCGACGGCTACGAAGCGATCGGCTCGATGGGCACGGATACGCCGCTCGCGGTGCTCTCGGATCGCCCGCGACTCTTGTTCGACTACTTCCAGCAGCTGTTCGCGCAGGTCACCAATCCGCCGCTGGATGCCATCCGTGAAGAGCTGGTGACGTCGCTGTCGGCAACGATCGGTCCCGAGGGTAACCTGCTCGAGCCCGGCCCGGACTCGTGCCGCCAGCTCGAGCTGCCCTTCCCGATCCTCGATAACGACGAGCTCGCACGATTGATCCACATCGACGACGACGGCCACTATCCGCATCTGGCGGCACACGTCATCTCGGGTCTGTATCGCGTGGCAGACGGCGGCCCGGGCCTGCGCGCCGCCCTCGACCAGGTCTGCACTGAGGCCTCCCAAGCCATCGCCGACGGCAAACGGATCATCGTCCTTTCGGACCGCAACACGAGTCAGGAGTGTGCCCCGATTCCGTCGCTGCTGCTGACTTCGGCGGTGCATCACCACCTCATCCGCGAGAAGACGCGCACCCAGGTGGGTCTGGTGGTAGAAACCGGCGACGCACGCGAAGTGCATCACATGGCGCTGCTCATCGGCTACGGCGCCGGTGCGATCAATCCGTATCTCGCATTCGAGTCGCTCGAGGATTTGATTGCGCAAGGCTTGTACGGCCTCGAAAACGCAGACCCGCGTAAGGCCATCAAGAAGTACGTCAAGGCGGCGGGCAAGGGCGTCCTCAAGGTCATGTCCAAGATGGGCATTTCGACCGTCGCCTCGTACACCGGCGCGCAGGTCTTCGAAGCTATCGGCTTGTCCGAAGACCTGGTCGACGAATACTTCACTGGCACCGTCTCGCGCCTCAGCGGCATCGGCCTGGATCAGATTGCCGCGGAGGTCGGGCGTCGTCACCGCGTGGCGTATGCCGAGCGACCCGACGAGCGTGCCCATCGCGACCTGGACCTCGGTGGGGAGTATCAGTGGCGACGCGAAGGTGAATACCACCTCTTCAATCCGGAGACAGTGTTCAAGCTGCAGCACGCCACACGCGCCAAGCGCTACGACGTCTACAAGGAGTACACCAAGCTGGTCGACGATCAGTCGCGGCGCCTGGCCACGCTGCGCGGCCTGTTCACCTTCCGCGACGGAGTCCGCCCTCCAGTTCCCATCGACGAAGTCGAACCAGTGAGTGCGATCGTCAAGCGTTTCGCCACCGGTGCAATGTCCTACGGCTCCATCTCTAAAGAGGCCCACGAGACGCTCGCCATCGCCATGAATCGGATTGGTGGTAAATCGAACACAGGCGAGGGTGGCGAAGATGCAGATCGGTATGTGCGGGAGGCCAATGGCGACTGGAGGCGCTCGGCGATCAAGCAGGTTGCCTCGGGTCGTTTCGGCGTGACTTCGGAGTACCTGGTCAACGCGGACGATCTGCAGATCAAAATGGCCCAGGGTGCCAAGCCGGGCGAGGGCGGACAATTGCCTGGCCATAAGGTCTATCCGTGGATCGCCAAGACGCGTCACTCGACGCCCGGTGTCGGATTGATCAGTCCGCCGCCGCATCACGACATCTACTCTATCGAGGACATCAAGCAGCTCATCCACGACCTGAAGAACTCCAATCCGCGCGCGCGGGTGCACGTCAAGCTAGTCGCCCAGGTTGGTGTCGGGACGGTCGCCGCGGGTGTGGCCAAAGCGCGCAGCGACGTCGTGCTGATCTCCGGCCACGACGGTGGGACCGGTGCCTCGCCGCTGACGTCGATCAAGCACGCCGGCGCACCGTGGGAGCTCGGTATCGCCGAGACGCAGCAGACGTTGGTCAAGAACGGCTTGCGCGACCGCATCGTCGTGCAGTGCGACGGGCAGCTCAAGACCGGGCGCGACGTGGTGATCGCGGCCCTGCTCGGCGCGGAGGAGTTCGGATTCGCGTCCGCACCGCTGGTCGTGAGTGGCTGCGTAATGATGCGCGTCTGTCATCTCGATACCTGTCCGGTAGGTGTGGCTACACAGAATCCGGTGCTCCGCCAACGGTTCGCGGGCAAGCCGGAGTTCGTGGTCAACTTCTTCGAATTCCTGGCGCAGGAGGTGCGCGAGCATCTGGCGGCGCTCGGATTCCGATCTATCGCCGAGGCCGTTGGCCACGCCGAGATGCTCGAGACTCGCGCCGCGGTCGACCATTGGAAGGCGAACGGACTCGACCTGACGCCCATCTTCACCGTCGCCGACAATCCCTATCCGGGCCAGGACCTGCACCAGACGAAGCCGCAGGATCATCACCTCGACGAGGCGCTCGACCAACAGTTCCTGGAGCGGTCGCAGATGGCCCTCGAGCTCGGCTGGACCGTGCGCATCGAGCTGCCCGTGCGCAATACCAATCGCAGCGTGGGCACCCTGCTGGGCTCTGAAGTGACCCGCCGTCACGGCGGCAAGGGGCTGGCCGACGACACCATTGAGATCCACCTGCGCGGATCGGCTGGCCAGAGTTTTGGCGCGTTCCTGCCGCGCGGCATCACGCTGCGCCTCGAAGGTGATACCAACGACTATGCAGCCAAAGGACTGTCTGGCGGCAAAGTGATCTTGCGGCCAGATCGCGACGCGACGTTCGTCGCCGAAGAGAACATCATCGCCGGTAACGTCGCGCTGTACGGCGCAACGTCGGGCGAGGCGTTCATCCGCGGCGTCGTCGGCGAGCGCTTCGGCGTCCGCAACTCCGGCGCGACGGCCGTCGTCGAAGGCGTCGGCGACCACGGCTGCGAGTACATGACCGGTGGACGCGTCGTCGTACTGGGGTCGACTGGGCGCAACTTCGCCGCCGGCATGTCCGGCGGCATTGCCTATGTCTACGATCCTGACAACTCATTTCGCGCGCGCGTAAACACCGAGATGGTTGAGCTCGAACCGCTCGAGCTCGATGATCGCGAGTGGCTCTACCAGATCGTCCGGCGGCACCTCGAGCTGACCGAGTCCACGATCGCTGACCGCTTGTTGTTCGACTGGTCGTACTCCGTAGAGAGCTTCCGCAAGGTCATGCCGCGCGACTACAAGCGTGTGCTGACGGTCATGCGCGAGGCTGAGGAGCACGGCTTGTCGGACCACGAGGCGCTCGGACGGGTCATGGTTACCGCGCATGGGTGAGACGACCGGATTTCTGAAGTGGAAGCGCGAGACGCCCACGCGACGTCCGGTTCCGGTCCGCGTTTTGGACTGGCAGGAGGTGTACACGCCGTTCCCGCGCGAGTCGCTCGTGGCGCAGGCCGGTCGGTGCATGGACTGCGGCATTCCGTTCTGTAACAACGGCTGTCCGCTGGGCAACCTCATTCCGGACTTCAACGATCTGGTCTACCGCGATCACTGGCGCGACGCCATCGAACGGTTGCACGCCACGAACAATTTTCCGGAGTTCACCGGTCGGTTGTGTCCGGCGCCGTGTGAGTCCGCGTGCGTCCTGGGGATCAACCAGGATCCAGTCACGATCAAGCAAGTGGAGCTGGAGATCGTCGAACGTGCCTGGAACGAGGGCTGGATCGCGGCCCGTCCTCCGTCTGTCCAGACCGGCAAACGCATCGCCGTCGTTGGCTCCGGCCCCTCCGGCCTGGCCGCTGCACAGCAGTTGACGCGTGCAGGGCATGACGTGGTTGTCTTCGAACGCGCCGACCGGATCGGCGGGCTTTTGCGCTACGGGATTCCGGAGTTCAAGTTGGAAAAGCGTCACCTGAACCGACGCATCGAGCAGATGCAGGCCGAAGGCACTTCATTTTTGACTTCCACCACGATTGACGCCTCCAACATCGACACGCTGCGGTCGGAATATGACGCGGTGGTCCTCGCCGGCGGCGCCACCGCCTGGCGCGACCTGCCCATTCCTGGCCGCGACCTCGCTGGCATCTACCAAGCGATGGAGTACCTGCCGGGCTCCAATCGTGTGCAAGAGGGCGATTTGGCGGAGCCAACCATCAGCGCACATGGCAAGCAGGTGGTGATCATCGGCGGTGGCGATACCGGCGCGGACTGTCTCGGGACCGTGCATCGGCAAGGTGCACAGTCGGTCCACCAGTTCGAGATCTTGCCCCGCCCGCCTGAGACGCGCGCAACGAACAATCCATGGCCGACCTACTCGAACGTGTTTCGCGTGTCGTCGGCGCACGAGGAAGGTGGCGAGCGCGTCTACAGCGTCAATACCGAGTGCTTCCTCGGCGACTCGGCAGGGAACCTGAAGGCGCTGCGGGCCCATGAAGTAAGCCTTGTCGGCGGCAAATTCGAAAAAATCGAAGGCACCGACTTCGAACTGGAGTGCGAGCTGGTGCTCCTGGCCATGGGCTTCCTGGGCCCACAGCGCGCAGGCCTGCTCGAGCACCTCGGCGTTGAACTCGATCCGCGCGGTAACGTTGCTCGCGACGCGACGTTTATGACCAGCGAGCCAGGCGTGTTCGCCTGCGGCGACATGGGTCGCGGTCAGAGCCTGATCGTCTGGGCGATCGCCGAAGGCCGCTCATGCGCCGCTGGTGTCGACACCTGGCTGATGGGCGAAACGCTCCTGCCCGCGCCGATCCCGCCCACCGCCCGCCCGCTCGTCTAAATCGCGTTGGCC
>DASXRR010000034.1:0-11258 GCA_036506475.1 Chloroflexota bacterium
ATACCGGTAGGTAGGCAGGCAACGGCGCGGCGCGAGCGAGAGCCGGGTGGCTACGGGCACGGGTCCAGGCGGCGCCCCGGCGATACCGGGAGGTAGGCAGGCAACGGCGCGGCGCGAGCGAGACGCGGCAGACTCAAGAAGTGCGCTGGTTAGCTCGTGCTGGGATTACGATTAGGGTTCAGGGAGAGATCGCTTCGATGACCTCCAGCTCTACGGCGGACGGCGCCTTTGGCGGCGCGCGCGCTCGCCTTGATTCGGCAGCCGGCCCGGTCGCCTATTACCGATTGAACACGCTGCTCGAGCAGGGCTTCGGTGCCGTCGAGCGGATGCCGATGACGCTCAAGATCCTGCTCGAGAATCTGCTGCGCCATGTGGGCAACGGGGTCGTGCGCGACACCGAGGTCGAGCGCCTGGCGCGCTGGACGCCGCGTGGCGAGACGCAGCACGAGTTTCCGTTCTATCCAGCGCGTGTCCTGTTGCAAGACTTCACCGGTGTGCCCGCGGCCGTCGACCTCGCCGCGATGCGCTCGGCCATGGCTCGGTTAGGCGGTGATCCCAAACGCATCAATCCACTCGTCCCGGCCGACCTGGTCATCGACCATTCAGTCCAGGTCGACTACTTCGGCAGCGCCGACGCCTTCATGCTGAACGTCGAGCGCGAGTACGAGCGCAACCAGGAGCGCTACGCGCTGCTGCGTTGGACGCAGCAAGCCATGGAGAACTTCCGTGTCGTGCCGCCCGGCCGTGGCATTGTGCACCAGGTCAATCTGGAGTATCTGGCCCCCGTCGTCTTCCGCAAGGACGGCGTGGCCTACCCGGACAGCCTGGTCGGCACCGACTCCCACACGACGATGATCAACGGCCTGGGCGTGCTCGGCTGGGGCGTCGGGGGGATCGAAGCCGAGGCGGTGCTGCTCGGCCAGCCCCTCTACTTGCTGACACCCGAGGTGGTTGGCTTCAGGTTTCGTGGGCAATTGCCCGAGGGGGCGACGGCGACTGACCTGGTCCTGACGGTCACCCAGATCCTGCGCAAGCGCGGTGTCGTTGGTCGTTTCGTCGAGTTCACCGGGTCGGGGCTGAGTCAGCTTGGACTTGCGGATCGGGCGACGATCTCGAATATGTGCCCCGAATACGGGGCCACGGCGGCCATGTTCCCGGTCGACGAGGAGACGCTGCGCTATCTGCGGATGACCAATCGCGACGCAGCGCTGATCGACCTCATCGAGCGCTACAGCAAGGATCAGGGCCTGTTCCGAACCGACGCGGGAACGGAGCCTGAGTTCGACGAGCTGCTCGAGCTCGATCTGGGGACGGTTCAGCCCAGCCTGGCAGGGCCGCGCCGGCCGCAGGACCGGGTTAACCTGGCCGATGTCGCCGACAGCATCCGAGTGGCATTTCCGGACCAGTTCAAGGCGCATCACAACGGCGACGGCGGCGGCTCGATCAAGCTCGTCGATGCCAACGCCGGTACCGTCACGCAACTCCCGGTGCAGACCGAAGATTGGCCGCTGGTCGACATTGAAATCGGGGGACGCACGGCGCGTCTGCGGCACGGCTCGGTGGCCATCGCGGCGATCACCAGCTGCACCAATACGTCCAATCCACTGGTCATGCTCGGGGCGGGCCTTCTGGCCCGCAAGGCGGTCGAGAAGGGGCTCAGCGTCAACCCGGCAGTCAAGACCAGCCTCGCGCCAGGCTCGCGGGTCGTGACCGACTATCTCAGGCGCGCCGGATTGCTCGCTTATCTGGAGGCGTTGCAATTCCACGTTGTCGGCTACGGCTGCACGACGTGCATTGGCAATAGCGGACCCCTGTCCGAGCCGGTGGCGCAGGCAATTCAGGACAACAGCCTGGTCGTCGCCGCGGTGCTGAGCGGCAATCGAAACTTCGAGGCGCGGATTCACCCACAGGTACGGGCGTCCTATCTCGCGTCGCCGCCACTGGTCGTCGCGTTCGCGCTGGCAGGCACGGTCGATATCGACTTGACGCGCGATCCGATCGGGCAGGATCGGAACGGCAACGCCGTCTACCTGCGTGACATCTGGCCGAGCCAGGCCGAGGTGCGCGAGGCGCTCGAGCAAGCCGTCGGGCCCGACCTGTTCGCCCAGGAGTACGCCGAGGTGTTCGACGGCGACGAGCGCTGGCAGGCGCTCCCGCTGCCAGAGCGGGGCTACTTGTTCGAGTGGGACCCGAACTCGACCTATGTCCAGGAACCACCGTTTTTCGAGGATCTGTCGCCCACGCCGCCGCCGCTCCACAACATCGACAATGCGCGCGTGCTGGTCAAGCTGGCCGACTCCATCACGACCGACCATATCTCGCCCGCTGGGTCGATTCCGAAGGACAGTCCAGCCGGACGGTACTTACTGGATCACGGTGTCGCACTGCGCGACTTCAACAGCTTCGGCGCACGGCGCGGCAATCACCAGGTGATGATGCGCGGCACCTTTGGCAATGTGCGCTTGAAGAACGAGCTGGTGCCCGGTAAGGAAGGCGATTGGACGCTGAAGCTGCCGGCGGACTGGACGCTCGAGCCCGATGGCGACGTCCAAAGGATTTACGAAGCGTCGATGGAGTATCAGGGCGAAGGCGTGCCCCTCGTTGCGCTCGCTGGAAAGGAGTATGGGAGCGGCTCGTCGCGCGATTGGGCCGCGAAAGGCACCGCGCTGTTAGGCATCCGTGCAGTCATCGCCGAAAGCTTCGAGCGGATCCATCGCTCCAATCTCGTCGGCATGGGTGTCCTGCCGCTACAGTTCCTGCCGGGCGAGACACGCGATTCGCTGGGTCTGACCGGGCGGGAGATGTTCTCGATCGGCGGCATTACTGACGGGCTCGTGCCTGGCCAGCTACTTACCGTACATGCAAAACGCGCCGATGGCGGTGAGTTCTCGTTCCAGGTCAAGTGTCGGATCGACACACCGATCGAGATCGAGTACTACCGCCACGGCGGGATCTTGCCCTACGTGCTGCGGCTACTGCTCGCCGACCCAGCCGTCAGCAGTCAGCCGTCAGCAGTTAGCAGTTAGCAGTTAGCAGTTAGCCGTCAGCCGTCAGCAGTTAGCAGTCAGCAGTTAGCAGTTAGCAGTTAGCAGTTAGCAGTTAGCAGTTAGCAGTCAGCAGTCAGCCGTCAGCCGTCAGCAGTTAGCAGTTAGCAGTTAGCAGTTAGCAGTTAGCAGTTAGCCGTCAGCCGTCAGCAGTCAGTTAAGTGAGACGACCGACGGAGTGTCCGCCGGCTATCTGCTGAATGCTGAATGCTGAATGCTGATTGCTACCTGGCGGCCGCCGGAGCGGGAGCGCCTTCGCGGTTTGCGCGGGGCCACCTCCAGGGTGCAGCGGTCGCGCAGCTGTTCGGCCGTGGTGGCAGCATGCTGGTGCGCGATGCCCTGGATGGGCGATGTGACCCGGCTGGCCTGTGCCGCCATCTCTTCGGTCGACGCGGAGTTGTCCTCGACGACCGCGGTCGGGATCTGGCCCAGCGAATGAGATCCTCGTCGGCCTCACGCACCTGGATGTTGGGCAGCGTGGTGAGCGGCTTGCTAGCTCGGTATAGCGCGGCTTGACCTGGGTCACGTACAAGTCGAGCGCGGTGCGCATACTGCTTCAAACTCTCACACCCCGAAAGGGGGAAGGCGGGCTCCACCAGTACTTGTGCCGTTAGTATTTCGGCCATGGGCAGTACTGACCTGGGGTACTTCCGCTTCCCTTCGCTGCATGACGATGAGCTCGTCTTCACGTGCGAGGACGACCTGTGGCGCGTCGGCGCGAACGGGGGCCTCGCCTATCGCTTGACCGCGGGCGTCGGCGAAGCCAGTCGGCCCCGATTCTCGCCGGACGGCCGAGACATTGCCTTTGTCGGACGCGAGGAAGGCCCGGCCGAGGTGTATGTGATCCGCGCCGAGGGCGGCCCGGCGCGCCGCCTGACGTACGAAGGAAGCGGCCCGGCGTGTGCCGTCAGCGCTTGGTCTTCGGCTGGCGACCGGGTCGTCTATTCGAGCTCCGCGGGCCGCCCGTTCGCCCGTGAGTACTGGCTGAAGGAAGTGGACGTCCAGGGTCCCGTCCGCCTCCCTCGCCAATTGCCGTGGGGGCCGGCCAGTGCGATCACGTTTGGACCGACCGGCGGCGTGGTGCTTGGACGCAACACCGTGCGCGACCCGGCCCATTGGAAGCGCTATCGCGGCGGCACCGCGGGCACGCTCTGGATCGACGCCGACGGCTCGGGAACGTTCCGACCGCTGATCAAACTCGATGGCAACCTGTCCAGTCCGTGCTGGGTCGATGGCCGCGTGTACTTCCTGTCGGACCACGAAGGCTTCGGCAACGTCTATTCGGTTACTCCCGACGGAGGTGACCTGCTGCGGCATACCGACCACGACAACTACTACGCGCGCAACCTGTCCACCGATGGCCAGCGACTCGTCTATCACGCTGGCGGTGACATCTTCTTGCTCGACCCGCGCAGCGATAGTCCGACGCGGCTCGACATTCGACTCAGCAGCTCCAGGACACAACGCCAGCGGCGCTTCGTGCCTGCGCAGCGCTTCCTGCATAGCGCCACCCTGAGCCCGGACGGTTCGGGCCTGGCGGTCAGCTCGCGCGGCAAGGCGTTCACCTTCCACAACTGGGAAGGCGCCGTCTCGCAGCATGGTGAACCCGACGGAGTGCGTTATCGCCTGGTGACCTGGCTGAACGATCACAAGCGATTGATCGCGGCCGCCTCGGACGGTGAGTCACCACGCGAGGTGCTGACCATCCTTACCGCTGATGGCTCAGCAGCACCGAAGGCGCTGAGCGATCTGGATGTTGGCCGCGTTGTCGACCTGGAAGTGGCGCCGACAGTCGACACGGTAGCGGTGGCGAATCACCGCAACGAGCTGCTGCTGATCGACGTGAACAGCGAGACGCCGTCGATGAAGCGCCTTGACCACAGTCCATTTGGACGCATCGAGGGGATGGCCTGGTCGTTCGACAGTCGCTGGCTGGCATATGGCTACGCCGATACCGCGCAGACGACCGCGATCAAGCTGGGCGAGGTCGAAACTGGCCAGACCGCGGTGGCGACGCGTCCGGTCCTGCGCGACACACGACCGGCTTTCGACCCAGAGGGCAAGTACCTGTACTTCATCGGCCAGCGCGACTTCGATCCCGTTTACGACGAGCTGCACTTCGATCTCGGCTTCCCCAAAGGCTCGCGCCCGTTCGCGGTCACGCTGCGCAAAGATCTGCACAACCCATTCATTGCCCGCCCGAAGCCGCCGCAGAGCAAGGAAGTCGAGGCCAAGAAGAAGGCCGAGGAGGAAGAGGCGCCGGCCGCTCCGCCACGCATCGAGATCGAGCTCGACGGCATCACCGAGCGCGTCCTGGCTTTTCCCGTGCCCGAGGCGCGCTACGGACGCATCCAGGGCATCAAAGGTAAAGCGCTGTTCTCGACGTATCCTATTGAAGGCGCGCGCGGCCGACGCGTGGAAGATGGCCCGACAGCACGTGGAATGCTCGAGTCGTACGACCTCGAGCAACAGAAGTCCGATCGATTGATGGATGGTGTCTCGGACTTCTGGGTCGGCCGCGACGGCAAAACTATGCTGCTGCAGTCGGGCGATCGCTTGCGCGTGCTCAAAGCAGGCGAAAAGGGGCCCGACAAGAAGGACGGCAGCGATAAACCCAGCCGTGAGAACGGCTGGATTGACCTCGGTCGGATCAAGGTCTCGATCCAGCCCGCGGCCGAGTTCCGCCAGATGTTTCAGGAAGCATGGCGCCTGCAGCGCGAGCAGTTCTGGACCGAGGATCTGTCAGGGATCGATTGGGAAGCCGTGCACCAGCGTTATCTGCCGCTGATCGATCGCATCACCACGCGCTCCGAGTTCTCGGACCTGTTGTGGGAGCTACAGGGCGAGCTCGAGACCTCACACGCGTATGAGATGGGTGGCGAATACCGCAAGGGCCCGGACTACCGCCAGGGATTCCTGGGCGTTGACTGGGAGTACGACGCCGAGCGCGGCGGCTACCGCGTGAGCCGCATCGCGCGGGGTGACGTGTGGGACCCCGACACGACCTCGCCGCTCACCGGCCCAGGCGTTAATCTCAGCGTCGGCGACCTGGTGCTGGCGATCAATGGCCAGCCGCTCAGCGCACAGGTCACGCCCGGCGAACGACTGGTGAACCAGGCCGGCAACGAGGTGGTCTTGACCGTCCGCGGCGGCGACGACACTGAGCCGCGCACAGTAACGGTCAAGGCGCTGGCGGACGAGCGACCGGCACGCTATCGCGATTGGGTGGGTGGCAATCGAGCCAAAGTGCACGAGGCGACTGGCGGCAAGGTCGGCTACATCCACGTGCCCGATATGGGCGCCGAGGGGTATGCCGAGTTCCATCGCTCTTATCTCGTCGAGTTCGATCGCGACGCGTTGATCGTCGACGTGCGGGTCAACGGCGGCGGTCATGTTTCGGGCTTGCTGCTGGAGAAGCTGGCGCGCAAACGGGTCGGTTATGACTTCCCGCGCTGGTCGGCGCCCAAGCCGTACCCGGACGAGTCACCGGCAGGACCCATGGTTGCGCTCACCAACGAGCTTGCTGGCTCGGATGGCGACATCTTCTCGCACACGTTCAAGATGCTGAAGCTCGGGCCACTGGTTGGGAAGCGCACCTGGGGCGGGGTGATCGGCATCTGGCCGCGGCACCGCCTGGTCGATGGCACCGTGACCACGCAGCCCGAGTTCTCGTTCTTCTTCGACGATGTCGGCTGGCGCGTCGAGAACTACGGCACCGATCCAGACATCGAGGTGGATAACGCGCCGCACGACTACGCTCGCGGCCTCGATCCACAGCTCGACAAAGCGATCGAGGTGGCGCTCGACATGCTGGCCAAGCAGCCGCCGCATCGGCCGCGGCCGACGGATCGGCCACGGAGGACGCCACCTAAGCTCGGTCCGCGCGAAGCGGTCAGCCGTCAGCCGTCAGCCGTCAGGGACAACGGAATCGTGACGCCTGAGCCAGCCAGCACGCCATCGCGAGACTTGTCATCCTGAGGCGAGCTTGCGACCCGAAGAGCCTGTCCTCGAGCGAAGCGAAGGAATCCGCGTCTGGTGACCGCCTGGGCAAGCGGATCCTTCGCAAGCTCAGGATGACATAGCGTCATGTTGCGCGATCCCTGGCTACGCGCACTGGCGATCCTGGGCTGTGCGATTGCTGGTGTGTACCTGACCGGCCTGCTGTGGCAGATCGTCCAGGAGTTCGCCGACATCATCATGCTGTTCTTCCTGGCCTGGTTGATCGCGTTCGTTCTCGAGCCGCTCGTGGGTACGCTGGTCGAGGCGCGTCTGCCGCGGCTGGCGGCGATTGGGCTGACGTACCTGACGCTGCTGGTGCTGCTGTCGCTGGGCGTGATCCTGCTCGTGCCGGCGCTGACGCTGCAGACCGTCGAGGTCGTGCGCAACTTGCCTGGTTATGTCGAGCAGGTCGGGGGCCTGCTGACCGACCTCCAGGCCACGAGCAACGCCTGGCTGGTCGACCACCGCAGTCCGATCCTGATCGACCTGCAATCGGCGCTCAACCCGCAGGAGCTCACACGAAGGGCAGACGCGATCGGCCCGCAGATCCTCAGCAACGTGGTCGGCTTCGCGACCGGCGCGGCGACGCTGCTGCTGGAAGTGCTGATCCTGTTGATCCTGTCGTTCTATTTCATGGCCGATGGAGCGCGCCTGGCCGACTCGGTGATCGTGGCGCTGCCACCGCGCGCACAGGACGACACGCGCTTCCTGGTCGCGAACATTCATCGCGCTTTCGCCGGTTTCCTGCGCGGCCAGGTTATTCAGTCGCTGGTCGGCGCCGTCGGCACCGGCCTGATCATGTCGGCGCTGGGCATCGAGTTTGCGCTTCTGTCGAGCGTCGTCGCCGGTCTGGTGCTGTTCATTCCATTCATCGGCCCGCCAGTCGCGGTCATCCTGCCAGTGACCATCGGCTTGCTGACGCGGCCGGACGTCACGATCATCCTGTTCATCGCCTTGCTCGCGCTGCAGCAAGTGATTTTCAACGTGCTGGCGCCACGCATCCTGAGTCGACAGGTGGGTTTGCATCCGCTACTGGTGTTCTTCGCCGTCCTGACCGGCGCGCGAGTTGCAGGTATCTGGGGTGCGATCTTCGGCGTGCCGATCGTGGCCGTACTGACGGCGATGATCTCCTTCTACCGAGCAGGGCACGAGGGACGAGTCGCGCGCCTACAGGAACAGCTACCCGGCCAGGAGCTCGTCTCGGTGGATGTCACCACCGTCGAGTCACCCGAGGCCGAGTTGATTTCGAGTGGGTGAGAAAGGGAGTTCGGGCTACGTGAAACGAGTTCGGAAGGCGGTAATCCCGGCCGCGGGCCTTGGGACACGCTTCTTGCCAGCATCGAAAGCGGTGCCCAAGGAGATGCTGCCGATCGTCGACAAGCCGGTGATCCAGTACATCATCGAAGGAGCGGTCGCCTCGGGCATTGAGGAGGTCGTCCTGGTCACGGCGTCCGCCAAGCGGGCCATCGAAGATCACTTCGACCGCTTCTTCGAGCTCGAGTATCGACTCGAATTGGCGGGCAAGCACGATTTGCTCGAAGAGACGCGGCGCGTTGCCGAGATGGCCAAGTTCATCATGGTTCGCCAGGGCGCGCCGCTGGGTAACGGGCATGCCGTGCTGCTGGCCAAGGAAGTCGTTGGCGACGAGCCATTCGCCATGTTGTGGGGCGATGACATGGTCCTCGGCGAGCCGCCGTTCGTGCAGCAGCTGATTGACGCTTACGAGCGCACCGGCGGCTCGGTCGTCGGCGTGATCTCGGTACCACCTGAGGAAGCGACCAAGTACGGCGTGATCGAAGTCGCCGAGCGTCTCGACGAACGGCTGGTGCGGGCGTCACGGATTGTCGAAAAGCCGCCACGGGACGAGGTGCCGTCGAACCTGGCGGCCGTCGCCGGCTATCTGCTGACGCCTGACATCTTCGAGTACCTGGAGCAGACCTCGGCCGGCCAGGGTGGTGAGATATGGCTCGCCGACGGCGTGCAGCAAATCGCCGCCAAGGGCAATCTGTACGCGCTGGAATTCGAGGGTCGGCGCTACGACGCGGGCAACAAGCTCGAGTTCCTGCAGGCGACGTTCGACCTGGCTCTGGAGCGGCCGGATCTTGGGCCGCCGCTGCGGGCATACATCGAGGAGAAACTCGGCGCGCGCGTCGTACGCTAACGCGGACATGGCTTCGTCTGGCCGAGCCGCGGTGTATGTGGGCTCGGGCCAACCGTTCGAGATTCGCTCGTATCCAGTACCCGAGCCAGAGCCGGGCGCGGCGCTCGTGCGCATCACGTTGGCCAACGTGTGTGGCTCGGACCTGCATCTGTGGCGCGGTGAGCTCGATCCGGCGCGGCGTGGCCGGGCTTTACCCATCCACCAAGGGCATGAAGGCTGCGGCCAGATCGCTGTGCTTGGCGCTGGCGTCAGTGTCGACTCTGCTGGTACGCCTTTGGCGGTCGGTGATCGGGTGGTATTTGCGTACTTCTTTCCGTGTGGCCGCTGTCGGGCCTGTCTGAACGGCAGGTCTATGGCTTGCCCTTCGCGCATGGGGTATCGCGGCACTTCGTGCGACGTGTGGCCGCACTTCAAGGGCACCTTTGGCGACTACTTCTATCTGTGGCCAGGCCACACTGTCTTCAAGGTGCCTTCGACGCTCTCGGATGACGTGGTGGTGGGTGTCAATTGCGCGATGGCGCAGGTCACCTGTGGCTGGGACCTCGCTTCGCTTGCCGTTGGCGAGACCGTTGTTATTCAGGGCGCAGGAGGGCTGGGGCTGTACGCCATTGCCGTGGCGCGCGAGCGCGGCGCCGGGCGGATCCTCGTCATCGATGGCGTTTCGGAACGACTGGAAGTTGCCTCGCAGTTCGGTGCGGACGACTTCGTCGACTTGCGTGACTTCCCAACGGCCGAAGCGCGGATTGCGCGCGTGCGCGAGTTGACGGGCGGCGCCGACATCGTCATGGAGGTTGCGGGATTTCCGGCCATCGCCGAGGAAGGTATCCAGATGGTTGCGCCGGGTGGCCGCTATGTCGAGATCGGCAACATCTCGCCTGGCCTGGTGTATTCGGCCGATCCGTCGTACTGGGTCACCCAGAACATCACGATCTACGGCGTCAACCACTACGAACCGCGCCACCTGCGCGATGCGCTGGACATCCTCGAGCGCACGCGGTCGAAGTATCCCTACGAGCGGATCGTTTCCAATCGCTATCCGCTGGAGCAAATCAACGAGGCGTTTGCTGCCCAGGCAACAGGCAGTGTGACCCGCTCCAGCCTCGTCCCCTAAGACGGCCACCCCTTACCCCAACCCTCTCCCCATGAGGGGCGAGGGGGCCGCGTTCGTACCGCCTCGCCCCTCGGGGGAGAGGCCGCGCGGAGCGCGGGTGAGGGGCGGCTACGCTTCGACCTGCTTCGTCGTGCCGCCTTTGGCCTGGACCGTGATGTGCGACATGGGCGTCGCGCCGGGGGCGCCGTGCCAGTGGTTTTCGCCCGCCGGGATCAGGACCACGTCGCCCTGGCTGATCTGGCGTTCTTCGTGGTCGTTGGCGACCACGCCGCTGCCTTCGGTGACGATCAAGATTTGATCGCTCGTATGCACGTGCATCTTGTTGCGTGAGCCGGCACTGAAGGCGACCACGCTGAAGTTGAAGCTCTGCGACTCCTCGGGTTTGACGATCAGCTGTCGGTACACCTGACTGCCTGTGAACAGCGGGTTGGCTTCGACCGGCTCTTTCGGAATGTCGCTCAGTTTCACAACCTTCATGGCAAAGCCCTCTCGAGACCAAAGGTTTGCGCCGCGGTGTCGGCGATCATGCGCCCGATCGCCAGTGACGATGTGGCGCCCGGTGAGGGCGCATTGCGAACGTGGACGATGCGATTGCCTTGCGTATTGAAGACGAAGTCGTCGACAAGCGCCCCGTCTGGCCCGAGGGCCTGGGCGCGCACACCGGACGGGCCAGGCAGGAGGTCGGACATCTCGAGCTCCGGGATGTACACCTGCAGCGACTTCAAGAACGCTTGCTTGGAGAAGTCACGCACCATCTCGGTCATACCGGTCTGCCAGAACTTGCCTGCCAGCTTCTGGAAGCCGGAGTACGTCAGCGCCTCGGCCAGATCGCGCGGACGGAAATCCAGCCGGCGATAGCCCTCGCGTGCAAATGCCAGGACTGCATTGGGTCCGAGCCATACCGAGCCGTCGTCCAGGCGTCTGGTGAAGTGCACGCCGAGGA
>DASXRR010000035.1:0-14741 GCA_036506475.1 Chloroflexota bacterium
GCGCTCAATCTTGATCGACGGGAACGTGTCCTTGAAGGCCTCGAGGATGCGGCCATTCGACTCGAGCGACGAGTGCGCCACGACCAGCTTGCCCTCTTTGTTGGCTTCAGCCAGGATCTTGTCCCAGTCAACCGTCGCCGCGTGGGCAGGCGCTGTCGTCGGCTTCCCCGCCGCCGCCGCCGGCGCAGTCGTCGGTTGAGCCGCGGGCGGGCTGGTTGGCTTCGATGCGGCCACGGGCGGCTGCGTCGGTGCGACCGCGGCCGCGGCAGGCGGGGTGGTGGGCGCCACCCCGCCCGCGCTGGCCTGGGTGGGATTCGCCGCCGCAGCCGGCGCGGCAGTGGGCTGCGCCGGCGGTGCCGCCTGGCTGCACGCCGTCATGAGCAGCGCGAACGCGACGCCATACCGCACAAGTGCTGTAGCCGCGGACATAGCCCACCCCCGCGAGGAACTGCCGCTGATACTATCCAGCCCGCCCGTGGCGGCACAAAGCACCCCCGCGACCGTGTCGAAGTCGCTCGTCAGGCCGAGGCTGCCGCGCCTGCGGCTGACGCTGACCACCGTGCTGTGCACGCTCGTGCTCGGCCTGCTGGCGCTGCTGGTCGTCTATCCCGTCCTCCTGCTGCTCATCCACAGCTTCGAGGTTGGCCCGTTTGGGCGCGAGACGCGCTGGGGCATCGACAACTGGATCGCCGCGTTCACCGAGCCGCAGCTGCTCAGCGCACTGTGGAACACCATAGGCCTGGCGGTGACCAGACAAATCATCAGTCTGGTGCTGGCCATCGGCGTGGCCTGGCTGCTCGGCGCGACCGATCTGCCTGGCGCGCGCTGGCTCGAATTCGGCTTCTGGGTGACGGTGTTTCTACCCAACCTGACCGTGCTCGTCGCCTGGATCATGCTTTTTGACGGCTTCAACGGCGTGGTGAATCAGCTCCTGCAGCGGCTGCCGTTCATCCACGGGCCCATCTTCGACATCTATTCCTGGTGGGGCATCGTCGCTGCGCATCTGCTCAGCGGCAGCGTGGCCATCAGCGTGATGCTGCTGACGCCTGCCTTTCGCAATCTCGACTCGTCGCTCGAAGAGGCGTCGCTCACGTCGGGCGCGAGCAGCCTCGGGACGCTGGTGCGCATCGTGGTGCCGATCCTCGCGCCGGCCATCCTGGTCGTCACCATCCTGAGCACGATTCGGGCGCTCGAATCCTTCGAGACCGAGCTCATCCTGGGCGCACCGACCAAGCTCGATGTGTTCAGCACACGCATCTATCGCATCGCCCAGCGCGAACCGCCCGAATACGGCATGGCGACCGCGCTGAGCATGGCGGTGCTGCTGCTCATGCTGCCGGCGATCGTCTTTCAACAGTGGTACAGCGCTCGGCGCAGCTTCGCGACACTCGGCAGCAAGTTCGTGCGGCGTCGGACCAGGCTGCGCCATTGGCGCTGGCCACTGCTCGCAGCGGTGGCGCTGATGGTGCTGCTGATGACTGTCCTGCCGATTGGCCTGGTGATCATGGGCACCTTCATGTCGCTGTTCGGCTACTTCAACGTGGCACAAGTGTGGTCGCTGAAGAACTGGCAGGTTGCGTTGAGCAACGCGACGCTCATCAACGCAACGCTGAACACGTTGATCATCGCGTCAGGCAAGGCGGTGGTGGCGATGGTCGCTTTCACGGCCATTGCCTACATCGCCGTACGCACCCGCTATGCAGCGCGCGGAGCGCTCGACCTGCTGGTGTGGCTGCCGTCGACGCTGCCCGGCATCATTCTCAGCCTCGGCTTCCTGTGGCTGTTCCTGGGTACGCCATTCCTGCGTCCGCTGTATGGCACCACGTTCGTGCTGATCCTGGTCACGGCGCTGGGCAGCGTTACGCTCGGTACGCAAGTCACCAAAGCGAGCCTGCTCCAACTCGGTGCCGAGCTCGAGGAGGCATCGCGTTCCGCGGGGGCCTCGTGGTGGAGGACGATGCGCCACATCGTGCTGCCGCTAATCATGCCAACCATTGCCGTGGTCGGCGTGCTCGCGTTCGCCTCCGGCGCGCGCGCCACAGGCGCGGTGGCGCTGTTGTCGACGCACTCGAACCAGCCGCTGTCGATGCTGCAGCTCACGCTGCTCGGCAGTAACCAGTACGGCCCGGCGTCCGTCGTCGGCGTGCTGCTGCTGACGATGACCGTCGGCGTGGCCGTGGTCGCCCGCTGGGCCGGGCTGCGCTTCGACCCGACCCGCTAGTCAAGTCCGAAGCGCTGTCGATTGGCAGCGCTGTCTTCGACCAACGTCCACGAGCGCAGCTTGGCGTCGACAACCTCGGCCAGCCAGATCAACGTCATGCGCTGCTCTTCCGCGTCGGGCAATGCCAGGTGGGAACCCGTGGTGTGGCCCAGGACGGCCACGGTTCCATTGCGTTCAGCGATCCGGCGTGGATAGATCACGTACTGTGGAAAGCCGCTTGCGTAGCCCCGCCAGGCGTCGACGTTCGCCGCGCAGCCAACGCGTCAGCTTCCTGGTCGAACTGAACCTGGTCGCCGAGCCGCGCTCGCATCGATTCGAAACGCGATGCGCCGCCGCTGGTCGTCGCTCAGCCCGTCAAGCGACTAAGATCCCACGCTGCCCCCGCTCGCATCCGCCTCGCCCCCTGCGGCCTGCGGGGAGAGGCCGCGCGGAGCGCCGGTGAGGGGCCGCCCACAACCGGGCGCCCGCTACGGGGCGGCCTGCTCGTACAGGCCGATGGCGTTCCCTGCTGGGTCGCGGAAGGTTGCCTCCCAGTCGGTGCCCTCGACGATCGCCGTGCGTGGCTTGACCACTTCGCCGCCGAACTGGGTGACTGCCTCGAGCACCGGCGCGATGCTGTCGACGGCGATGCACGGCATGATCCCAGGTTCACGCGACGGCACTCGGCCGAGCACGAACGCACCGCCGGCCTGGCCCGTCGAGTCGCTGAACTCTGGGTACGCGCTCTGATCGACCACCGCGCCAACGGTCGGATGGCGATTGACCTTCCAGCCCAGCACCTCTTCATAGAACGTGATCGACTCGTCGAGGTCGAGAGCCGGAATCTGGACGTAGTTCAACTGCGCGCGAGTCATTGACCGTCTCCTTTCCTCAGCTTTGGCAGCGCGTCGAGCGAGCTCATCCCAGCCGACGCGCTGGCCCATCTCCGCGGCAACGCCGGCAGGCTCGGCGACCACCCGATCCGACAACCCCGCCCGAGCGATCGCCTCAGCCGCGCGCAGGTCGCCGCGCGCCGCGATGGACAGGTCGCCCGCCGTGGTCCATTCGCCGGCCTGGACATAGCCCGCCAGGCGAGCAAACACCCGCGCGCCGGCGCGGTAGCGGCGCACGAGCCGCCAGTGCTGCGGCTCTTTGTTCGGGACCTGCTCGACAACCTGGTAGCGCGTGAGGACCTGCAAGGCCACGTACGTATTCGGCACGTCGTAGCCGATCGCCGCCGCCACATCGGCGGTCTTCATGCCCTCCAGCGATGCCAACCCCGGCACCTCGACAATCTGCCGCTGGCGTTTGCCGAGCGCATGCTCATCCGCCGGTCGCGGCACCTCGTCGCCGATCACCTCCTCCTCAGGTACCGCCGCCGGCTCGTTTGCCGCAATCTCGCGCAAGGCGGCCGCCAAAGCCATCCCCAACCGATCCCACCGATCGCTCACCTGATCTACATTGAACTATCCTTGAACTATTGTCAAGCCCTCGAGCACCCGAGCGCCGTGCGCCAACTCGGACGCCGGAACAGAATCGGCAGTACGAAGCGGGTTCGGGGGGTCGAGGCTGTCCGGACGCCACCACCCAGAGAACCGACCTTGCGAACTAATTCGCGTGTGTACTAGCGTGGCCCCACCCAAAATGCCGCTTGTAGATAGCCACTGCCACGCCTCGCCGCTGTGGTACGAGCCCGTGGAGACTCTGCTGTACCAGATGGACACGCATGGCGTGCACGCGGCGGTGCTGATCCAGATGCAGGGCCAGTTCGACAACAGCTATCAGCAGGCGTGTCTGCGGCGCTACCCGGGCAGGTTCGCCAGTGTCGTCCTGGTCGATCACGAACGAGCCGACGCCGCTGAGCAGCTACGCCGACTGGCCGAGGACGGCGCCAGCGGCGTGCGCCTCAAGGCATCCGACCGCTCACCCGGTGACGATCCACTCGAGCTCTGGCGAGTTGCCCAGGAGCTAAAGATCGCAGTGAGCTGCCCGGTCCCGTCCGACCTGGACGTGGCCGAGTTCGGCCAGCTACTCCAGGCGCTGCCCGACCTCCAGGTCGTGCTGGAGCATCTGGCAGGCGTCAGTCGCGCCGACGCTAACGGGCCCCAGCGCGACAGTGCCATCGAGCAGTTGGCGCGCTGGCCAAATGTCACCATCAAAGTGCCCGGCCTGGGCGAGGTGGCGCAACGGGCATTGCCCGTGCAGGGCGACTTCCCGTTCCAGCGGCCGATCCCGAGCGCGTTGCGCCGAGCCTTCGAGGCGTTCGGTCCCGAGCGCATGATGTGGGGCAGCGACTTCCCACCGGTCGCCGGTCGCGAGGGCTACGGCAATGCGCTGCGGCTTAGCCAGGCGGAGTTGGAGAGCGAGCCGCCGCAGGCCCGAGCGGCCATCTTCGGCGAAGTCGCGGCGCGCGTCTTTCCGATCCGCTGATGCCAAGAACTCAGAACCCTCCGCCCGATACAACACCCGCCGCGACGCTGCTTTGCGTCGACACCAGTTCGAGGTCCAGGAGCTCCCGCTGCCCTCGATTCGTCCCGCGGGTCGTGGCCGTATAGTCAGCGCTAGACGTCCTGTTCATGGCAATCCAGCAGCGACGTATGCCTCTCGAGGAGCCCTCGCCCCGCCCCGCGTCGACCTACCGCGCGATCTGGCCGAGATCGTGGCCGGCGAGGCACGCACCTTGGAAGCACTAGTACGCCGATTCGGCTTGGACGTGAGAGGTTCAGCGGCGGCGCGCGAGAAGGACACTTACGAGCTCGCGCGGGAAGTCGCGCTGCTCCGTCGTGATCTCCGTGAAGCCGTTGGCGGCAAAGATGTGGCTGATCTCAGTTAGCCGCTGCTCGGTCATGCCGTAGCGCGACGGATTGAACGCGCCGCCGCGCTCCTGCTGCATGCGCATGGCGATCGCGACGCGGCCACCAGGCACGAGCACGCGCTGCAGCTCTCGGGCACCCTGCTCGACGGACGGCCAGAAATAGATCGAGTGCAGCGCGCACGCTTTGTCAAACGACCCGTCGGCAAACGGCAGTTTCTCAGCGCCGCCAATGCGAAGGTCGACGCGACCAGTGCTCGCCGCCTTGCTGACCCGCTTGAGCGCCTGGTGCAACATCACCTCGGACGGATCGACGCCGGCCACCAGGCCCTGGGTGGCCCGTCGTGCGAGCAGCTCGATGGCGACGCCGGGTCCGAAGCCGACCTCGATCAAGCGATCGGTGGCCTGAACGTCGAGCAGGTCGACCACCCACGCGTCGTCATACGCGTTGCGGGCCATGAACCGCCCGGCGATAGACCCGAGCCACCCGCTCGGGCAGCCGAACTGCTTGAACAGAAAGCGCAGCCATGGTGCTGGCTGCGCGGTTGACACCTGAGCCATGCCTGATGCGACGCACACCGGTCCTGCCTGGTTGCAGGCTTGTGCGTTAGCCGCCGGTTCAAGCTGGTTGCATGCCGGTGCGTCAGGCGATTGCCCAGTTGCAAGCGGGTGGTCAGGCGTCGCTCTTGCCGGGCTGCCAGTGGCAGCTGTGGGCCCAGGCTTCGGCGGCCTGCACGATCAAGTCACATGCGGGGTCTTTGACGTCGGCGTAGACGAGGCTGTCGATGCCCAACGCCGCCAGTCGCCGCTTGAGCTCCGCGTACGCTGCCGCCGCGGGCGGATGCGCACGCAAGTAGTCGCGAAAGAGGAGCGCATAACGCTGGTTCGCGCGGCCGTCGGCACGGGTGTGAACGTGAATCGGCCGGCCGCCCTGTGGGCCGAAATAGAGTTTGCGCCAGTCCGTGTCGGGTCCGTCGGCGCCGGGCGGCCGATGATCCTGGTTCCCCTCGGGCACCATGCTGAAGCCCGCGCGCTCGAACGCGGGCGCCAGCAGCTCGGCGTCCAGCTCCTTGACGGTCACCTGGATATCGAGGATGTCCTTCGCCGCCAACCCGGGCACCGACGTCGACCCGATATGGTCGATGCGCAGCGCGAGATCCCCGAGCGCCGTCCGCAGCCGCCTAGCCAGTTGGCGGAACTCCGCGGCCCATGAGCCGTCCGGTTCGACGATCCGCACCACAGCCATTCGGACCAGCAACGTATCACCTCAGCCCGCGGGGCCGCGACCGTCGGGGGGGCAGCGCATCGGTGCTGCCTGGGCCGAGAGGCACCTCGGCGATTCGTTTCAGCGCGCTGGTATCGACTCTCCAGGCCAGTGTTCGCGCGGCGATGCGTCACACGTGCCGGCAGCGACTCGATCCGCAGCTCGCAACGTCCTGCCACAGGCGGTGCAACGCCGGCGAGTCGAGCACCTCGGCAATCGAGTGCACGCCCCGCCCGTCCTGGTCGCCCCACTCATGGCGCAGCTCGCGATACACCCAGTCGGCAAGGATCTCGCGGCGCCCCGGCGGCAGCTCGAGCAGCCGGCTGCGCAATTTCACCTGGGCAATCTCGCCTGCCGAGTGCGATAGCACATGGACGCGCCGGGCGGCGTGAATCGCGGCCATCCGCGCCGCCAGGCTCGACTCTGCCTCGATCTCGGCCCGCGGCGCGCGACCGCAGATCGGGCAGCTGCCAATGGGCTGAGTAATCACGCCGTCGTCCGAATCCAGCTCGGTCGACTCGATCTGGTCGCCGCTGGACTCGCGCAACACGTGTTCGAGCACCGCCGACAGTACGTCGAGGTCGATCGGCTTCGACAGCACCGCCGTCGCGCGCAGCGCAGTCGCATCGCGCAACGCCGACACGCCGCCAGCCGACAGCACCACCACCGGGACCGCGGCCAGGCCTGGCTGGGCATGCCGCGCACTCAGGAACGCCAGCCCATCCATCACCGGCATCAGCAAATCGAGCAGCACGGCATCCGGCCGCTCTTCGCCAATACGCAGCAACGCCTCCGCGCCATTCGGTGCGGTCACGACCTCATAGCCGGCGTCGGTCAGACCTTCCGCGAGACAGGCGCGAATCAGCGCCTCATCTTCGACCACGAGGACCCGCTGCTTGTCGGGCATCATCCAGGGTGCGTTCGCACATGCCCACGCGGACGATCAGAGCACACCGCTCTCACCTCAGGCACACCCCGTCCGCGCAAACTGAGCAACTTCCAGTATGCGACCATCAGCGCTCGGTCGGGAAGCGGGCCTGAGTTACGTTTCGACGGCAGTTATGTTACGCATGGTTGCCGAGCGAGCCCGTCGCCCGCAGCAAGGTTTCCTGTACCAGCAGCTCGTGCTCGGGCGCACGATCGGGAGCGCGTGTTCCGTGCACTACGCCAACGAACGCGGCCAGCTCGCGCTCGTACAGCACCTGACGATCGACGCCGGGCAACTGCACGGCGGTCTGAGTTCCGCTCTGCGTGCGCACCACGCGCTGCGCGCCGTCGAACGGCTCGAGTACGGCGCTGCCGAGGGTGCCATGCACCTCGAAGCGGCGCGCCGTGGGCGGCGCGGCCATAGCCGCGATCTCGAGACTCACCAGCGCGTGCGCGTACTCGAGCACGGCCAGGGTGTTGTCGGAGTAACCCGGCAGCTCGGCTGTGGCGTCATTGCGCAGCACCGTATAAACCCGCTCGGGTCGACCAAGCAGCCACACGATCTGATCGAGCATGTGCCCGCCCAGGTCATACAGGATGCCGCCGCGGTGGCGACTCTGCTCGGTCCGCTCAGCCAGATTCACATGGGTCGACATGTGTGCTCGAACGGCGAACACGTCCCCAAGCTCGCCCGATCTGGCCGCTTCAGTCACCTGCATGAAGCCAGGGCTGTAACGAAACATGTAACCCATCTGCACATGCAGCTTGCGCGCCGCGGCGTCTCGCATCACCGCGGCAAATGCAGGGAAATCGTCGCCGGCGGGCTTGTCGAACCACACGTGCTTGCCGGCCTCGACCGCCATCTTGGCGACAGCCAGGCTCTGATGGTTCCGCGTTTCGACGGCGACTGCAACGATGCTGGGGTCAGCCAGCATCCCGGCCGCGTCTGACGGCTCGACCAACACCACGGCCTCGACGTCGGCGTTCGCCTGCAGCGCGCGCCACTTGCCCGCGGCATGGCCGTGCCCACTGCCGATCTGTGCGATACGCAGCCGCGCGCTCATTCGGAGAGCTTTACCGGTCGCCCGGTGCGGCCTGACTCGTACACGCCCTGAATGATCGCCACCACGCGTCGGCCGTCGACGCCGGTGACGGCCGGCGGCCGCTTGTCGCGAATCGCGCCGATGACGTCGTGCAGCTGATAGGCGTGGAAGTTGGGCAGCTCGCCGGTGCCAAACTCGATGGCTTGCTGACGCGTGACGCGCGGCTCCTCGGCCAGCGTCCAGACGTCGTTGCTGCCCACGTCGGACGGTCCGACCACGCCGCCACGCTCTTCTTGCGTCACCGACCAGCAATCCAGGCTGACCGTCGCGCCCGAGTCGCCGACCAGCGTTACGCCATGTATGCGGCGCTCCGGGTTCATCGACACTGTGCCCTTGAGGATGCCCAGCGCGCCAGACTTGAAGCGGATCACGGCGACCGCGTTGTCCTCGATCTCGACGAACGGATGATTGATATTTGCCCAGTAGCCGAAGATCTCCTCGGCTGGCCCCATCAGCCACAACAGGAAGTCGATGTTGTGCGGCGCCTGGTTCATCAGTACGCCGCCACCCTCGCTGTCCCAGCGTCCGCGCCAGGCATCCCGGCGGTAATAGGCCTCGGAGCGCCACATCTCGCACACCGACTCGCCCAGGATCGCGTTGCTGCCGAGCGCGCCGGAGTCCAGCACCGCCCGCACGCGCTGGGCGGCCGGAAACCAGCGCCGTTGGGATAGCGTCGACAGCAGCGTGCCGTGTTTGGCCGCAGCCTCCAGCGCCCGATCGGCGTCGGCCAGTGTTGCCGCCATCGGTTTTTCGACGACGCCGTGGATGCCGCGCTCGGCGGCCAGGACGAGTGGTTCGACGTGCTGCGGATGCGGCGTGCACACGCAGATGACATCAAGACCACCGGCGTCGAGCATTGCCTGCGCCGAATCAAACCAGCGCGGCACATTGAACTGCTGGGCAAACGCCGCTGCGCGGCCAGGCAGTGCATCACAGCACGCCACTAATTCGGCGTCCGCGGCGAGCGCCGCCAGGGCCACCGCGTGCGTCTGGGCGATGCCGCCCGTTCCGACAATGCCAAAGCGGACTCTGCTGGGCATGCCGCTCAGGATATGCTCGACGCACCCTTCGAAGGAGCCCGACGCATGCGCCCCGGCTTTGGACAGTTCAACGTTGCCACCGCCGAGTATTTGCAGTTCGCCGCCCAATTCGGCGCGACCGATGTGCTGCTCAATACGCCCCTGTTACCTGGCGGCCACCGCTGGGAGCTCCACGACCTGGTGAAGCTGCGGCTGAGTGTTGAGCAGCACGGACTCAAGCTCACCGCGCTGGAGAACGTGCCGACCCATTTTTACGACCACATCATGCTCAACGGCCCACGCCGCGACGAGCAGATCGAGAACATGATCGTCACCGTGCGCAACATCGCGCGCGCGGGTATCCCGATCTTCGGCTACAACTGGATGCCCTCGCACGTGTGGCGCACGCCGCCGGCGTTGATCCGCGGCGGCTCCGTGGCGACCGCGTTTGACGACGCGATCGCGCAGCGTATGCCGCTCACCCATGACCGGGTGTACTCGGAAGACGAAATGTGGGCCAACCTGGAGTACTGGATCAAGATCATTACGCCGATTGCCGAAGAAGAGGGCATCCGCCTGGGTATCCATCCGTGCGACCCGCCTGTGCCCGTCCTGGGCGGCATCCCCCAGCTGCTGAGAAACTTCGCCGCCTATAAACGCCTCGTCGAGATCTATCCGAGCGATGCGAACGGTATCGAGTTCTGCCAGGGCACGATGGCCGAGATGGACGACGACGTCGACATCTACGGCAAAATTCGCTATTTCGGCTCGCGCAACAAGATCCTATACGTGCATTTCCGCAATGTCTCGGGCACGGTGCCAAACTTTCGTGAGGAGTTCATCAACACCGGCTACGTCGACATGTTCCGCGCGATGGAGATCTATTTCGACGTTGGCTTCGACGGCTTTTTCATCGACGATCACGTGCCGCAAACCTTCCAGGACACCGCCTGGGGACATCGTGGTCGAGCCTTCGCCAACGGCTACATCCAGGCGCTCATCGAAGCCGTCACCAAGCAAGCCGCGGATGCCGGGCGCCCGGCCGGCACGGTGCGCGACTGGTCGCCCGAGCCGGCTACGGCCGGGGTGCGTTGACCCGACTGCTCTACGGAGCGCCCGCCCACGCGGCGTTGCTGCGCGGCGCCGAGCGCATGGCGAGCCTGCTGCGGCCTACCCTCGGGCCGCTTGCGCGCACGGTGGCCATCGATCGCCTGACCGGCAGCCGCCCGCCAGAAATCCTGGACAGCGGCGCCACCATCGCGCGCCGCACCCTGCAGATTGCCGACCCATTCGAGGATATGGGCGCGATGATCGTGCGCCACGTCGCCTGGCGCGTGTTCGAGGAGGTGGGTGACGGCACCGCCACCGCCGCGGTCCTGTGCCACGCCGCTCTGCGCGAGGCGGAACGGGTGATCGCCGCCGGCGCCCAACCGGTCGCTGTACGGCATGGCCTTGAATGCGCATTGCGCGTCGCTCTGGAATCGCTGCGTGCACAAGCGCGGCCGATTGACCAGCCAGCGCTGCTGGCGACCATGCTCAGTGGCGCGCTGCGCGAGGTGGGCCTGGCCGACACCATCGCCGAGGTCATCGACTCCGTCGGGCCGGACGGCGCGATCGATATCCAGAGCTCCGAGGGCACCCGAACCCTGATCGAGTACGTGGACGGCGTGCGCTGGAACGAGGGCTTCGTGTCGTCCTTCCTGCTGGCCGAGCGCGACGCGACGTCCGTCCGCGTGCTCGAGCCACGCATTCTGCTGACCGATCACACGCTCGATCGCGCCGAGCAGCTGCTGCCGACATTGGAAGCCTGTGTGGCAGCTGACCAACGCAACCTCCTGGTCGTGGCGCCCGAAGTGCGTGACGCTGCAATAGGCCTGCTGACGCTGAATCGAGACCGTGGAGTGTTGCAGGGGGTCCTGGCGGTCAAAGCCCCGTCTTTTGGCGAACAGCGCACGCGCATCCTTGAAGACCTCGCGACCATCACGGGTGGGCGGTGCCTGACCCAGGAACGCCATGACCGTCTGGAAGACGTGGCATTGAGCGACCTGGGCCAGGCACGTCAGGCGTGGGCGTCGCGACTCGCCTTCGGCATCCTCGGCGGTCGTGGCGACCGCGGCGCGATCCGCCAGCGTATTGCCGCCGCCAAGGCCGAGCTGAGCAGCGTTGGTACTGACGACGCGTACACGCGCGACAAGATCAAGGAGCGCATCGGCAAGCTCGGCGGAACAGCGGCGATCGTGCACGTTGGCGCGCCCTCCGTGTCCGAACAAGAAGAGGTGAAGCTGCGCATCGAAGCCGCCGTGCGCGCCGCCCGGTGCGCCGTTCAGGACGGCGTGGTCGCGGGTGGTGGCGCGGCGCTGCTGGCGTGCGTCCCGGCGCTCGAGCGCATGCCCGTCGATGGCGACGAAGCGGTCGGCGTGCACGCGCTGGCGCGCGCACTGGCCGAGCCCATGCGCGGCATCATCCACAACGCTGGCCTGGAAACCGAGCCGCTGCTCCACGAGGCGCGCATGCGCGAAGCAATCGCGTTCGACGTCGTCCAAGAGCGGTGGCGCGATGATCTGGTCGATCCGCTGACGGTCGTTCAGACCGCGCTGGAGACCGCGATCAGCGCGGCCGCCTCGGCGCTCACGGCCGAAGTCCTGATTCGACGCACCGGCTTGTCGCCGTCCGTTAGCCCTTGATCCCGGTCATCACCACGCCGCGCACGAACGAGCGCTGGCCGATGAAGAACAGGATGATCACCGGCAACGTCATGATGATCGACGCAGCCATCAGGTAGTGGTCCTTGGGCAGGTTATCGGCGGGGTTGACGACGAAATAGCGCAGTCCGACACTGAGCGGGAAGTTCTCCGGGCGATTCAAGATGATGAGCGGGCGCAGGAACGAATTCCACTGATTGATGCCCTCAATGATTGCCGCCGTGGCGAACACGGGTCCGCTCAGCGGCAGCATGATGCTCCAGAAGATGCGCGGATACGTCGCGCCGTCGATGCGCGCGGCCTCGTCGAGCTCGATGGGTATGGTCATGAAGAACTGGCGGAACAGGAAGATGAAGAACGCGCTGCCGAACCAGAACGGCACCGTCAGCGGCAGATAGGTGTTCAGCCAGCCCAGCTGCCAGAACAGCAAGAAGTTCGGAATCAACAGCACGTACGCCGGCAACATGAGCGTGGCGAGCGTGATGCTGAAGAGCAGGTTCTTGCCGGGAAATCTGAATCGGGCAAACGCGAAGCCGGCCAGCGAGGATGACAGCACCGTACCGGTGGTCGCAACGACCGTCAGAAAGACACTGTTGAACACCCACGCGGGAAAGAAGCGTACGTTCCACACGTCGGCGTAGTTGATCCATTGCGGGACCGCTGGCCACCACACCGGCGGAATCGTGCGCACTTCGGTCATCTGTTTCAGCGAGCCAATCGCCGCCCAGTAGAACGGCACCATCAGCAACGCGCCCAGCCCGATCGTCAACGCGTACAGACCAACGCGACGGAGTGTCATCAGCGTCCCTCGCCGGCGTAGTAGACCCAGTTGCGCGACGAGCGGAACTGGAGGTAGGTGAATACACCCAGCGCGACGAACAGGATCCACGCCAGCGTCGAGCCGTAGCCCATTTCGAAGAACTCAAACGTCGTGCGGTAGATGTGGATGCTGTACAGCCAGGTCGCGTACGCTGGCCCGCCCTTGGTGCCGATGAACGCCACGTCAAAGGTCTGAAAGGCGGTGATGCACGCGAGCACCGAATTGAAGAACAGCGTGGGCGTGATCATCGGCAGGGTCACGTGCCAGAAGCGGTCGCGCGCGGTGGCGCCGTCGATCGAGGCCGCCTCGTACAGCTCCCCCGGGATGCCCTGCAGACCGGCCAGGAAGATGACCATCATGTTGCCGCCGACCGCCGCCCACAGCGCGACCGCGGCGAGTGACGGCAATGCCCAGAACGGGTCGCTGAACCACGTCGGCGCTTTGAAGCCGGTACCGGTCAGGCGGTAGCCAACCTGAAAGATCAGCTCGTTGACCAGTCCGTACTGCGGATTGAGCAGCCACAGCCAGATATACGTGGCTGCCACAACCGGGGTCAGGTGGGGCAGGAAAAACACCGTGCGGAAGAAGGCGGTCGCGCGCAGCTTCTGGTTCAGCAGCACGGCGATCATCAGGGCGCCCGCGACGCTGAGCGGCACGACGATGGCCGTATACAGAAACGTTCGGCCGAGGGAACCCCAGAACAGCTCGTCCTGAGTGAACGCGCGCACCCAGTTGGCCAGGCCGATGAACTGGTATTCACGGCCCAGCGTGTACGAGAAGAAGCTCAGGATGAGGGAGAACAGGATCGGGCCCACGACGAAGACCGTGAGCCCGACGATCCACGGCAGCAGGAACATGTACGCCCAGAACACTTCGTCGCGGCGCAAGCTGCGCCGCGATGTGAGTGGCCTGGTTGCCGTCAGAACTCTGGTTGCCATGGTTAGTTACTCACGCCGCCCGCCGCCGCCGTGCTGATGCATCCCGCCGCCTGCGCGCCGGAACACGCGCGCAGCGCGAGGACGTCCGAGGCCGACCCGCGCACCTGGCCACTGACCACGGCTCAGACCCCAGGCTTGTCCATGATCGCCTGAATCTGCCGCGCCGTGTCCTCGGCAAACTTGTCCACGTCAATCTGGCCCAATGTGACCTTGACGAACTCGTTCGCGAGGATCGGCTCGGTCTCCTGGAACCGACCATTGGCCGGGTGGTGCCACGGCAGCAGGTCGGGCGCCGGCGGCAGCACCAGCACTTTGGCGATATTGCTCAGCTTGGGCGCTTTCTCGCGGAACTCGGCGTTATCCCACACGTCGAAGCGTGACCCAGGGCTGCCGAGGCCGTTGGTGAAGCGCTCGATGCCGTGCCGCTGGCCCGTATAAAGCCGTGACAACACTATCCACGCTTTGTCCGGGTTCTTCGTCGCCGCCGAGATGCCTTTGCCGTCCGAAGACACCTGCGACGCGTGCTTGCCCGTCGGGCCAACCGGATTCGGAATGACTTCCATCTCGAAGGGCTCGGGCCGCTTGGCGATCTGGCCCGGCCACGCCGACGCCGCAAAGGACGTGGTGATCAGCATGCCGACCTTCTGGCTCTGGAACAACTCCTGGCGCTGCTCGTCGACGTCGGGCTGCCACGGGAAGGCCGAGCCATTCTTGTACAGGTCGGCCAGCACCTTCAGCCCGGCCTTGGACTCGGGCGTGTTGAGCAAGCACTTCTTGCCATCGACGTCGAACAGGTCGCCGCCAAAGGCGCGCAGGAAACCCACTACGCCCTCGTTGGCGCCGGCATCGCCGATCGGCGGCAGGATGCCGTACACGGTCGTTCGGCCGCCCTCACTCTTGGTCAGGCCCTTGGCCAGCGCGGACATGTCGTCAAAAGTCCACGTGCCGTCACCAGA
>DASXRR010000036.1:0-21713 GCA_036506475.1 Chloroflexota bacterium
TCAAGGCCATTCGGGGCGACGCCACGGACAACATCCCGGGCGTGGCCGGCATCGGCGACAAGGGCGCCCAGAAGCTGCTGCTCGAGTTCGGCACCGCGGCCAACCTGCTCGACAACCTGGACAAAGTTCCCGAGAAACAGCGCCTGCTGCTCGAGCCCTTGCGCGAGCAGATCCTCATGGCCCGTCGTCTGACCGAGATCGTGACCGACCTGCCGGTCGACATCGACGTCGAGCGCATCAAGCTGGGTGACCTGCGCCGCCCCGAGGTGATCGGCATCTTCCAGGAGCTGAGCTTCAAGTCGCTCATCGACCGCCTGCCGAAGCCCCCAGCACCGCCGCCACTGCCCAGGAATGGCCGTGCTCAACCGAGCCTGTTCGACGACTTCGACACACCAGCACTGGACCCCGAGGCGGTATTCGGCCACACGCTGTCCAACCTGGCCGAGCTCGACTCATTCATCGCGGCCATCGGTGCACAGGGCTCGTTTGCCTTCAACATCCAGGCCACCAGCCTGCTGCCCATGCGCGCGGACCTGGTCGGTATCGGCCTCGCGACGGGCGAAGACGCTGTTTACGTCCCGCTCGGTCATGTCGATGGCGATCAACTGGAGCGTGATGCGGTGCTCGAACGGCTCAGGCCGCTCTTCGCGGACGCCTCGATTGCGAAACGGGCGCACAACGCCAAGTTCCACATTGAAGTCCTCGAGCGCTATGACGTGCCCGTCCGAGGACTGGCCTTCGACACGATGATCGCGGCGTACCTGCTCGAAAGTGGCCAGCGGGCGTTGGCGCTGCGCGACCTGGCCTGGGCCAAGGTGCGCGTCGAGCTACCCTCAGTGCAATCTCTGCTCGGTATCGGCCGCAAGGCAATCACCATGGCTGAGCTATCCATCGCGCGCTGCGGATCGTACGCCTGCCAGGAGGCGATGCTGGTCGAGCGCATCACGCCGATCCTCCAACGCGAGCTGGATGAGGCTGGCCAGACGAGTTTGTTTCGCGACGTCGAGATGCCGCTGGTGCCGGTCCTGGCCGAGATGGAGCGCGTCGGCATGGCCGTCGACTTGCCGTACCTGGCTGAGCTCGGCCACGAGCTGGATGGTCGCATCGGCAAGCTCGAAGCCGAGATCTACGGCCACGTCGGCCACGAATTCAACATCAATTCGACGCAGCGTCTCAGCGAGGTGCTCTTCGGCGAGCTGCACCTCGAGATGGATAAGCGCCGGCGCAAGACCAAGACGAAGACCGGCCACATCTCGACCGGCTCGGACGTGCTCGAGGAGCTGCGCGGCACGCATCCGATCATCGACCTGATCCTCGAGCACCGCCAGTTGCAGAAGCTCAAGGGCACGTACGTCGACGCACTCCAGGAGCTGGTCGATCCCAACACCGGGCGCGTGCACACCTCGTTCAATCAGACCGGTGCATCGACCGGTCGGCTGAGCTCGAGCGATCCCAATCTGCAGAACATCCCGATCCGGACTGACACCGGCAAACGGGTGCGGCGCGCGTTCGTCGCCCGCCCGGGCGAAATGCTGCTGTCGGCGGACTACAGTCAGATCGAGCTGCGCGTGCTTGCGCACATGGCCGAGGATCCGACGCTGCTCGAGGCCTTTGCCCAGGGCGAGGACCCACACGCGGTCACCGCGGCCGAAGTGCTCGGCGTGCCATTCGAAAAGGTCACGTCCGACGATCGGCGCGTGGCCAAGATGGTCAACTACGGCGTGCTGTACGGCATGAGCGACTTCGGTCTGGCCGAACGGACCGGTCTGCCGGCTGAGAACGCATCTGGCTTTATCAAGCGCTACTTCGAACGCTTCAACACGGTCAAGGACTTCCAGGACCGTGTGATTCGCAAAGCCGAGGACGACGGCTACGCCGAGACGCTGCTCGGGCGACGGCGCTACTTCCCTGAGATTCGCAGCCACATCTGGACAGTGCGCAACGCGGCCATACGAGCCACAGTCAACGCCCCGATCCAGGGCTCCGCCAGCGACATCGTCAAAGTGGCCATGATCAGGGTCGCCGATTTCCTGCGCGACGAAGCGCCCGCCGTCAACATGCTGCTGCAAGTCCACGACGAGCTGCTGCTGGAAGGACCCGAGGCGGAGCTCAAACGCATCGCACCGCGCTTGATCGAGATCATGGTCGGCGCTCTGGACTTGAAGGCGATGCTGCACGTCGATCTGAAGATCGGCCGAAATTGGGAGGACATGGCGCCGCTGGCGCTGCCGTCGCTAGCGCGTGCCTGAGCTCCCCGAGGTCGAATCGCTGGTTCGCGATCTCGGCCCGGGGGTCATTGGCCGGCGCATCACCTCGGTCGAGGTGCACAAGCCAAAGCTGTTCAATGCCGCGCCAGGTCTGTCCCTCGAGGATCTGTACGGCAAAACATTCGAACGCGTCTGGCGCCGCGGCAAGCTGACCGTGTGGGAGCTGTCCGATGGCCTGTCACTGCTGGTGCACCTCAAGCTGGCCGGCCAGATGGTCCACATCGCGGCCGATGGGCATGAGCTCGCTCATGGCGGCCATCCGGTGCCCATGTGGGGCCACCCGATGCCGCACAAGTCCAGCCACGTCGTCTTCCACCTCGACGACGGTTCCACGCTGTACCTGACCGATATCCGTCAGTTCGCCCGGTTGCACCTGCTGCCCGACGCACAGGTGGCGGCGTTTCTGAAGAAGCAGAAGCTCGGACCGGAACCACTGACCAGGCGTTTCACCGCCGCCGAGCTCTATCGTCGGCTGCAGCGGCGCGGTATTCCACTCAAGACCGCGATCATGGACCAGTCCATCGTCGGCGGAATCGGCAACATCTACGCGGACGAGTCACTCTGGCGTGCCAGACTCCACCCGCGCCGGCCGGCCTCCAGCTTGACCCGAGCAGAAGTCGGCACGCTGCATCGCGCGATCCGCTGGGTGCTCGACTACGCGGTGCGCGAAGGCGCCGCGTTCGTGCCGCACGGCAAGGCCATCTCGGACCGCGACTTCCCGTTCGTTCATGGTCGCGCTGGCGCGCCCTGCCCGCGCCATCCGCGCACGATCATCCAGAAGGAATGGATCGGCGGCCGCGGCACCCACTTCTGCCCGAAGTGCCAGAAGGAGGACGGATCCTTCGCTGCGCTCAGGATGACAGAGCGTGCCAGAACTGCCTGAGGTCGAGACCACCGCGCGCTCGCTGCGCGCGCGGCTCATCGGGTTGCACGTGCGCTGCGTCGGCGGCGTGGACTGGCCGCGCATGCTGCCCCAGACCTCTGAGGACGAGGTACGCGCAGCGTTGACCGGCCTGGCGGTGACCGTCGTCGACCGGCGCGGCAAGTACCTGCTGCTCGGCTTCGAAGATGACCGCTGGCTGGCTCTGCACCGCAAGATGAGCGGCAACGTGCTCTTGCGCGCGTCGGATGCGCCGCCCGAAATGCACACCCACTTCGAGCTGGGTTTCGACGATGGCACGTTGCTGCGTTTCATAGACGCGCGCAAGTTTGGCCGCGTCTACCTCTTTGACTCCGCCTCGGCAAGGGACATCTTTGTCGCTGAGCGCCTTGGACCCGAGCCGCTCACCGAATTGGACCCCGCCTCGCTCAAGCGGATGCTGCAAGGCCGCCGCGGCCGGCTGAAGTCACTCCTGCTGGACCAGGCATTCCTGGCCGGAGTGGGCAACCTCTACGCTGACGAGGCGCTGTGGGTCGCCAGACTGCATCCGTTGCGCTCGGCCGATTCACTCTCGACACGCGAGATCGGTCGGCTCGCACTGGCCGTCAAGGAAGTCCTCACGCTGGGCATCGAGCGCCGCGGCACCAGCTTCAACAACTACCGTGACGCCGACGACACCCCAGGCGACAACCAGCATCACCTGAACGTCTACGGCCGCGAGTCCCAGCCCTGCCCACGTTGCGGCCGCCCGATCCGGCGCATCCTGATCGGCGCCCGCAGCGCCCACTTTTGTCCGAAGTGTCAGCGGCTGCCCTCAGGCAGCCAGTAGCTTCTGAAAGCGCGTCTCCGAGCGGAACGGGCCGACCACGGCCAGGCGGAAAGCCTCGGTACGCCACAGCTCGGCGGCCACGCGGCGCAGACTCTCGGGTGTCACGTCGTCGACGATCGCCAGCACCTCGTCGACCGTCAGGATCTCGCGCCGCAGCAGTTCTTGCCCACCCAGCCATGAGGCGACGGCGCGCGTGTCTTCCATGCGCAGCTGCAGGCGGCCTTTGATGAACTCCTTGGCCTTGTGCAGCTCCTTCTCGGGCACGCCGTCGTCCATCTTGAGCATCTCGTTAAAGGTCGCTCGCAGGGCCTCGTCGAGCTTGCTCGGATCGACCCCGGCATTGACCACGGTCGACCCTGTATCAAGATAGTGATTGACATAAGAGTGAACGTCATAGCACAGCGAGCGCTTCTCGCGGATCTCGAGGAACAGCCGGCTGCTCATGCCTTCGCCAAGCACGGCGTTCAGCACGTCCAGCACGTACCGGTCAGGGTGCGCGGCCGACAACCCAGGCGTAGCCAGGCAGAAGTGCGCTTGCTCAGTCTTCTTCGAGCGCAGACGCAGACGCGGCGTGTCGTCCGGAATCTGGGCCGGATACCAGCTCGCGAATGGTCGTGGCTGCCAGTCGCCCAGGTACTCGCCCACCCGATCGATGACCTCTTCTGACGTGACGTTGCCGGCGATGGCGACGACGGTGTTCTGCGGCACGTACAGCTGGTCCATGTAGCGCACGACGTGGTCACGCGTGATGGCCTTCACGCTGTCAGGCGTGCCGCCCGTGTCGCGGCCCAACGGCTGATGCGGCCACACCACCTCGTCGATCAGGATGTTGACCATGTCCGCGGGGCTGTCTTCGGTCATCGCCAGCTCTTCGAGAATGACCTCGCGCTCCTTCTCGAGCTCCGTCGGATCGAGCAGCGAATTGAGCAGACTGTCGGCCAGGATGTCGAGTGTCGCCGCGAAGCGGTGATCGCCCACCTTGGCCCAGTAGACCGTCAGCTCTTTGTCGGTACCGGCGTTCATCACGCCGCCGATGCCCTCGATCTCTTCGGAGATCTCGCGCGCCGTTGGACGGCGCTTGGTGCCCTTGAAGAGCATGTGCTCGAGGAAGTGAGAAACCCCCGCGATATCGTCAGCTTCGTAGCGCGAACCGGCGCCAATGAAGATGCTGATGCTGACCGAGCGGGTGTGTGGCAAATAGCTGCTGACGAGTCGCAGCCCGTTCGGCAGGATTGTCTTTTGGAACATTCAGTCGTCAGGAGTGTACGGGCTTGCGCGCTGTGCTCATGTGGTTGCCCAGCCGCGTGCGCGCTCGACGGCACGCAGCCAATTGCCGAACAGCGTTGCCCGCTCGTCAGCGCCCATCCGCGGCTCAAACCTCGCTCGCGCATGCCAGCGCGCGGCCAGCTCAGCCACGTCAGACCAGAACCCACTGGCCAGACCAGCCAGATAGGCCGCTCCGAGCGCGGTCGTCTCCTGGACGGCGGCTACTTCGACGGGTACCTCGAGTATGTCCGCTTGGAACTGCATCAGGAACGGATTGGCGGTGCCGCCTCCGTCTACTTTCAGGGTCCGAACGGGCTGTCCAGCCTGGGCCATCGCGTCCGCCAGGTCACGCGATTGGTAGGCGATGCTTTCCAGCGTCGCCCGCGCGACATGTGCCCGTGAGGTGCCACGCGTCAGGCCGATCAGGAGACCGCGGGCGTACATGTCCCAGTGCGGTGCGCCGAGTCCCACGAAGGCCGGCACGAAGTAGACCCCGCCATTGTCAGACACTGATTCCGCCAGGACTGCCGTCTCGGCCGCGTCGGCGATCAGGCCGAGCCCATCACGCAGCCACTGCACCGCCGCGCCGGTGATGAACGCGCTGCCCTCCAGCGCATAGCTGGTCCGCTCGCCGAGCCGCCACGCGACGGTGGTCAGCAAGCCAGCCTCCGACCGCTGCGCGTGCGCGCCTGTATTGACCAGCAGAAAGCAGCCAGTGCCGTAGGTGTTCTTGGCCTGGCCACTGGCAAAGCACGACTGGCCAAATAACGCCGCCTGCTGGTCGCCCGCGACGCCAGCGATCGGCAGCGGCGTGCCGAACATGTCCGTCTCCGCTAGCACCTCGCTGCAGCCGCCAACTTCAGGCAGCATCGCCCGTGGCACGTTCAGCACGCGCAACAGGTCGTCGTCCCAGCTGAGCGTGTCGATGTTGAACAGCAACGTGCGCGCAGCGTTGGACACGTCGGTGACGTGGACGCGCCCCTGCGACAGGCGCCAGATGAGCCAGGAATCAATCGTGCCGAAGAGCAGCTCACCGTTTTCGGCGCGCTGTTGCGCACCTGCCACACGATCCAACAACCACCGGATCTTGGTGCCCGAAAAGTACGCGTCAAGCACCAGACCCGTACGCTGACGAAAGAGTGGCTCCAGTCCATCAGCCTTGAGCCGCTCGCAGATCTCAGCCGAGGCGCGACTCTGCCACACGACCGCTGGATGGATTGGCTCACCTGTACGTCGGTCCCAGACCACGGCCGTCTCACGCTGATTGGTGATCCCGATCGCGGCCACCTCGTCCGCGCGGAGGCCGGCTCGGGCTAGAGCAGCACGGCCGACGGCAACCGTCGTCGCGAAAATCTCGTGTGGATCGTGCTCGACCCAGCCCGGCTGGGGATAGCTCTGCATGATCTCCTGGTCAGCCGAGCCCATGATGCTCCCTTCAGCGTCGAAGACGAGGGCGGCGCTGCCAGTCGTGCCTTGATCGAGTGCCAGGACGGCGCGCTTCACACCGCCGCCGCAACTGTGGCGCTGAAGCGGCGCATCGGTGCGAGCTCACGTCGATAGTCCTCGATCTGGCGGGCGCGTTCAGCTTGATCCCAGCCCAGCAGCGTGCCCAGGTGGTCGGCGATCGTGTCGAGGCAGTCGAGACCCTGGCACGCGCGCAGGCCGATGAGCGTGCGCCTCAGTAACACGTCGGCCAGTGAGACTGCTAGCTCGTCAGTGACCGCTCGCGCGAGCTCGGCGGCGATGCTCGGTTGGCCTGGACAGAGGCGCTCCGCGAGAGCGCGGTCCTTCTCCGCCAGCGCCAGGACCGTGGGTGCCAGTGACCCGTAGACGCTGGCCAGATGCTGTGCCTGGTCCTTCGCCAGCCCAAGTTGGGCGGCTCTCGGCCAGACCTCCTGCTCGACATAACGCTCGACATCATCCAGATGACCGCCGGGTAACGGGCGCCATTGGGTAATCGAGCCCCGATCTTCGACCTGGCCCAGCTTGCGTGCGACGAGCCGGCCAACTTCCTCCGCTATCGCGCGGTAGCCAGTGATCTTGCCGCCGACTACGGACACGATGCCGTCCACGCCTTCGCGTTTGCTGTGATCGTGCAGCGCGTGCTTGCGCGAGACTTTGCCTTCGCTGACCGACTCCACGCGGACCAGCGCGCGCACCCCGGCATAGGTGTAGTAGACCTCGTCGAAGCGCCCCGCGGGGAACGCTGCGCGGGCCTCGCCGACCAGGTAGGCGACATCCTCTTCAGTTGCCGCGGCGTCCGCCGGATCGCCGTGGTAGTCAGTGTCGGTCGTTCCGACCAGCGAATAGCCGAGCCACGGCACGATGAAAAACAACCGCCCATCGCGCTTGGCGAACAGAACGTGGGCATGTCGGGTCGCGCCGGGCGTGACCACGTGGACACCTTTGGTCAAGCGCAGCAGCGGTCGTCTGCCCTTACGCAGCCCGGCCGTGGTCAGGTCCAGCCACGGCCCGGTGGCGTTGATCGTCAATCTTGCCCGAACCTGCACCTCGCGCCCACTGAGCACGTCCCGCACGATCGCGCCGGTGATGGTCGTGCCATCGCCGTCGCGCAGGAAATCAACTGCCGCCGTGTGCGTGGCGACGACCGCGCCTTCGCTCTGCGCATCGAGCGCGTTTTCGATGACCAGGCGCTCCACGAGCGAGACCTGCCCGTCATAGAACTGCCAGGCGCCCTGCAGCTCGACAGGGTTGAGGCCCGGCTCCGCGCGCAGCACCTGCCGACGATTGAGCCACTGACGCGTCGGCAGGCTCTTGTCATAGGACAGCACGTCGTAGATCTGCATGCCCGCCTGCAGCTTGGCTCGGTAGAACACGCCACGCGCGTACATGGGCATCAGAAAGCGCAGTGGCTCGACCAGGTGTGGCGCAAGCCGCAGCAGGACTTCGCGTTCGCGCATGTCGGTGCGCACCAGCCCGAAGTCGAACATTTCCAGGTAGCGCAGCCCGCCATGAATGAGGCGCGTCGGACGTGACGACGTGCCCGAGGCGAGGTCGCGTTGTTCGACCAGTGCCACCCGCAGGCCACGCAGCGCCAGGTCGCGCGCGATGCCCGTGCCGACGATGCCGCCGCCGACCACGAGGGCGTCGAACGCAGTCGCCTCGAGCCGACCGAAGATGCCGTTCCGCTGGCGCGCGACGTCGATCACGGTCACAGCGTGAAAGCGTGCGGCAGTAGCTCCGCCGGCGTGAACTCGCCGCCGCCGTCGACCACAATCGGCGCATCCGACGCCAGGTGCTCCGAGATGATCTGACGACACGCGCCACACGGCATGCAGCCGCCTCCAGGGGTGTTGTCGAGGCAGGTCAGCGCCAGCGCCGTGAGCGGCTTTGACGCACCAGCCGCGATCGCGCCGAAGATGGCGTTGCGCTCGGCGCACATGGTCAGGCCATAGCTGGCCGACTCGACGTTGCACCCGACAAAGGTCCGTGCGTCGGCGTCCCGGACTGCCGCCCCAACGCGGAACCGAGAGTACGGCGCATGCGCACGGCGAGCCACGTTGCGCGCCTGCGCGATCAGATCGTCCAGAGAAGCCACGAGCGACCGAGAGTGTAACCATTGTCATTCTGAGCGCAGCGAACAGCCTGTCCTGAGCGCAGGGAAGGAAATCCGCGGCTCGGCGTGGGTCACTCTTCGGTTATCGTCTTGCTCGTGCCGCCGCTGACGTACCACCTCGTCCCGCGCACCGACTGGGCAGCGGCCGATCCGACACAGCCGTACCAGCCGTCAGCCTTCGCACGCGAGGGCTTCGTCCACTGCACCGATGGCGCGGAAGAAGTGGCCAACACGGCCAATCGCTACTTCTCGGCATTCGAGGGCGATCTGCTGGCACTGGTCATCGACCGCGCCCGCCTGGCGTCGCCGGTGCGCTACGAGGACCCTGCCCAGGTGTACCCGCACATCTACGGTCCCATCGAACGCGACGCGATCGTGCATGTAGTGACCATGCCCCGCGCGCCCGACGGCGACTTTCTCCCGCCTGCATGATCCTGGTCACCAACGACGACGGCGTCGATTCGCCGGGGCTGGCCGCACTCGCCCGCGCCCTCAAGAGCGTCGACGAGGTGTGCGTCATCGCTCCCAACCGCAACTGGACGGCCGCCGGCCACACCAAAACACTCGACCGGCCGCTGCGCGTGGCCAAAGTCACCCTGCACGGCACCCGGCTCGGCGCCTACTCGAGCGACGGCTCGCCGTCAGACTGCGTCGCCCTGGCGTTGCTGGGTCTGACCCCCGAGCGTCCGCGCCTCGTCGTATCGGGCATCAACACCGGCCCGAACCTGGGCAGCGACATTACCTACTCGGGCACGGTCTCGGCTGCGATGGAGGCCGTGGTCTCGGGCGTGCCGGGGATCGCCGTGTCGCTCGCCGACTATTACCAGTGGGACTTCGCCTACGCGGCTGGCTTCGCGGCACGGCTGGCGAAGCGGGTGCTGCGTGAAGGCATGGACCGCGACGTCCTGCTCAACGTCAACGTGCCGCCGCTCAAGCGGCGTGAGATCAAAGGCGTCCAGATCACCAGCCTTGGCCACCGTGAATATCGGGATGAGCTGATCACGCGCAAGGATCCGTTCGGGCGCGACTACTACTGGATCGGCGGTGGCCCGCCAGGCGGCGCCGGCGATCCCGGCACTGACCTGTACGCTGTGGCGGCCGGCTACGTGTCGATCACACCCGTGCAGATCGATCTCACGCACCACGCGCTGCTGGAGAAGATCGCGAAGTGGAAGCTGCGAGCCTGAGCGTCCGCACAGCCTTCGACAGGCTCAGTCTGAGCGGACAAGGTGCGGATCGAAGGCATCGCGCAGCCCGTCCGAAACGAGAAACACGCTCAGCACGGTCACGAAGATCATCACACCCGGCGGATAGACCAGCCACGGGGCCGTCCGAAACAGCTCCTGGCTCAAACTGAGCATGTTGCCCCAGCTCGATAGCGGCACGGCCACGCCAAAGCCCAGAAAGCTCAGGCTGGATTCAGCCAGAATGGCCGTAGCCATATCGATGCCGGCCACGACCAGGAGCACCGAAGCGACGTTGGGCAAGATGTGCCGCACCATGATGCGCGTGTTGCCCGCGCCCAGTACGCGCGCCGCGTCGACGTAACCGCGCCGCCGTACTGACAGCACCACAGCGCGCACCTGGCGCGCGGTGCTCGGCCAGAAGAACAGCCCAAAGATCGCGGCAAGCTGCCACACACTGGGCGTGAAAAAGATCGACAGCACGATCAGCACGAACAGCAGCGGAATATTGAGCACCAGCTGGATCAGCGCGTTGACCGCGTCGTCGAGCCAGCCGCCGAAGTAGGCGGCCAGGATGCCCAGCGGCGCGCCGAGTGCGAGCGAGACCAGCGCCACGCCGAAGCCGACCAGGAGTGACACGCGGCCGGCATAGAGCAGCCGGGTCAGTACGTCACGGCCGAGATCGTCGGTGCCCAATGGATAGCCCGACCCTGGGCGCTGCAGCGTGGCAATCCGACCTTCGGGCGTGCGCATGAACCGGTCGGGGTCGGTTTGCAAAGCCTGCTCGGCAATGAGTGGCGCCGCGGCCGAGATCGCCGCCACGAGCAGCAGGACCAGGAGCGCCGCCAGGCTGACGCGATCGTGCACGAAGCGACGCCACGCCGAGGGTCGCCGGCGCACTTAGGCGTAGCGCACGCGCGGATCCACGATGCCGTAGGTCAGGTCTGCCAGCAGCGTGCCGAGAATCGTCGCGAATGACAGCAGCGTGATAATCGCCAGCAGGATCGGGTAATCGCGGCTCGTGGCGGCCTCATAGAACAGTCTGCCGACGCCGGGCCACGCGAACACGTATTCCGTGACCAGCGCGCCCGACAGCACGGCCGGCAGCAGCCCACCCAGGAGGGTCACCACGGGTAACAAGGCATTTCTGAGCACGTGCCTGGTGGTGATTTGCGGACTAGGCAGGCCTTTCGCTATGGCCGTCCTGACATAGTCTTCGCCCAACGCATCCAACACGCCTGACCGCACAAACCTGGCAAACGTGACCATTCCGGTCAGCCCGAGGATCGTCGCCGGCAGAATGATGTACTTCAGCCACTCGCCGACACCACCTTGCCCCTGGCCATTGGGAAACCAGCCGGTGAGTGAGCTCAGCACGATCACGCTGGTCAGCCCGAGCCACCACGGCGGCACGGCATGGCCCACTGTCGCCAGTAGCCGCACGGCCGCGTCTCGCGCCGTGCCACGGTGGAGCCCGGCCAGGATGCCGAGCGGCACGCCCAGGAGCGCAATCACATAGCTGCTCAGGCCCAGCTGAATGGTTGGCCCCAGCCGCTCGGCCACGACGTCCGTAGCTGGCCGCGAATAGAAGTACGACCGCCCAAAGTCCAGTCGCGCGGCATTGCTCAGCCAGCGCACGTACTGCATCGCCAGCGGCTGATCGAGCCCAAAGCGCTCGCGCAGCCGCTGGATCTCCTCAGCGCCAATGCGCGGGTTTGCGATGAGCGCAGCCTCCGGCCCGCCCGGGGTCAGATGCACCAGAAAGAACGCTAGCGAGCTCACCACGAACAGCAGCACCACCGACTGCAAGCTTCGTCGCACAAGGAACGCATTCATGCGTCTCGCCGCCTACGTTACGCCGACATCACCACTCACGCCGCATGCGGGCTGCCGAGGGTCCGATGAGTCATCTCCCGCGTGTGCGCGTGCAGTGACGGCAGCGTTTGCTAGACGACGGGCGCCTCAGTCCGCGACGGACCAGCTCAGCAACGCGTCGTTGTAGTCGAGTCGATCGCCGCGCCGCGGCACTACGCCTTGCACCTTCTTCGAAAAGACGTCGACCGACTTCAGGGCATACAGGTAGTGCTCGGGCAAGTCCAGAGCCACCTGCGCCTGCAACTGATCGTAGACCTGCTTGCGACGCGTCTCGTCGAGCTCCGTAGCGCCTTGCTTGAACAGCTCATCGACTCTCGGGTTCGCATAGCCAGTCACGTTTTGCTGTCCGTTCTGGATCAGCTGCGCCTTGGGTCCAAGATCGGGATCCATCGACCCACCACCGTACGTCCCGATTGACAGATCGAACTCATGCCGGTTCTGCACCTGGTCCGTGTAGGCGTTGAAGTCCAGGCCGCGCACCTCAACCTCGATGCCGAGCTCCTTGTACTGCTGCTGCAGGTACGCCGCGATCTTGGCCCGCGCCGTGCTGGAGCTCGGGAACAGCACCTGCAGCTTGACCGGCTGATTGTCCTTGCCCATCAGCTTGCCGCCCTGCACCGCGTACCCCGCATCGCGCAGCATTTGCCGCGAGCGCTCGAGATTGAAGTCGTACTTCTCGACGCCCGCGTTGACCCACTTCTGATTGGTCGGCTGCACGAAGCTGTACTGCGCGATGGCCAGCCCCTGCTCGGCCAGGTCGATCAGATCCGCTCGATTGACCGCACCAGCCAGCGCTTCACGCATCCGCTTATCTGCCAAGAAGGGCCGCGTCAGGTTGAACTCGAGCGTGCGATACGGTGCGTTGGCCGCGACCCACTCCTTCACATCCAGGTCCGCGACGGACTTCGCGTCCTGGTATTGCGCGGCCGGCAGCGGATGCAGCCAGTTGGCGCGCCCGCTCTTGACTGACTCGTAGGCGACGGTCGGCTGCTGGTTGGCCAGCATTTCGACTTGCGGCACGCGCGGCTTGCCGCCGTAATAGGTCGACACGGGCGTATAGACCGCGTGTTCCGCGATCTTGAACTCCTGTACCTTGAACGGCCCGAGCACGACGGACGGGTTCAAGATCTCCGGGTTGCTCGCGGTATCCGTCCAGGACTTGCCTTCCCAGATGCGCTTCGGCACCGGGTTGATGACGTTGGCGATGCCCAGTGCAACGTCGCGTGGTTTGGCGTCGCGCAGAACGACCTCGATCGTGGACTTGTCGACGACACGGAAACTGGCGATGTCCTGCACGATGTCGAGCTGCACATAGCGACTGTCGTCACGACTCGCCTGCTCGTACGCGAACGCGAAGTCGTCGACGGTGATCGGCGAGCCGTCGCTCCACTTCAGGTCGTCTCGTAGCTGGAACGTGAATGTCTTGCCGTCGCTCGACACGCGCGGCATCTCCCTGGCCATCGCCGGGCGATACGTGAGCGCGTTCCAGTCGAACTGCACGAGATTGCCGCCCCCCTCGGCGAGGCCCCAGATCAGGCCAGCGGCATCGATCCACGTGGAGGTGTAGCCAGCTGCGTCGGGATACGGGTGCAGCGTCTTGCTGAGATTGCCCAGCGACGCCTCGACGAGCGCCCCACCACTGGTCGGCGTCATGGTTGGGGGCGTTGATGCAACGGTTGGCGCCACTTGCGCCGCCGCTACGGTCGGCGCGACGGTCGCCTGGGCCGCCGCCGGCGGCACCGCCGTTGCCGCGGGCGCAGCGGGCGTGGTCGGCGCCGGCGGCGTGCAACTTGCAGCGACCAGGCATACAGCAGCCAGCCCGACCGCTGGCCGACACCTCGCCAGGTGCATGTCCAGCAATCCTAGCGCATGGGAGCGCTCTCAGGCCGCGCCCGACGCCCGTCAGCTCTCCTCGTCGTCCTCTTCGTGGTCAGAAATCACGCCGATTTCCGTCCCGCGATACACCGTCACCAGGAAGTCCTCACGGGCTTCGTCGGCCGTCCACGCCAGGTCATCGTCGATGCGCTGTACCAGCGCGTGCACGTCATCCTCGTCCAGGTCGCGCTCTACGACCAACACCGCGTGTACGACCGTGCTGCCAAAATGCAGGTCGACCCGTCCAAGCGGCGTATCACCTTCACTCAGCAGAAAAGCTTCCGAGCGCGCGGTGCGGCACACGCGGTCGTAGCGAAGGTCGGGGAATGGACGTTCATCGGGCGGTGTGTGCGGCATCATGGGCCGCGATGCGAAAATCTTGCCCGCCAGATCTTCGCTCGTAATGTCATTGCGCCCCCTTCTATCACGCCTACTTTCACCTGGTCGAACTGACCTGCTTGCCCTCGCGCTGATCCTGGTGATCGCCGCGGGGTTCCGCATGCACGGGCTGCTGACCTGGGACGCGGACACCCACCAGCACCCCGACGAGCGCTTCATGGTCATCGTCAGCAGCGATGTCGCGGTGCCCGCGTCGATCGGCGAGTACTTCAACTCCGCGCGTTCGTCGCTCAACCCATACGCGCGCGGGCACGATCGCTATGCCTATGGCCAGCTGCCGCTGACGTTGACGCGCGTGCTCGGCGAGTGGACGGGTAACACCACCTACGCCACCGTGGCCGCGCCTGGCCGCGTGCTCTCGGCGATCGCCGACCTGCTCACGATCGTCTTCACCTGGCTGCTCGCCCGACGCATCTTCGGCGTCCGCGTCGCCCACCTCGCCGCGCTGCTCCTGGCGCTGACCGTGTTGCACATCCAGCTTGCGCACTACTACGCCGTCGACACGTTCGTGGCCACATTCGCAGTCGCTGCGCTGTTCTTCGGCCATCGGGCCTGGCAGCGCGAGAGCCTGGTCGATGCGCTGCTGGCCGGACTGATGGTCGGGCTCGCGGCGGCCTGCAAGGTGAGCGCGGTCATCTTGCTGCCAGTCCTGGGACTTGGCTTTGTGTGGCCGCGCCGGGGACGACCGACGACGGCCCAAACGCTCGACGGCGTGGCTGCCTTTGGCGTGACGTTCGTCGCGGCGTTCTTCGCGTTCAGGATCGCCGAGCCGTATGCGTTCCTCGGGCCAGCCGTCTGGAACATTCGCCTCAACCCGGTCTGGCTGTCGGACAAGGCCTATCAGATCGAGGTGAGCTCGGGCACGGTCGACGTGCCATTCATGATTCAGTGGGCGGGCACGCCGGCCTATACGTTTGTGCTGCAGTCCATCCTGCAGTGGGGCATGGGTCCCGCATTGGGCATCGCCGGGCTGCTCGGGCTGGCGCTCGCGACCTGGCGGCTGCTGCGCGGGCATGCGCGCGAACGCGACGCGGTTCTGGTGCTCGTCTGGACGCTGCTCAACCTCTTCTACTTCGGCGGCCAATTCGCCAAGTTCATGCGCTACCTGCTGCCGGCCTACTTTGGGTTCGCGATTTTCGCGGCGTACGGCCTGATGCACGCGGCGCACTGGCTGAGCCGCGTCCGGCGCTGGCAGCTGAACAGCCTGCAGCGCTGGGTCGCGCCGACCGTCGTAACCGCCACCGCGGCATGGGCGCTTGCGTTCAGCTCGATCTATGACCAGCCACATTCGCGCATTCAGGCGTCGAGCTGGATCTACGCCAACATTCCCGCGGGCGCCACGATCGCCACCGAGCACTGGGACGACACGCTGCCGCTTGGCTTACCAGGCGCCGACCCGGGCATCTATCGGCACACCGAGCTGGCCCTGTACGACCCCGAATCGCCTGCCAAACGCGACAAACTGCTCGCCACGCTGGATCAGTCGAACTACGTGATCCTTGCTAGCCGCAGACTGGCCGATTCGATCCCGCGTCTGCCCGAGCGCTACCCGATGGCGACCGCCTACTACCGTTTGCTGCAGTCCGGCCAGCTCGGGTTCGAGCGCATCGCGCGCTTTCAGGTTCAGCCGCGGCTCGGTCCGCTGGCCATCGACGACACTCGCGCCCAGGAAGACTTCACGGTCTACGATCATCCGCTGGTCGAGATCTGGCAAAAGCGCCCCGACTATCAGAGTGCGACAGCCGCGCAATTGCTGGGTGCAGTTCCGCTCGATCGCGTCGTCAACGTGCGACCGATCGACGGCGGCAAAGGCGCGCTGCTCCAGACGCCCGCCGAGCACCAGGCGCAGGTCGGCGCCGGTACGTGGAGCGCGCTATTCGATCGGCAATCGGTGGTCAATCAGCTGTCGGCCGTGGTCTGGCTACTGGTCGCCGAGCTGGTGGCATTCAGCAGCTTGCCGGCGCTGTGGCGGTTCTTACCGTTTCTGGCCGATCGCGGCTTTGGCGCAAGCAAGATCCTCGGCCTGGCGTTCATCGCCTACGTGAGCTGGCTGGTCGCCTCGCTCAAGCTCGCGCCATTCGAACGCCCTCTGCTCGTGCTTGTCTGGGCGCTCCTGCTCGCTGGCTCGTTCGCCGCGGCCTGGCGCAAGCGTGACCTGCTACGGACGTGGCTACTCGCCGAACGACGCCTGATTTTGATCGAGGAAGTCGTCTTTCTCGCCTGCTTTGGCCTCTTTCTGTTCATCAGAGCCGCCAACCCCGACTTGTGGCATCCGTCGTTCGGCGGCGAAAAGCCAATGAACTTCGCCTACCTGAATGCGATCACCAAAAGCGAGTACTTTCCGCCCTACGATCCGTGGTTCGCCGGCGGGATCATCAACTACTACTACTTCGGTTTCGTGCTGGTCGCGGTACTCATCAAGCTGACCAGCATTCTGCCCGAGATCGCTTTCAATCTGGCTGAACCGACCCTCTTCGGCGCGCTGTGCGTGGGCACTTTCAGCGCTGCATTCGCCTTGAGCTTGCCGATTCGCGGGCACCTGCGGCGCGGCAGCGCCTATCTCGCCGGCCTGAGCGGCGTGGCGCTGGTCGGCATTCTTGGCAATCTGGACGCCGGCCTGCAGGTGCTCGATCAGCTGTGGCGCCTGGGCGGCGAACGCGCCCCGCAGACAGGTGGCGTGCTGCGCCTCGGCTCGGGCCTGCTGGCGATCATCGGTGGCGCGCGATTCCCACCCCTCGACTTCTGGCGCAGTACCCGCTTTATCGGCCCCGAGGACGTCGGGCCGATCCACGAGTTCCCGTACTTCACCTTCCTGTATGGCGACCTGCACGCGCATCAGATCGCGCTGCCGCTCACACTCGCCGTACTGATCGTGGTGATCAACCTGGTGCGCTGCCTGCGCTCGGAACCAGGGCGGATCCCGTGGCCATCACTGGCCATCGTGGGCGTCCTGGTGGGCATGCTGCGGGCGACGAACACGTGGGACTTCCCACCCTACGTGGCTGTGGTCGTGCTCGGGCTCGTCCTGGGCCTGCTACCCGGCTTGCTGCGCATCGAGCGGCGCGCCATACAGACCCTCGTCGCGTGCCTCGTGGTGTTTGGCCTGCTGGCTCAGTTCAGCTTCTGGCCATTCCTGCAGCGCTATCAGCTCTTCTACAACGGCGTCGATCCGGTCAAAGCCCGGACGGCGCTGAATCAGTACCTGACCATTCACGGCCTGTTCATATTCCTCGGCGGTTCGCTGCTGGTGTGGTACCTGGTCCACCTGCGCCGGCGGCTGCTGGCAACGCATCGCGCGCGGACGCTCGTAGCCGAGCCCGGCTACTACGGCATGCTCCTGCCAATTGGCAATCTGAACGCGTTTGCCTCACTGCCCGGCGCTGTCGCTGGGCTGGGCGTGCTGCTCGGGCTGGCGCTGTGGCTGGGCGGCTATCCAACGCGAGGCTTCATCGTGTTTGCCGCTGCCGGCGCGGCGGCCGCGTGCATGGCGCATTGGCGTCGCGGCGACCGTGCTCTGCAGGCCGCCCTGTTCGGCGTCGCGCTGTTCGCCACCTTGATCCCGGAGTTCGTCGCGCTGCAGGGCGACATCGGGCGCATGAACACCGTCTTCAAGTTTTATCTGCAGGCGTGGGTGCTGTTCTCGCTGACGGCGGCCGTCGCGCTCGGCTGGCTTGCGCGCAGCGCGGCACGCGACGCGCTCTTGCGCTCCATCCGTCCGCCGTGGGTCGCCTTTGGCCTGGTCTTCGTTTTTGCCGCGGTCAGCTATCCGCTGTTCGCGACCGAAGGTAAGGTCGGCCTGCGTTTCGCCGAGCTGCCACTGTCACTGGACGGCATGCAGTACATGGACTTTGCCCAGTACCGCGACGACAACCGTGACATGAACCTGCCCGGCGACGCCAAAGCCTTGCGCTGGATGCAGGACAACGTGGCGGGCACGCCGGTGGTCCTGGAGGGACGTTCGCCGGTCTATCGCTGGGGCTCGCGCGTCTCGATCTACACCGGACTACCGACGATCCTGGGTTGGGACGTCCATCAGGGACAGCAGCGCGCGGGCTACGCGTCGATGCTCCAGGAGCGCATGAACGACGTCGAGCGGGCGTACGCATCGCCGAACCCGCACGACACGCTGGGTGTGCTGCGTAAATACGACGTGCACTGGGTCTACGTGGGCGGACTCGAGCGTGGTTACTACCCGGCCGTTGGTCTGGACAAACTGCGCGCCATGCCCGAGCTGCGGCTGGCGTACGATGCCGACGGCGTGCAGATCTACGAGGTGCAGTCATAGTCCGGCTGGTCCAGGTGCTGGTCGGCTGCGCCATCAGCGCGCTGGCCGTCTATTTCCTGCTGCAGCAGGTTTCAGTGGACCAGGTTGGCCAGGCGTTGAGCCGCGCGCAGATCGTGCCGACCGCCCTGATTGTGGTCACTGTTCTGGCTTCGTTGCTCACGCGCGCCGCGCGCTGGCAGGTCTACTTCCTACCGCATCGTCGAGTTCGCTACCGGCCGCTCTTCGGCACGCTGGCGATCAGCTACATGGCCAGCACGTTTCTCCCGTTCCGCGCCGGTGAGCTGGTGCGGGCTGTTTTTCTAGGGCGACGCGAAGCGGTCGCCGTGCCGAGCGTCGTCGGCACGATCTTGCTGGAGAAGTTGTTCGACTTTCTGGCGATCGGCGTCATGCTCTTAGTCCTGTTGGCGATGGCCATGCTGGGGTTGGCCCCGCTGCCGGCCGCGGCGACCGCTGCAGGCACGTTGATCACGCTGGTGATCCTGGTCGGCTTCGGCTTCGTTGTGGCTCTGGCTATCTGGCGCGAGCCGACACTAGCCCTGGTCAAGCGCGTTGAAGGCCAGCTGCCCGTCCAGCTTGCGCATCGGCTGCATCTGGAACAGTCCGCCCGCCACTTCGCCCAGGGCACCGACTCGTTGCGCAGTGGCCGCCTGTGGGCGCTGCTCCTCGGCTGGACGCTCGTCACCTGGCTGTGCGCCCTGGGCAGCGCCATCTCGGGCATGGCCGCCCTGGACATCGAGCCACGCCTGGCGTCGGTCTTGTTCGTAGTCGTGCTGACCAGCGCCGGGCAGTCTGTGCCGTCGAGCCCGGGCTACGTCGGCGTCTATCACGCCGCGGCCACCTTCGCGCTGACGACGTTCGGCGTCGATCAGGCCACGGCACTGGCTTTCGCCGTGCTGACGCATGCGTTCTCATATGGCTCGCTCGTGGTGGTCGGACTGATTGCTCTCTGGACGGGCGGTTATTCGCTATCTGACCTTCTCGCCGGAGTGCGTATGGCGCCGCGCCGGTCGCTGAACCCCGACCCCCGACCCCCGACCCCGGCGTGAGCGAGACGCTCACCTGGTACGTGGTCGTCCAGGCGATGGCCTTCGCCGGCTGGCCATTCATGGCGCGCGCGCTTGCGCCGCTGGACGATCGCGGCTGGGCCGCCAGCAAGGCAGCGGGCCTGCTCGGTATCGCCTGGCTGGTGTGGTTCGTGTGCATGCTCGCGCCGCTGCCATTCACACGTGCGACCATGCTGATTGCCTTGCTGCTGGTCGGCGGTCTTGGCTGGGGTTGGCTCGTCCGCACGGGCGAGCTCGCTGCGCAGGTCGCCTGGATCCGCGCACGGCGCAACCTGCTGTTGGCCTGGGAGGTCGTCTTCCTGGCCGGCTTTGTGTTGTTCGCTGTCCTGCGCAGCCACTCGCCGTCGATCGTCGCCACCGAGAAGCCGATGGACATGGCGTTCCTGAACGGCTTCATTGCTGCCCAGCGGCTGCCGACCCAGGACACCTGGTTGGCCGGCTTCGGCGTCCCGTACTACCACTTCGGCTATTTCGTGCTGGCGTGTGTGGCCAAGCTGGCCGGCACGGCGCCGGGCGTCGCCTACAACCTGGCCGCGGCGACCGTTCCCGCGCTGACCATGGTCGGCCTGGCAGCACTTGCCTGGAACGTGGCTCGGGCGGCGACGGTCCAACCGGTGTGGGCTACCGCCGGCGCGCTGGTGTCGGTCGTGCTGGTCGTCTTCGCCGGCAACCTGTCGACCTTCTTCGAGCTTCTGCTCGCGCGCGGCATGGTCGGACAGGACTTCGGCGGCGTTGCCGGCATTAACCACTTTGGCGACAGTGTCGTGCGTGGCGTGTGGCCGCCACCCGATGGCTTCTGGTGGTTCCACGCCTCGCGCGTGATCCCCAACTTGCAGCCCGATGGGATCAACGAGTTCCCCTTCTTCTCGGCGCTGCTGAGCGACCTGCACCCGCACTTCGTGGCGCTGCCCTTTGAGCTGCTCGTGCTCGGCGTGGCCGCGGCACACGTGCTCAGCCGCGGCACGACGCTGCGCTCGCCGTGGACGCTCGGGCTGGGCGCGCTGGCGCTGGGCGGGCTGCTGGTCATCAACACCTGGGACATCGCCCCGTTCTGGCTGCTGTACGTCGGGCTCAGCGTGTATGCCGCCTGGTTCGTGTCGTGGCGGTGGCGGTGGGTTGCCGCCGCTGTGGTGCCTTTGGCTGGCGTGGTGTTGTTTGCGCCGTACTTCGTTGGCTACAGCGGTCCGCCGCTGGGGCTGGGCATTGTCTCGGCGCGCACACCGTTCGGATCGCTGCTGGTGCTGTTCGGCTGGGCCATCGTGCTGCTGGCGGCGTTGGGGCTGTTTGTGCGCTGGTGCGTCGGCGACCGCAACGGCTGGATACAGGCCGGCGTGGGTGCGCTCGTCGGTGTGTCCCTGGTGATCCTGGGCGAGACTTCACTCGGCCTGTTGGTGGCGCTGACTGCCGTCCTTGTGCCGTGGCCGGGCACGCTCGAACGGCTCGATCCGGCCGCGGCGTGGACGCTCGGCGTGAGTGCATTCGCGGCGGCCATGCTGCTGGGTGTCGAGGTCGTCTTCCTCGACGACGTGTTCCACTCACGCATGAACACAGTGTTCAAGTTCCACGTCAACGCGTGGCTCCTGGCTGGCCTGGCCGCTGGCCTGGGCGTGGCGCTGATTGGTCGGTTCACGCTGCGCGCGCGGTGGATCGTCGCGGCTCTGGCCGGGCTGGTGTTGGCGGGGGGATTGGTCTATCCGCTGAGTGCCATCGCCACGCGCATGGACGAACGGCCGTCGAGCGGGGTCACGCTGGACGGCCTGGCGTTTCTGTCGCCTGACGATCGTGCAGCGGTGCGCTGGCTGAGCGATCAGAACGTGGCCTCGGGTAACCGCGTGGTGATCGCCGAGGCGGCCGGCGACGAGTACTCAGCCGCCGCCAAGTACGCCACGTACTCGGGCGCGGTCGACGTCATCGGCTGGGGCGGCCACGAGCTGCAATGGCGCGGCCCCGTGCCGGAGCTGGGCCGACGCGAAGGCGACATGCGCGCCCTGTATCAGGACGGCTCGACCGACGCGCTGCGCGCGGTACTGGACCGCTACGCGGTGCGCTTTGTGGTGGTGGGCGACGTCGAACGCAAGAAGTACGGCGACGCGGTCACGACGCGCTTCGACGGCGTGCTGCCGGTCGCCGTGCGGATCGGCACCGTGTCGATCTATCGCGCGCGCTGAATCGGACAAAATTCGTCCGGATGCTGCCGCTGAGCGGAGCACGC
>DASXRR010000037.1:0-35886 GCA_036506475.1 Chloroflexota bacterium
ATCTGGTTGGCTTCCACCTCCAGATAGAGAACCTCGGTGGCGGCTGGTACGGCGAAGGCGACGACATGCTGTTCGTCGATCAGCCACCAGGCGACTGGCCGCCCCGGTATCACGGCACGGGCACCGAGGAGATCTTCGGCGGCGGCGCCTCGCCGAGTACCCCGTACAGCGGACCATACACCGGCTTCCACCTGGTCGAATCGCCCGACTACAGCCGCCGCACGGCGATGTACCGCTGGTACCTGCACGACCCGGTGCGCTTCGAACGCGAGCTGCGTTTTTCCATCGAGCACGGTCACGCCAACAACTTCCAGAACGACTACGCCAGCGTCGCGTACTGGTACCAGACCGAGCCACACGCGACGTTCCCAACATTGCCAACGGCCACGGAGCGCCTACCCAGGCCGTGGCCAAGATGGCCGCTCTCGGGAGGCGTATGACCACACACACACGCGACCAGGTCACACCGGACCACCGGCCAGCGGCGGCGCAGGTGCGCATAACGCGCGTCGAGAGCTTCATCCTACACGTGCCGATTCACAAATATGTGGAGGACTCGTTCAACACGGCCGACGAATGGGGCCTGCCGGGTGTCATCCTGCACACCGACGCCGGCATCACTGGACTGGGTTATACGAGCACGCTCACGCACGGCGACACCGCCATCAAATCGGTCATCGACGAGCTGTACACGCCACTCCTGATCGGCGAGGACCCGCGCCTGCACGAGCGAATCTGGCAGAAACTGTTCTGGTCGAAGGCGCACTGGGTCGGCCGCGTCGGTATCACCACCATGGCCCACGCCGCGGTGGATATCGCGCTGTGGGATATCAAGGCCAAGTCGGCCAATTTGCCACTGTGGCGCTTTCTGGGTGGCGACAAGGACGGCCGCGTCCTCAGCTACAACACCGATGGCGGCTGGCTGAACTACACCCAGGATGAGCTGCTGAGGCACCTGCAGAGCATCGTCGACCAGGGCTGGCGCGCGGTCAAGATGAAGGTTGGCAAATCGAATCCGCGCGAGGATTACGCACGCGTTCGGGCGGCGCGCAAAGCGCTGGGTGATGACATCGACCTCATGGTCGACGCCAACCAGGTCTGGGACCTGACCACTGCCCGGACGTGGGCGCCGCGCTTCGAAGAGTTCGATGTGCGCTGGCTCGAGGAGCCACTCCATCCAGATGACGTGCGGAGTCATGCGCAGCTGGCCCGCACCACGCGCATTCCGCTCGCCGTGGGCGAGCATATCTACTCGGCGCTGACGTTCAGGGATTATCTCGAGGCCGGCGCACTCGGCTACGTGCAAGCGGACTGTACGCGCCTTGCGGGCGTCACCGAGTGGCTCCAGGTCGCCGCGCTCGCGCGGAGCTTCAACGTGCCGGTCGTGCCGCACCACGCCGACATGATGCGTGTCCATCAGCATCTCTCGACGGCGCTGCACGCCTCGCCGATGCTCGAGGTCATTCCGTGGCTCCAGGACATCTTCGAAGAACCGCTGCGCATCGAGGACGGTTGGGTCTATCCGCCGGAGACGCCCGGCGCGTCGACGTCGATCCGTGCCGACAAGTTCGCGGAGTACCGCGTTGCCTGAGGCCGTGCCATCGTATCCAGCCCAGCGCGCCGCGAGCGTTCGGAGCGCGCTCCCGCGGCTGACGCTCGGGCTTGGCTCGCCGCTGCGCCGCCAGGAAGCAATCGCCGGCTACGTGGCGGTCATGCCCTGGATCCTGGGTTTCCTGATCTTCTCCGCCGGGCCGATTGTCATGTCCTTCGTGCTGATGTTCATGCGCTGGGAGGTGCTGACGCCACCGGCGTGGAGTGGCCTCGACAACTTCGACCGACTGATCCACGACCCGGTCGTGCCAATAAGTCTGTGGAACACGTTCATCTACACCATCCTGGCCGTGCCGCTGCATCTACTGGCGGCGTTAGCCGCGGCGCTACTGCTCAACGTGGGTGTCCGCGGGACAAACGTCTATCGCGTGCTGATCTATCTGCCGTCGCAGATGCCCGTCGTGGCCAGCGCCATCTTGTGGTTCTTCATCTTCAGTCCAACCTATGGCCTGGCCAACGGCATCCTGGGCTGGATCGGCGTCGCGCCACAGCAGTGGTTGTATGACGTCAACCTGGTCAAGCCGTCGCTGGTGATCATGGCGGTGTGGAGCCTGGGCGGAGCAATGATCATTTTCCTGGCTGGGCTGCAAGGCATTCCAGATGCGCTCTACGAGGCAGCGCGCATCGACGGCGCGGGCGCGTGGCGCCTGTTTCGCCACATTACCGTACCGCTGCTGTCGCCGACGATTTTCTTCAATCTCATCATCGGCATCATCGGCTCCTTCCAGGTCTTCACCAATGTGCTGATCATGACCGACGGCGGCCCTGGCAATTCGTCGTTGATGTTCGTGCTGTACATCTACCGCAACGCGTTTCAGAACTTCCGCATGGGCTACGCGTCCTTACTGGCGTGGGTGCTGTTTCTGATCGTGTTGGTGCTGACGGTCATTCAGTTTCGCGTGTCACGGTCATGGGTCTATTACGAGGCGGAGTCCGAATGAGCACGCTCGTCTTGGCCGCGCCGAAGCGTCGGCGCATCCAGTGGTCGCACTTCCTCGTCCATGGGCTGCTCATATTCCTGGTCGTCATTTCGATCCTGCCGCTGGTGTACATGGTGTCGACGTCGATCAAGCCCGACGGCAGTGAATTCGAATTCCCGATCCGCTGGATTCCGGATCGCATCGCCTGGGAGAACTATGTGCGGGCGTTCACCCAGATCAAGACGCTCACCTTCCTCAAGAACACGCTGGTAGTGTCGGTGGCGTCATTGGTGGGCGAGATCCTGACCGCGTCACTGGCCGCGTATGGCTTTGCGCGGCTGCGTTTTCCTGGTCGGGACGTGCTGTTCGTGCTGATGTTGAGCACGCTGATGCTGCCGTACATCGTCACGCTCATCCCATTGTTCGTGCTATTTCGCACGCTCGGCTGGATCAACACGCTGCTGCCGCTGATCGTGCCGGCTTTCTTCGGCGGCCATCCGCTCTTCATCTTTCTGCTGCGGCAAACGTATCTTGGCTTACCGCGCGAGCTGGACGAAGCAGCGCGCATCGACGGCGCCGGCTTTTTCCGCACGTGGTGGTCGGTCTTGCTGCCGCTGACGCGGCCGGCACTGGCGACGGTGGTCATCCTGTCACTGGTCTTTCACTGGAACGACTTTGTCGCGCCACTGGTCTATCTGAACAGTCAGGACAACTTCACACTGGCGCTTGGCGTGCGCCTGTTTCGCGATCAATACCGGACGTTCTTCAACCTGACCATGGCGTTCTCGACCATGATGAGCCTGCCCATCATCCTCGTCTTCTTCGTGTTCCAGAAGCACTTTGTCCGCGGGATTACGATGAGCGGCCTGACCGGTCGCTAGAGAGGGGTAGTAGCACTATGCGCATCGTGCGACTCGATCTGCTGCGCGGGCTGGCGCTTGCCGCGCTACTGGTGACCGCGTGCTCCGGACCGGCGGCACCGGCCAACCCGACCACGGCGCCAAGCGCGCCCAAACCGACGGCAGCGCCCGCCGCGGCCGCTGCTCCGACCACGGCGCCCGCCGCGGCTCCTACCGCCCCGCCCAAGCCGGCCACGGCGCCGACCACGGCTCCGGCGGCCGCACCAACCACCGCACCAGCGGCCGCTGCGCAAGCCCACGTGAAGATTCGTGCCACAATCTGGGTCGCCCAGGCTGAGCAGGACGCGCTGGACAAGATGGTGGCCGAGTACCAGAAGACGCAGCCGAATGTAGAGGTCGAGTGGATCAACATCACCGGCGGTGGTTTGTATGGTCGGGACAAACTGCAGACGATGCTCGCCGGCGGCGATGCACCGGACCTGATGATGCTCAACACAGGCCAGTTCGAAGGCCTGGCGGCGCGCGGCGTGCTGCGCGCGGTGGACGACTTCATCGCTTCGGACAAGCTGGATACCAGCCTGTACTGGCCGCAAGGCATGGAAGGCGTCAAGTACAACGGCAAGACCTTCGGACTCCCGCGCGACCTGAGCGACGTCATGCTGTACTACAACAAGGATCTCTTCGACGCCGCGAAAGTAGCCTATCCCAATGACAACTGGACCTGGAACGATTTGCGCGACGCGGCCAAGAAGCTGACCCGCGATAAGGACGGCACCGGCAAGATCAATCAGTGGGGCTTCGGCGTCGGCAACTACACCTGGGCCTGGACCGGCTTCATCTGGGGCAATGGTGGCGACGTGTTGAGCGCCGACCGCAAGCAGTGCGTGATCGACCAGCCCAAGTCTGTCGACGCGATGAAGTTCTATTTCGGGTTGCTGACGGACGACAAGGTCTCGCCACCACCCGGCGCGCTGCCCGAACAAGCAAGCGTGCTGGACTACTTCACCACCCAATCGATTGCCATGGGCCTCTACGGTCCATGGTTCCGCCCGGTGCTCGTGAATGCGGGCAACCAGTTCAAGTGGGACGTTGCGCAGCCGCCCAAGTCGCCGACCACCGGTCAACGCGCGTCGGTCGTCTATACCGACGAGTGGGGTATCTACGCACAGTCCAAGGTGGCTCGCGAAACCTGGGATTTAATGAAATTCTTGACCGGACCGCAGGGTCAGGCGCGCTGGAATGAGCTGATTGGCGCACGTTCGATCTCGCCGATCAAAGCGGTGGCGCAGAGTGACACGTGGATCCACTACGGCGGCTCGAGCGGCCAGCTGATCCTGGACACGCTCGCGCTGTCCAAGGCACCGCCGGTCAACTTCGGCAACGCCAATGAGGCCGAAACCGCGTGGACTGAAGAGCTCGGCCTGGTGATCGCGGGTCAGGAGCCGATCGACGTAGCGCTCAAGAACGTGTGCGCCAAGGTCGGGCCGGTCCTGCAGCAGAGCCCGTAGACTCGTGCCCGAAGCGTCGCTCCCGCGGACGATGCGCGCGTGGCGGCGTTTCGGGCCGCGGGATGTGCGGCTGGTTGAGGTGGAGCGCCCGGACCCTGGTCCGGGCGACATCCTGGTGCGACCACTCGTTTCCGGCGTGTGCGGCACCGACGTGCACGTGCTGCACGGCGAGGGACTGGGCGAGCTGCCGGTGCCGCTGACCATGGGCCACGAAGTGTGCGGCGAGATCGTCGCGCTCGGGCCGGGCGCCGATGCCGCGGGACCATACCCACGCACTTCGGCCGCGCTCCGAATTGGTGAGCGGGTGGTGGTCGAGCCGGTGCTGCCGTGCGGCACATGCTATTTCTGTCGGCGCGGGCAGCCGAACGTGTGTCCGCGCATGTCGCATCTGGGCGTCTGGCGCGACGGCAACTACGCCGACTTCGTGAGCGTGCCTGCGTGGCGTGCGACACGCTTACCGGCCGCGGTCGACGACGTGAGCGGATTGCTCGTCGAAGTCAGCGCGTGTGGCCTGAACTGCGTCGACCACGCGCAGCTCAAACCAGGCGAAACGGCGCTGGTAATCGGCGGCGGGCCAATGGGCCACATGGCGGCACAATGCCTGCTCGCCGCCGGCGCGGGGCTGGTCATGCTTAGCGAGCCGAGTCCAGAACGGCGCGCGCTCGCAAAACACGCGGGCGTGCATGTAAGGCTGGCACCTGACGTGGAGGACGTCGTCGAGCGCGTACGCGAATTGACGGGCGGACTCGGCGCTGACGTGGTCGTGGAATGTGTCGGTCTGCCAGTGACGGTGCGCCAGGCGCTGCAGGCCACTCGGCGGCGCGGACGCTGCGTGTTGAATGGATTGCCGTCACTGCCGGTGGAGGTGGATATCTCCGAGCTGGTGTTTGGCGAGAAGCACGTCGTGGGCTCACTCGCCTCGGCCTGGCAATTCGAGCGCGCGATCGACCTGATCTGTGCGGGTCGGCTGCGCCCACGTTTGATGGTGGAAACGCCGCGGGCTTTTGAGGACCTGCCTCAGGCATTGGCCGACGCGCAGGACCGTCGGGACCTGGGCAAGATCGTGGTGGCCCACGCGCCGTGAGCACGACCTACGGGGCGCTACGCTGGCCGAAGATCACTCCGGAGCTGCTCGGCTTGGTCCGGACCGGCAAGGTGTATAGCTTGCAGCATGTGCTCGAGCCGGGCATTCCGCTGTGGGCCGGTCACCCACCACTGCAGATCATGGCCTACCTCCGCCATCGGGAAACGGCTGAGTTTCTGGCGTATCCCGCTACTGGGGCGACGGAACTGGTGAGCATGGGTATGCACACCGGCACGCATATCGATGCGCTGTGCCACATCGGCCGCCAATCCGCCGATGGCGCGGTGCTACTCCATGGTGGCGTACGCGCTGATGACGTCAGCTCCTATCGTGGCTTCAGTCAGTTGGGCGTCGAGCACATGCCACCGATCGTCACGCGCCTGGTATTACTCGATGTGCCACGCTACCGTGGTGTGGAGTTACTGCCCGACAATGCCGAGATCGGAGCCGACGAACTACTGGCATGCGCCCAAACGCAGGGTGTGGCGTTTTCGCCCGGTTGTGCGGTGGCGGTGCGGACGGGCTGGGAGACACTGTGGTGTGTGGACAACGAGCGCTTCAGCAGTCGGCATCCGGGTATTGGGCTAGCCGCGGCGCAGGCATTGGTCGAGCGTGGCTGTGTGGTCATCGGAGCCGATACGCCAACTGTTGAAGTGCTGCCTGCGCCACAACACGTCGTGCACCAGTATTTGCTGGTCGACGCGGGTGTGCCATTGCTCGAAAACCTGTGTTTGCGTGAGCTGGCGGGTGAGCAGTGCTACGAATCGGTACTCGTGGTGACGCCACTCAAGATCCGCGGCGCGACGGCCTCGGTGGTGCATCCAATTGCGCTGGCATGACCCACCCGTGCACTATCCTACCGGTATGACAAGCTCGCAGCTATTGTCGAGCATGGTTGCCGAACGGCTCGAGGACTACGTCCTCCGCCGCGGCTACCAACCTGGGCACAAGCTGCCTTCGGAACGTGAGCTGGGCGCGCTGTTCGGCGTCAGCCGCACCGTGCTCCGCGAGGCGGTCAAACTCTTGAATCAGAAAGGGCTGGTGCAGAGCAGCGTTGGCCGTGGTCTGTACGTCGCCGAGCCCAATGGCCGCACGCTAGCCTCCTCGATCGACACGCTGCTGCAGCTCAAGCAGGGCCGCGTCGATCACATCCTCGAGGTCCGCGCAGCGCTCGAAGATCTGTCGGCGCGCGCCGCCGCGGAGCGCGCCTCAGTCGAAGATCTGGCGGCGATGCGCACTGCGCTCGAAGAGATGGACCGCTTACTGGAGCAGCCGGTGCTGTTCATCCGCAGCGATCTGACGTTTCATCTGGCGCTCGCGCGCGCGACGCACAATCCGCTGCTGCTGGCGCTGGTCGAGCCGACCATGACGCTGATGCAGCACATTCGCGAGCGGATGGTCAATCTGCCCGACGCGGCCACGGGCGCACAAAAGAACCACCGACGCATCTATCACGCAGTGGCCAATCACGATCCGGCGGAAGCTGGCGCGGCAATGGCCGAGCACCTGGCGCACGTGACCTCCGTTTTGGCCAACAACATTCCTGGTTGGCGCGATTTACTGGTGCGCGCGGACTACGCGGAGCCCTGAGCTGGTGCACAGCACGGACATTCAGCAACTGGCGAGCAGGCTGGTCGAAGACGAGCGGGCATCGCGCGCAGGCGCTCCGCTCAGCGAGGCACTCCCGAACATGACGGTTGCCGACGCGTACGCCGTGCAGTTGGGTTATGTCTCGCAGCGTGTCGCCGCTGGCGCGCGCATCGTAGGCCACAAGGTCGGCTGCACCAATCGCGTCATTCAGGAGCTGTTCCATATCGACGAGCCGGACTATGGCCATCTGCTGGACGACATGCTGCTGGTTGATGGCGCCGCGATTTCCATGCGCACGTTGGTCCAGCCACGCGTCGAGCCAGAGATTGCCTTCGTCTTGCGTCAGGCGTTGCGCGGGCCCGGCATTACTCCGACCCAGGTGCTGCTCGCGACGGCTGGGGTGGTGCCGTGCTTCGAAATCATCGACAGTCGCATCGAGGATTGGCGGATCAAGTTCGTCGACACGGTCGCGGACAATGGCAGCAGTGCGCGGTGTGTTCTGGGCAATGGTCTGGTGCCGGTTGAACAACTGGACCTGCGGCTGGTCGGCGTGGTACTGGAGTGCAACGGTGACGTCGTCGCGACCGGCGCTGGGGCGGCCGCGCTGGGCCATCCGGCCGCCGCGGTAGCCTGGCTGGCCAACACACTGGCCGCGCGCGGCCAATCCTTGGATGCCGGACACATTGTCCTGCCAGGAGCGCTGACGACGGCACCATTCGCGCATGCGGGCGACGTTTTCCACGCCAGCTTCGCTGGGCTCGGCACCGTGCGCTGCCGCTTTGTCGACTGACATGACAGACCAACGGGATGCCAAGGCGCGCCGGATGGAGCAGTTGATTCACACGTACTTCGACGGCTGTAATGAGGCCGACGTGGACAAGATCGCCGCCTGTTTCGTGCCCGACGGCGTGCACTACTTTCCGCCCGGCATGTATGACGGACCATTTCGCGGCGCGCGGAACATCGGCGAAAAGTGGCGCGCAGCCGTTGAAAACCTGGGCTCGTATTGGACGGTCGACCACGTGATCTGCGATCCAGATACGGACCGCGCGGTGATCGAGTGGAGCCACTTCAAGACCAAACAGGGCAAAGTGCTGCGCGGCGACGAGTGGTACATCTTCGACCCGACGAGCGGGCTGATACGAGAGATCCGAGCCTATTACGCCTCGCCCCAGGATCCGTCCCTGGCGCGGCTCGAGTTGGGCGGCTTCGATTACGCAGCGCGTGGCTATCCGGCGGCACCACCACCTGGCGCGCGCGACTAGTGCCCCTTTGTCATCCTCGAGGGGAGCCTGCGACCCGAAGGATCCGCTTCTGGTGACGGTCACGAGCCGCGGATCCTTCGCAAGCTCAGGATGACAAACGAAGCCGGGGCGGCTCGGTCTGGGTTCAAGGCGGCACTCCGCCGCGGTGAGCTACTGCTGGGCGCGTTCGTGGTCGAATTCGGCTCGGCGCGCGTGCCATCTGTATTTGGCGCGGCTGGCTGGGACTTCCTGGTGCTGGATACGGAGCATGCGCCGTTTTCGTTGGAGACCATTCAGACATTGGTCGATGGCTGCCGTCTGGCGGGACTGGCGTCCATCGTGCGCGTCGGGGAAAACTCGGCGGCCCTGATCGGTCGGGCACTGGATAGCGGTGCCGATGGGATCATGGTCCCGGCCGTGGGATCCGTTGACGAAGCGCGGGCCGTGGTTCGCGCGAGCAAGTACGCGCCCGAGGGGAATCGCGGGCTAGTCGACATGGTGCGCTATCGCGAGCGCACAGCGGAGATGTACGCACGGCTCAACCGCGACAGTGTCGTGGTCGTCCAGATCGAAGGCGTCGAAGCGGCGTCGCGGGCGAGTGAGATTCTGGCCGTGCCTGGTGTAGATGTTGGGTTCGTGGGTGCGCTGGATTTGTCGCAGTCGGCCGGCACACCTGGCGACTTCACCAGCCATGCCTTTGAGGAGACCATTCAGCGTCTGGTGCGCGAGGTGTCGGGGAAGGGCCTGGGCATTTATGCGCCGACCATCGAAGCGGCAATCCGCTTCAAGTCGCTCGGCTTCACGATGATCGCCCATAGCACCGAGGCGCTGCTCCTGTATGCCGCCTGCCGCGACGCCCGCGTTACCATTGGACGTGGCGTAGGAGGTGCAGCGTGCTGAGTGCCGAGCGCAACCTGTTCATGACTGGTGCGGTCTGCGGTGCGTCTATCACGGCTGGAAGTTCGACACGTCAGGCACGTGCATTGACATGCCCACTACCTGGGGCCTGCCGACACGGTGCCCGAGCTACCGCTGATGGAGTGGGCGACGCTGCCCGATACGCACCGCAGAACGGCGATGTGGATCGTGGAGTCGAACTGGCTGCAGGTGCTCGAAGGCAACGTCGACACGGGTTGTCATCCTGAGGCCGCAGCCGAAGAGCCTGTCCTGAGCGGAGCGAAGGAATCCGCTTGCCGGAGCGTCCATGCACGCGGATCCTTCGCAAGCTCAGGATGACATGGCTGTTTGGTACTCGGAGCGAATCTGGTCTCCGCCACCGTCGCGCCATTCGCGGACCACTTGATCGAATGCGCTCATTGGCTGGCGCCCGACGACGATCTCATTGATCTTGTCGGACAGGTCGCGCTGCATGGCGGGCCATTTGCTGGTGTACGTGGCCGAGTAATACCCGTCGGTCGGATTTATCGACAGGAACGGGAACATGGCCTTCTCGGCGTCCTGCATGACCTGCGCGTAGTTCGGGTCACGGGTGTAATACAGCGCGACTGGACCTTGCGTAATGTAGCGGAATGGCACCGTCGCGTCGGCTTTGCCGCGATCGTTCAGGATCGGATTGCCTTTGGCGTCCGGAGTCCAGTGCGTATCTTTCAGGCCGTAATTCATCAGCAGGTATTCCTGCGAGCCCATGGGCGCGGCGAGCCAGTTCAGGATGCGCAGCATCTCTTTGATGCGCTCCGGTGACGCCTGCTTGATGACGCTGTACCCGAGAATACCGGTCGGGTTGCTCGACCAGTAGGTTGGCTTGGCCCCGTCGACGGCCGGGAACGGCGTCATGATGCGTGGTTTGGCCGGCGGATTGAGCCCGGCGGCGGCGTCCCAGAAGGTTACCGAGGCACTCTGGAAGCCGTCGAAGCGGAACGCGAACTTGCGCCCGGCAAAGTCGGTGCGGGCGCTCACCAGATTGTACTGGAGCGCATTCGGATGGTAGACGCCGGACGCCCACAAGTCGCGCGCGTAGCCAACCGCGGCTTTGTACTGCTCGGTCTCGACGGTGCCGGTCAGCTTGCCGGTCTTGTCGTCCAGAGACCAGACGTTAGGTGCGCCGAAGATGCCGGTCATCCAGCCGTTGGTAACGCCCATTCCGACATTGTTCTCGGCGCCGAGTCCATACAGATTCTGGTTTGGGCGCGTGTACTGCAACGCCAGCTTCTTATAGTCATCGGCGTTCTTGGGGCGTTCGGCTTTGTCTTGATCGAGCAGGTCCTGGTGGACCCAGTGCACCCACAAGAACATCGGATATGGCACGGGCACGCCGTAGATGGCGTTGTTGAAGACGACCTGGCGCCACGCGAGGGTTGGGAAATTGGCCAGATTCGGATAGTCCTTGATGGCATCACCGCTGAGATACGGTGTCAGGTCGGCCATCCTCGACTTGAGAAACGCCGGTAGCCCGGGGATGATCGCGGTCGTGGCGATGTACAGAATGTCGGGTAGCTCGTTACCAGCGATGAGCGTGGGCAGCTTGACTGTCCCGTAGTCGGCCTGCGGCTGGACGTTGATGTTGAGATTGGCGCCCAGCTCCTTGTTGACGGCCTGCCACAGCGCGTTCGAATCCATCGGCGTGGGCGGTGCGCTGGTGGTCCAGGTCGTCACCGTGACGTCGCCGCCGCGGCCCGGCGTATCGGCGACTGACTTGATCGGGTTGCTCGGGTAGTTGACGAAGGCCGGGTCGATCAGGCCGTCCGCCGAGCCAGCCAGGTCGGGCTTGATCGTGGTCAGCGGGATGCGACTCGGCAGTTGCACGCCGCCGGGTTTGGCGGGTGCGGCAGGCTTGGCGGTGGCCTGGACCGCGGGCGCGGCCGTGGCCGCCGCCGGTGCGCTAGTTGGTGCCGCCGCGGGTGGGCTGGTCGGTTTGGCGGCCACCGCGGTGGGCGCAGGTGGGCTGGTGGGTGGCGCGGGCACCGCGGTCGCCGCGGGCGGCTGAGCAGCAGGTGCGCACGCTTGGAGGAGCGTTGCCCCACAGGCGATGGTCGCCAAACGTACGAAGTCGCGCCGATTCATGGGACGCCCTCCCGTGTGACAGTCAGTACGCCACACTCTCCGTGCGCTGTCAACGTGTCGATTGAGGCGTGTGCGCTAAACGTTCGACGATGGGCGAGATGGAGTCCATATCGGAGTTGCTGATCTCGTAGTACGAAATGCCCCACTTGTCGCGCATGGTGGTGAATTGTTCCGCGATCTGGGAAACCGTGCCGATGGCAATGTGTGGTGAGTCGAGTATGTCGTCCTCGGTCAGCGCGTCAGCATTGGCCATCATGGTGTGCCCACTCTGCCAGCTAGCCAACAGCTGGCGGGCAGCGGCGCGGCGATCGTCGGTGATCACGACGTCGCGGACGGTCATGTTCAGCTCGATGTCGGGGAAGCGCGCACCCGCGCCAGCGCGAATCCAGGCCAGTTTCTGTTCCACTTGCGCCAGCGTCAAATTGCGCGAGTCGATCCGACTGTCCGGTGTGGCACGCGTCGAAATGCTGATGATGTCGGCCAGTCGACCGGCTGTTGCCAGGACATTCCGCGAGCCCCCACCGACCAGGATGGGCGGCGGTCCGTGCTCCGCACGTGGCAATGGCTGGAACGCGCGCAGCGTGTACCACTTGCCGTCGAAGGAGAATGGATCCTCAGCGTGCAGCAGGTCCTTGACGACCTGGAGGTATTCGTCAAAGCGCGCGACGCGTTCGGCCGGTGGATCGTAGCGCAAGCCCGCCTGGACGTACTCCCATTGGGCCCAGCCGGCGCCCACACCCAGCTCTAGTCGGCCGCCCGTCAACAGTTGGACGCTGGCGGCTTCAACGGCGAGCAGCGCAGGCGGACGAAAATCCTGGTTCAGCACGTACGTTGTGAGCTTGATGTCACGCGTCACGGCGGCGGCCGCCATGAGCGCTGGAAACGTCGCCAGCCGCCCGAGGTGATCCGGAATCATGAATGCCGAGTAGCCTTCGGCCTCGGCGCGGCGGGCGAGCTCCGTCCAGGCTTGCGGATCGTTGACCCGACCAGCTTGCAGCCCGAAACGGAATGTGAACACGGCCTTAGTATCCCGTGCCGGGCCGGAGTGGCGCCTCGGCGGCGCCCGTCCAGGCGCGTGGTGACATAGCCTTGATGTCCGTTCTGACGTCGAGCAAGACGGGGCGATGCGCAGCCAGCGCCTGACGCAACGCGGGTTGCACGTCGGCCGGTTGCTCGACACGCACGCCCACGCAGCCCAGGCCTTCAGCCAGCTTGACGAGGTCCGTCTGCCGCGAGAACTGCCACATCTCGAAGCCCTCGTGCTGTTGTCCCCCGTAGGCGGCATTGAACGGCCGCTCATCCTGATTCAGCGCGAAGTTGTTGTTGACGACGATCACTGCGTTGATGCCATAGCGCGCGGCAGTTTCCAGCTCTGTCGCGTGATAGAAAAAGCCACCGTCGCCGGTAAAGCACACGACTGGTCGCTCCGGAAACGCGCATTTTGCACCTAACGTCGCCGGCAAGCTCCAGCCCAACGAACCGGCCGCGCGCAGGTACATCTGGCCAGGCGAGCGCAGCTCGAGGTGCTGGCCGGTCCACATGCCCGAATGGCCCGTGTCGACGACGACTATTGCATCGTCCGGCAATGCGGCGGAAAGTTCGCTGCACACGCGTTCGGGGCGCATCGGCACCGCATCGGAGCTCGCGAAGCCGGATGTCGCGGCACGCCACTCGGCCTTCAGATCCTGTGCGCGCTGGATCCAGGCGGAGTGATCGACGTGTCCGTCCGTGCGGCCATTCGTGCTCGGACCCGCGGCCTGGTCGAGCATCTGGCGCAGCACGGTGCGCGCATCACCCAGCAGCGACGCGCGATTTGGATAGTTGCGGCCGAGCTCCTGCGGATCGATGTCGAGCTGGATGACTGGCGTTCCTGGCGCTGGGACCTTCCATGCCGTCGTGACCTGGCTGCCGGTGTGGCTTCCCACAAAGAACACCAGGTCTGATTCGAGCACCAGCTTATTGGCGCAGCTGCGCGAATACGTGCCGATGACTCCGCCGTACAGCGGATGCGTGTCGACCAGGCCGCTCTTGCCGTTGAGACTCGAAACGAAGGGAATGGCCAGGCGTTCGGCCAGGGCGACCAACTCCGCCTGCGCGCCTGATGTAGTGACGCCGCCGCCGGCGACGATGACCGGTCGGTCAGCCTCGCGCAGTGCCGCGACGGTGGCGGCGACATCGGCTGGATCGGCTGCCGGTCGGAACGCGGGTACGTTGGCAAAGCGGTCCTCCACCAGCACATCCAGCTGGATCGAATCGTTGGCCGCAAAGCCTTGCTCGCCGGCCAATTCCAGATGCACGGGACCCGGTGCGCCGGATGTCGCGGCGCGGAACGCCTGGCGCAGCAGGTCGGCCAAGCGATCGGTATTCTCAACGCGCGCGCTGAACTTCGTGACCTCGCCGAACATTGCGAAATCGTCGCGCAGCTCCTGGTACTGGTGGCGGTAGCGCGTACGTGCCGAGGAGCCACCCGAGAGCGCGATCACTGGCGAGCCGGCCAGCCACGCGTCTTTGAGTCCGGACGCCAGGTTGGCGGCGCCGACCGTCTGGGCCATGCACAGCCCCGGCCGGTGTGCGGCGCGCGCGTATCCGTCGGCCATGTACGCAGCCGCCTTCTCGGAATGCGTCGTGACCCGGGTGATGCCGAATTCACCCATTGCGGCCAGGGCGGGAGTAAGAATCGTCGGCACGAAGAAAACGTGCGTGATGCCGTAGCCGTGCACCATTTCGGCCAGGTAGCGCTGGCCAGTCATGGGCTGCGTCGTCGGCGACAAGGCGGTCGGCCGTCCTACTTGCGCCGCGCGAACTTCTGGAGGCGCTGGCCCTCCAATACCTCGCCGATGTACATGTCGCCGTGCGAGTCCACCCAGATCGCGTGCGGACCCCAGAACTTGCCCGGTGCGTTGCTCCGCTCGCTGCCGAAACGGCCGATCACGTTGCCGTCGAGGTCGCGGATGCTGACGTGGTCTTCGAGCTCCGAGATGTATGCGACGCCCTCGCGATCAACGTACATGTCGGTTGGACGCTCCATCTCCGTCCACATGTCGATGAAGTCGCCATCGGTCGAGAAGATCTGGATGCGATTGTTCTCCCGATCGAGCAAGTAGACGCGCTCGCCCTGGACCCAGATACCGTGCGGCGTGTGAAACTTCCCCGGCTCCTTGCGGCTGTTGCGCAGGTCCTGGGCGTCGCCGGGCTCACCCCATGACTTGAGCAGCGTGCCGTCAGCGCTGAACTTGTGCACGCGCGCGTTGCGGTAGCCGTCGGAGACGAAGATGTCGCCATTGTCGGCTGTAGCCACGTCGGTTGGCTGATGGAATGGCGGTCCGCCGTACGCCACGCCGTTGGTCACCGGAATGCCAGCGCCGGACAGCCACGGTGAGGCCGGCACTCGGCCTTCTTTGGTGTAGCCGGTGTCCGATGGCTGGCCGCGCGTGCCCAGCGTGAGCAGGTGCTTGCCATCATTGCTCATTTTCATCACGGTGTGCGCGTGATGGCTGACGAAGAACACCGCGTCGGACGGGTCGATGAAAAGACTGTGCGCCTGATCGAGGCCATCCTGGTGATCGAGCAATGCGCCATTGCGATCAAAGACCATGTACGGGTGATCGGTGCGGGTGTAGATGTGGACTCTGTCGTGCGAGTCGCATGCGACGCCCGCGACCTGACCCCACTGCCAGCCCTCGGGTAACTGGCCCCAGCCCTGCACCAGCTCGTACCGTCGTTCGCCTGCTTCGATGGTGATCATGTGGCCTCCCTACCAGGCGGATCGAAGATTGGTTGTTTGGAGCACCCACTGCTGCTGGCCAGGCATCAGCCCTCTTCGGGTAGCCAGCCCCACGGATACGGACCCCAATCTGGGGAGAATAGCTCGCCGGCGCGAACCGTCTGGACCGGGACCAACACCTTGTCGCCGGTGAACGGGACCTCCCTGGTGTCGGTGAATTTCCACTTGCCGGCGACCACGTCGAAGATGGACACGTCGGCGTCGCGGCCGACGGCCAGCGCGCCGATCTGATCCTGCCGGCCGATCGCTTTCGCGGCGGCGCTGGAGGCCATGCGCACTACGTCCGCCAGGCTATAGCCGAGCGAGAGGAACTTGCTCATGCTGTCCAGCAGACCGACGCCGCGTGTGCGACCACCCAACGTCACATCGCTGCTCAACGTGTCGGGGCGCAACCCCATGTCCAGCTGACGACGGGCCACCTCGATGCCGAAATTACCGCGGCCCAGCGCCGGATCGAGCACCACGCCCCGCTTTCGGGCTTCGTGGACCTCGTCGAGTGTGCCATTGGCCGGATCGGTGACACCGCCGGGATTCGGCGTACACAGATGGGTCAGGATGTCGCCTTCCACGAACGTATCGAGCAACTGGCGCGTCAGCTCCTTCATGCGTGCCGGATCGCCGCGGCCGTCGCCGATATGAACCATCAGCGGCAACTTGTGCTCGCGCGCGATCTCACTGCAGCGGCGAATGACTTCCTCACCTTGCTCGTGGACCACCGGGCCAACCATGCGCAGCTTGAAGCCCTGAATCAAACCTGGATTGGCCTGCACGCAGGACGCGATCGTCTTGCGATCGATCTCCTCCAGGCGGTTCACATCAGCCATGCTGGGCATGGTGTGGGCGAAACTGCCCACATTGAGGAAGACGACAATGCGCGTCTTGGCATGCGGCAGGATGTGGTACTTGAACACACCGATATTGGCCACGCCGATCGAGCCGCAGTCGAGCACCGTCGTCACTCCGGACTGGAGTCCGCCCACATCCGGATGGACGCACTGCATGCCGACCCCGGCGGTCTGGGCACCGTATGCGACATGCGTGTGCAGATCGATCAAACCCGGCACCACGTACCGACTCGCACCCTTGACCTGGATCGTGCGCGCCGCTTCACTCGCGGGAATGTCGGCAGCGATGGCGGCGATCTTGCCATTGCTGATGCCAATGTCCAGCGTGCCGTCCAGGTTCTGCCCTGGATCGAGCACGTGCCCGCCCTTGATCAGCAGGTCGTAGGGCATCGCGTCAGTTGACGCGCGCCGCCAGGGTCTCCGGCGTCACGTTCTCTTTTTCTGTCACCTGCATGATGACGAAGTCGAACGTGCCCCGCTTGCCGCCTCTCGGGTCGTCCGCCATCTGCACTTCGAGCTCCTTCATATACCAGCGATCGCGCAGCCGGTCCGCGTCGTCCGAGAAGAAAAGCTGGGTGGTGAGTGGGCGGCTGACGCCCTGCACCTTGACATGGATGTGCTTGGCCTGGCGCGGCTCGTAACACGCCGGCACAATCATCTCCATCTGGTAGGCGCCCTGGGCATCGGCCAGGGTATAGCCCTGCAGGCGATAGCCAACCATGTCGTAGTTGCCTTTGTCGTCAGACAGCCAGAAGTGCAGGACCGCGTTTGGAATGGGCGTGCCCTCGGGCGTGAGCACGCGGCCGGTGAGGTACATCCGCTCGCCGGTGATGCCGGGTTCGAGCAGCGAGTCGCGCCGCGGCGCGCCCAGCCGGAAGTACGGTCCTTCAATCTGCGATGGCGTCAGCGGCAGGAGTGCTTCGCCGCGCTCGGTGGTCTGCCCTACGGTCATGGTGATCCTCTCCTTTAACATGCCGCTCATACTTTGCCCCGCCTGGCACGCTTGATCAACGGTGCGTGCCCGGTGACTTGAACTCGATCGCGCGGGTCACATCTCGGCCGCGGCCGATAGTGATCGACGGGCACACGGTCGATACGCCGCCGTTGTTGGCGCCGGCGACGATCAGGTAAATCGCCTCAGGCCCCGGCGAGCTGCGAATAAAAGCATCTTCGGGCTCATGCTCGAAGTCGGCGTGCAGCTTGCCGTACCGTCGCAATTCGGCCTTCGTCTTGCCCAGGTGCTCCCACAGGTAGCGCTTGACGTCCTGTTTCGACCAGCCCTGGCGGGCGATCAGCTGGGCGTGCTCGGGACCCATCACGACGATGCAGCTGTGATTGATGCGCTGCTCGGTGACCTGGGTAATCATGCCGGCGTAGGACATCGAGTCGGCGATCGTGGCCAGAATCTCTTCGGCGACCTGGGTCGAGCGGTGCTCGACGAAGACGTCGCTGCGAATCATCTGCGTGGTCACCGTGCTCGCGTCGGGGGCGAAGCCAGATTCGACGTGGAACGGTTCCCACGGGCTCTCTTCCTCGTTCTCGGCGACGCAGCAGGCGTACTTGGCCGACGTACCCTGCGTGCTCTGGTCGAACTCGTGCGGCCGAATGCCGAGCACGTTCATGATGACCAGGCGCAGTGCGCGGCCGATTGTCGCGTTCGGCCGATCGCCTGGGCCGAAGATGTTGCCGCTACTGTTGAAGCCAAGCTCAGTTCGGATCGGTCCGTTGACGATGGTCATCAGCGCCTGGCCGGTCGTGCTCTGCATCAGGTTGCTGCGCGCTGAGCCACTTTCGAAGGCATCCAATGCGGACAACACGACCGGGAAGTACTCGGGGCGGCAGCCGGCCATGACTGCGTTGATGGCCGCGTGGCGGACCGTGCAAGTCCGATCCAGGTGGTCCTGAACCATCAGCACTTCATCGGCATCGCGTTCCGTCTGGGCCAGGAACTCGTCGACGAATTCCTGGATCGGCGGCACGACGGGCAAGCCGTCCGTCCAGCCCTTGTCGTAGCAGTACTCGATCAGCTCACGCGCACCTTTGGCGGCCTCGTGCGCGGTGAGCTCGCGTGTGAGGGTCATTGTTCTGGTAGACCGAGGATGTTGAGGATCTCAGGCAGCGCTGAACGGGCGCGGTCGCGGATCTGCGCCTGGTCGAGGCTGCTGATCGGGTGGGTGATGACGGCGTAGCGATAATCGTCGAAACCCTGCACGCGGGCCATCGCATCGCCTGGCCGTTTGAACGTGTCCGTTAGCACGGCGGCTGTCTGGACACCTTTGCGTTCGAGGATTGTCCCGTCGGCCACACTGGCCGCACTACAGGACCCTCAATCGCCGACACCAGTGACGATCACGTCTGCGTGCTGGACCATCTCGTCGATCAGCTCATCGGGCGCTGGCTTCGAGAATGTCGGCTTCGAGCGCATGAAGACCGACTCGAGCGCATAGCGCTCCTTGAGCAAGTCGCCGACGGCCAGCAACACCGCGTCGGCATTGAGCTTCGAGTTGCCCAACAGGCCCAGGCGCACACCGTCCAACGTTGTGAACCGGCGCGGTGCGAGCTGGTTGTGCTTGGCGCTCGAGGCGCCCTCGGGACTGACGATCGCCTCGAGACCCACGATGGCCATTCTGTGCATAGTGCTCACGCGTCTCCTGTTGTCAGGAGTTTAGGCCATGCTGCCGCCGATGCACGTCCACACGGCACGTTGACGGCCGGCGTGGCGCGGTGTACTGTTGGCGCCGGTCTGAATCGTTTTAGGCAATCGTTTCAGTGCACACTCCTTCGGAGCGGCGCGTCACCATCCTCGAGGTCGCCCGTGCGGCGGGTGTTTCGACGTCCACGGTGTCCGTGGTGCTGAATGGCCATCACCGCGCGGTGGGCATCCGTGAGGCGACCCGCCAGGCCGTCGTCGACGCGTCTCAGCGGCTGGGCTACCGGCCCAGCCACGCCGCGCGCAGTCTGCGTCGGCAACGCAGCAACGTCATCTCGCTGCTCGTCCAGGACCTGGCCAACCCATGCTTCGTGGACATCGCCGTCGCCGCGCGCGCCGCCGCGGAGGCTCAGGGGTACGAGGTCAACGTGGTGGGCGCCGGCCCCGTCGACGCCGAGATGCGCGCGCTCGACCGCTTGCGCGACGACGGATCGGACGGCGTGATTGTCGCGACGGGTCGGCATGGCACGCGACCGGCGGCGCTGGAGCTCTTGCGCGCACTGGTCGAGCGCGGACTACCGGCCGTGGTGTTGCTCGACCGCAGTCCCGATCCGCGCGTGCCGGCCATCCGTGTGGACGTCGAAAGCGGCGCGCGCGCGGCGGTGGAGCACTTGCTGCGGCTGGGCCATCGGCGCATCGCGCACCTGGCGCTGCATGGTCCAGGACCGATCGAAGATGAACAGAGCTCGCAAGGCGACCGTTATCGCGGCTATCGCGCGGCGCTGCGCGAGGCCGGGATTGAACCCGATCCGGCGTGGATCGTGCGTGGTGTCGACACGCTCGACGGAGGCTACGCGATGATGCTCCAACTTCTGGAGCGGCCTGGCCCACGGCCTACGGCGACCCTCGTCTACAACGATCTGACTGCGATCGGAGCGCTGCGGGCGCTGGTCGAGCTCGGCGTGCGCGTGCCGAACGACATGGCTGTCGTCGGCACGGACGGCATCGAGCTAGGTCGCTACACGTCGCCTACGTTGACGACGATCGATCACCCGCGCGCGGAGCTTGGCCGGCGCGGCATCGAGACGCTGTGCCATTTGTTGGATGGCCAGCTCGCCGAGCAGACGGAGTACTGGCTGGAGCCGACCCTCATCGTGCGCGAATCATGCGGCGCACAGGCAACTCGGGGATAAGGGGGATTGTGGAAATGCGACTGTTCCTAACGGCGTGCATGTGTCTGGTGGTGAGTGGTTGTGCAGCGCCCGCACCGGCAGTCCCGGCCGCGACGGCAGCGCCGGCGGCGGCGGCAGCCGCGGCACCGGGCAAGGTCGAGTTGACGTTCCTGAACTGGAACAACACGGGCGCGATGAAGGCGGCCTACGACGAGTACATCGCCGGCTACCTGGCCAAACAACCCAAAGTGTCGGCAGTCACCATCGAAGCGCTGCCGTTCCCGAATTTCGGCGATGTGCTGAATGTCCGCCTGTCGGCCAAGACACCACCCAACATCTCCTGGGTCAATGCGTCCACTGGACCGCAATATGTGAAGTCTGGCCGGCTGGTCGATCTGACGCCGGCGATCAACGCCACCAGCGGGTTCAACCTGGCCGACTATCCGGATGCGTCGCTCGCGCCGTGGAAGAACGGCGACAAGCTCGTTGCCCTGCCGTTCACGAACGCGTCGAACGTCGTCTTCTACAACGCCGAGATTTTCGACAAGGCCGGCATCCCCACTCCGCTCGAGCTGTCGAATCAGGGCAAGTGGACGTGGTCCACGATGCGCGACACGGCCAAGCAGTTGACTGCCAAGCAGGCTGCCCGATTCGGGCTCTTGCTCAACAACAACATCTTCACCAATGGCTTCCGCAACCTGATCGACATCTACGGTCCGTATGGCGCGGCGCCGTGGAGTGACGACGGCCAGACGTGCACGATCAATTCGGCCCAGTCGGTCGAGGCGACGCGCATGATCTGGGAAATGATCTACCTGGACAAAAGCCTGCCCGGCCCAGGTGTGCAGGCCGACTGGACCGCGGGCGACATCGGCATGGTGCTCGGCCGTGCCAACGCCTTCGCCTCGCTCGGGCAGCTGCCATTCAAGTGGGAGATCGTGTCGGTGCCGGATGGGCCGAACGGATTCGTGCCACCACGTGCCCAGAACGGCATCGGAGTGTGGGCTGAGGCGCCCAACGCGGACCTGGCTGCCGAGTTCGTCGTGTATACGCTGACGCGTGAAAACTCGATGAAGTTCGCGGCCAACACGCCCTCGCCGCGCAAATCGCTGGCAAACCTCGACGCGATCCAGCCGGCCAACAAGGTGCTCACTGGCGATCAGCTGACGCGGTCGGTCATCAAGGCCCTGAACGCGCCTGACTTCAGGCTCGAGTACAGCCATGCTAACTACGCCGCGGTCGAGAAACAGGTCAACCAGGATTTCGATGCCCAGATCTGGAATGACAAGGCGCAGGTCCCGGCAGCGCTGAATCAAATCTGCACCGACATCGCGCCACTGCTCAAGTCCTAGTGGCACGTCCCGAAGGGTTGACCGGTTTCCAGCGCGAGATACACGGTAGCCATCCGACGTCGGTGGGTACCCACTACGCGCGCCTCACGGCGCACTTCGGGAGCACCAGTACACCCGGGGTTCAGGTCGGCACATGCTGGACAGTCCACTAGACGGACCGATGCAAGCACTGGCGCGCGGGCGGCTATGGTCGCACTGGCTGCCCGTGCCGTTCCGGTTGTCGCTGCGTCAGCAGGAGGCGGCGCTGGGTATCGCGTTCGTGGCGCCGCAGCTGATCGGGTTCGTCGTCTTCGTCGGCGGTCCGCTGTTGGCAATCGGCTATTTCAGCTTTTTCCGCTGGAACATCATCCAGGGCACGCTGATCTTCATCGGCACAGCCAACTACGAGCGTTTGCTCGCCAGCACCGACGTAGCGCTAATCGCCCGGACGACGGTGCTGTTCGGTCTCGGTTTCGTGCCGCTCACCGTGCTCGGCGGATTGGCGCTGGCGGTTGCGGTGAACAGTCGCACGCGCTGGTTCATCGCCCTGCGCGCTGCGTACTTCCTGCCGGTGGTGGTCAGTCTGGCCGCGTGGAGCATCGTGTGGCGGCTGATGCTGGCGCCGGACGGACCAGTCAACGCGGTCCTCAAATTGATGGGTGCGAGCCCGGTGCCATGGTTGCGCGACCCGGCGTTCGCGCTTGGCGCGCTCATCGTGGTCCAGGTCTTCAAGACCGTCGGCTACAGCATGGTGTTGTTCCTGGCGGCCTTGCAGACCGTTCCGCCGGATCTGCTGGAGGCAGTCCGCGTCGATGGCGCCACGCGCTGGCAGAGTTTCCGCGCGATCACGCTGCCACTCATCGCGCCGTTCACGCTGATGGTGACGATCCTGCTCACGATCGCGTCATTCAAGTCGTTCGCCCTGATCCAGCTGCTGACCAAGGGTGGCCCGGGCCAGGCGACAACGGTGCTCTCGTACTACATCTATCAGAGTGGCCTGCAGCTCTTCGAGATGGGCTATGCCAGCGCGATCGCGGTGCTCCTGTTCGGAGCGGTGCTGGGTCTGACCGTGCTGCAGCTGGTCGCCCGACGGTGGTGGGTCTATGAGGGTGGGTAAGCAGCGCGTCGTCGTCGGTGGACTGCTGGTGGTGGGCGTCCTGCCGCTGCTGGTGCCACTGGTGTGGATGATCTCGACCTCGTTGAAGCCGGAGTTTGACGTCTTCGGCTATCCACCGCGCATTGTGCCGCTGCGTTTTCGACTCGAGAATTACGCCGACATCTTCAGTCAGGCGCCGTTCGCGCGCCAGTACTTCAACAGTCTGTACATCGGCGTCGCGAATGTGTTGGCGACCGCCGTTGTGGCGTCGATGGCAGGCTATGCGCTGGCGCGGCTGCGCTTCCCAGGCCGCGTGCTGGTCTTGCCGATGCTGCTGTCGGCACTGCTGCTGCCGAACGAGATCGTCATCGTGCCACAGTACGCGTTGATGAGCAGTCTGGGTCTGGTTGGCTCGCACGTGCCACTACTCCTGGAGCCGGTCTTCGGCGCGCCGGCCATCGTCGGCACGTTCCTGATGCGCCAATTCTTCGTATCGTTACCGAGTGAGCTCGAAGACGCCGGACGTGTCGACGGTCTGAGTGCGCTGGGCGTGTTCCTGCGGATCGCGTTGCCGCTGTCCGCGCCGGCGTTGGCCACGCTGGCCATCATGACCTTCCTCGGTAGCTGGAATGCCTACCTGGAACCGCTGGTATTCACGTCGGGTCGGCCAGAGTTGATCACCCTGCCCGTCGCACTGAACGAGTTCACCAATTTCGATGGCACGCCTCAGTACGCTCTTCAAATGGCGGCAACCACGCTGAGCATCGTGCCTGTCGCAATCGTCTTTCTGGCGGCACAGCGGCACATCGTCGAAGGCATCGCGCGCGCGGGCCTGAAAGGCTAGACGATGTTGGTCGAACAACGAGTTTCAGCGGATGCGCTGCTCGAGCTGGTCACCGACATATTCCTGCGCTGCGGGATGCGCGGCGACGATGCGGACTACCTGGCGGGCACGCTGATTGACGCCGACCTGCGCGGTGTGCACTCGCATGGCGTGCTGCGTGTTCCCGAGTACGTCAAGAAGTTGACCGTGGGTGGCGTGGACCCGCTCGGCGTGCCGTCTGTGGTGCGCGACATCGGCGCGTGCGTGGTCGTCGACGGTGGCAACTCGATGGGCCAGATCGGGCTGCGTTTCGCGATGGCCCGCGCCGTCGAGCGTGCGGCCACGACGGGCATTGCGGCGGTCGCGGTGCGCGGCAGCAACCACTGCGGCGCGCTTGCGCCGTACGTGCTGCAGGCAGTAGCCGCGGACACGATTGGCGTCGTCACCACCAATGCGCTGCCGACGATGGCCCCGTGGGGCGGTGCCGAGCGCCTGCTGGGCATCAATCCGCTGGGCGTGGGCATTCCCGCGGGCGTCGAGCTGCCGATTGTGTATGACGCGGCCTTCAGCGCCTCGGCGCATGGCAAGATTCGCGTCTATCAGCAGCGTGGTCAGCCGCTCCCAGAGGGCTGGGCACTCGACGCGGCCGGCCGACCGACAACCGATGCCGGCGCGGCGATCGACGGGCTGTTACTGCCGATTGGCGAATTCAAGGGCGCCAACCTGGCATTCGTCATGGGCATTCTCTCGTCCATGCTGTCCGGGGCCAGCTATGGCAGCGAGCTGGGCGACATGTATCGCGGACCCGCGCCCGGCCAGGATGGCCACTTCGCATGTGCGATTCGAATCTCTGCGTTCGAGGAGCCATCGCGCTTCAAAGGGCGCATCGATGCGGCGATTCAGGAGCTGCACGCGGCACGGCTGGCGCCCGGTTTCGAGCGTGTCTATGCGCCAGGCGAGAAGGAGTTCTTGACCGAACGGAGCTACCGTGAGTCAGGCATACCGTTGACGCAGCAGACCATCGCCGATGTGCTCAGCACCGCCGAGCAGCTCGACGTCGCGCGAATTTCCCTTAGCCGCTGATGTCGATCGGCACCACGGTGAGCGCCTCGAGCTCACCGCCGCGGACCTGATCGCGGGCATACGCCACGGCTGGTCGAAATGCTCGTAGCTGGAGAAGGTGGCGCGTGGGGCCGCGACTCCGCCGAGTCCGACCCACGAGATCTGTTGGGCGTTGGTGATGCCGCTGATGTCGACTTGCGGCTCCAGGAGGCGCACGCGGCCTGTGAACTGGTAGGTGCCGGGCGCACGCATGATGGGGGCTGGCGCAGCGGTGGTGCGTGGCAGCAGGTTGAGCGTGCCGGCGACAGCTACGAATCCACTCAGTTGAGCAATAAGCGGCGGTCCATCATTTGTCGACCCACCCCGTTGTTCCCTTTTACCATGGCCCCGTCAGGGAGAAAAATATATGTGGAATTCGTTCAGGACGGACGTCGAGGGGGGCATTGTTGCCTGGCGCCACGACGTTCGCGGCTGGCGGCGGAGACCAGATCCACACATACATCGCCCGACCCGACGGAGCGGGGCCCTACCCGGGTGTCGTACTCACGCACCATGCCCCAGGCTGCGATGAGTTCTACCGCGAATTCGCGCGCCGCTTCGCCGAACATGGCTACATCGCGATAGTGCCGAACCTGTACGAGCGGTTCGGCCATGGCACGCCCGATGACGTCGCGGCCGCCGTGCGCGGTGGCGGCGGGCTGTCCGACGCGTCCGTCATTGCCGATGCCCAGGCTGCGCTCGGCTGGATCACGTCGCACCCGACCAGCAATGGCAAGGTCGGCGTTATCGGCACCTGCTCGGGTGGGCGGCCATGCCCTGCTGGTCGCATCGCAGGTGCCCGGCTTCAGCGCGATCGCCGACCTGTGGGGCGGCAACGTCATCGTGCCAGCCGATCGCTTGACGCCCAATCAGCCGGTGGCTGTGATCGACATGACGCCGCAGCTGAACGTGCCGTTGATTGGCCTGTTTGGCAACGATGACATGGGCCCGAGCCCAGCGCAGGTGAACGAGCACGAAGAGGCGCGCAAAGAGAACGGCAAGACGTACGTGTTCCACCGCTACGATGGAGCGGGTCACGGGTTCTTCTACTACCACATGCCCGCATACCGCCAGCAAGCCGCCATGGATGGCTGGGACAAAGTCGACGCCTTCTTCGCCCAATACCTGGCGTAGCTCGCGCACACGAGCGCGCGCGCCGGGCGAGCACCGCTGAGTGTCCGAGCTACGTCACGATCCACTCATGCGCGACTGGGTGGTCATCGCGCCGGAGCGCGGTCGCCGGCCGCACACTGTCGCGCGACTCGATCGACAGCACGCGGATGCCACTGCCACCTGTCCGTTCTGTCCGGGACGAGAAAGCCAGACGCCACCAGAACTCTGGCGCGTGCCCGGACCTGACGGCAGCTGGCAGGTCAGGGTGTTCGAAAATCGCTTTCCGGTTGTCGGCGCGAACGGACCTGCCCGGCGTACGAGCGACCCATTCGGGTTCGTGTCGATGCCGGGCGTCGGGCGCCACGAAGTGATCGTCGAGATGCCCGAACATTCTGGCGACCTGGCGACTGCGTCAGTGCAGGCGGTGCGCGCGGTCTTGGAGGCGTATCGTGTGCGCTACCGTACATTGCGGTCGCTCGTCGACGGAGTAGTGCTCATCTTTCGCAACCACGGTATCGGTGCCGGCACGTCGCTCACGCACCCGCATTCGCAGATTGTCGCGACGCCGGTCGTGCCATTCCAGATCCGCCACCGGTTCGACGTGGCCATCCAGCATTTCGACGCGCTCGGCACCGGGTTGTACGTCGACTACCTGGACCGCGAGCTGCGCGACGGTCGGCGGATCGTTGCACAGACCAGCGAGCTGGCGGCCTTCCAGCCATTCGCGTCAGCCGGGCCACACGAAACGTGGATCATGCCGCGCACGCCGCTGCCAAGTTTTGGCGACATCGACGACAGCACGCTCGACGCGCTCGCAGGAATGTTACGCGCGGTGCTCGCGGGACTCAGTCAGGTGCTGGGCGATCCCGACTACAACCTGATTGTGCAGAGTGCGCCTCCCGGCGACGAGACACGCCCGTACTTCATGTGGCATGTGCGCATCCTGCCGCGACTGGCCACGCCGGCTGGGTTCGAGCTCGGCACGGGCATGGCGGTCAATCCAAGCTGTCCGGAAGACACGGCTCTGGTACTGCGCAGTGCCGTGACCGCCAAACTGGCCGATGGGGTGTAACTACACGGCGGTAGGTACCAGGAGCGAGGTGTACAGCCGCAGCTCGTCGGCGATCAACCGGGTGAGCAGGAACTGTTGACGCACCCGTTCCCGGCCGGCTGCGCCCAGGGTGCGAGCTTCACTCGGGTGCTGCAGCAACCATAGCGTTCGCTCGGCGCATGCTTCGATCGAATCGACCAGGAATCCTCCCTGCCCATCCGCGAGCTGGAGCGGGATGCCGCCGGCGCGCCCAGCCACGACGGGCGTGCCTTTCCACAGCGCCTCCGAGACCACGAGTCCAAAGCCTTCGCGCAGCGACTTCTGGATGATCACTCGTGACAGCCGCTGAAACGCGTTGACTTCGACGTTGCCGACACCGTTCAGGTTGGTGAACAGGTGAATGTCAGGTTCGTCCTGAATGGCCTCCTGGATGTCGCGGTAGATGGTCCAACCCTCCGGGTCATCGAGCGCCATCGAGCCAACCAACGCCAGCTGCAGCCCGGCAATCTCGTGCTTGATCAATCGATACGCCGCGATGACGCCAAGCGGATCCTTCCATGGGTCGAAGCGACTCACCTGGGTGATCAGCGGTCGATCGACCTCCACGCCGATCCACTCTAGGAGGCTGCGTGCCAGATCGGCGTCGATGTCGAGATTTTTCGGGCTGCGCGGGTCGATGGCCGGTGGAATGATCGCAACCCGCGCGACAGGCATGTCGGCCGGCACGAATGTGCTCATCGTGAATACGGCGGCGTCGTAGTGCGCCGTAAATGGCCGGACGAAGTCCCAGACCGGCTTATGCGCAGCCGAGGTGTCGATGTGGCAGCGCCAGACCCAGCGTGCACGGCCCCGGCCGTGGTAGTCGAGCACGGCCAACGGCTGTGGATCATGCACGACGACAAGGTCGTACTCTTCGTCGAGCAGCTGCGCGTTGTGCATCGAGTGCGCCAGGTATGTTTCTCGTTGAGCTGGGGTCAGGTCGTGCGGTGCGCCTTGCAAGCCGTTGTGAATAGTTTTGGTAACGGAGAAAAACGCTTCGTCGCCGGTGATCAGCTTCCAGTCGGCGGCCAGCCCGAGCTCGCGCAGCAGCGGCACCTCCGAGCGCAAGATCTCGGCAACACCGCCGCCGTATGGCGTCGCGTTCAGATGCAGGACCCGGGCATCGCGCAACGGACGAGCCAGCCGGTGCAGCTCGTCGAGCGCGTCGCGGCCAGCGCTGGCCTGGTACGTCGAGATCGGCTGCCTGCCGACATGAACGGTGTGCAGCATGGTGTGGTCGCTTTCAGCGTACGCAGTGCCGGCGGAAAGCGCTCGATTCCGCTGGCGCGCACGGCCGACGCGGTGCACTCGGTTAGAACAATAGGTGAACTATTTGAGGAGTGCCGCGCGCCATGACGCATGCCCAGCAGATGCTTGCCAGCAGCCCATCGCCCATCCCGGGCGTGGATACCGCGTTGCTCGCGGCCGCCGCGCAGGCGGCTTTCGATTGCGCGCAGACCTGTACCGCGTGCGCCAACGCCTGCCTGGGCGAGCCGCAGGTCCAGGATCTCGTGCGCTGCATTCGGTTGAACACGCATTGCGCCGACCTGTGCGATACGACCGGGCGACTCATCTCACGCCAGGAGAATCCCGAGCTGGCGCGTGCCATTCTGCAAGCGTGTGTGCTCGTGTGTCGGCTGTGCGCCGAAGAATGTGAGCGGCACACGCACATGGAGCACTGCCGGGTATGCGCTACGGCATGCCGCGCATGCGAGCAGGCGTGCGAGCGCGTCCTGAGCGCACTCCCCAGGTCATAACCAGGGGAGTGCGCTGGTAAAGGTCAGGCGCGATTGATGCTGTGGATCTCCTTGGCGCCGAGTGCCTCGGCTTTGCGAATCGCCTCCTGGAGCGAGCTCGCCGAAACCACAGCTTCGGCCGCGAAGGTGACCCGGTAACGCTGACCCGTGCCGGAGCTGGCCGCCGCGGCGCGTCGCCCGGCAGTTGCACCACGTCGGCGACCATTGGTCGAAGCGCGACGTGTCGCACGTGGCGCCGCGGCCGCGGTAGTCGTCGCTGCTGCGCGCCGTCGCCGCCCGGTAGTCGGAGCAGCGCTCGCGGCCGTAGCAGCGGCGGTGCCTGGGCGCCGACCGCGTCGGCCGCGACCCGTGCCAGTGGTGGCAGCCGTGGTCGTGCCCGCGGCGGTGGCCGATGCTGCCCGGCGACCACGTCCTCGGCCCGGACCAGTACCGCGGGCCGGAGCCGCGGCGCTCGCGGCGGTCGTTGCACCAGCGGCGCGTGGGCGACGCCCGCGGCGCGGCGTTGCGCTCGCCGCTGTGGTGGAGCTGGTGTCCGCGGCGGCGGCCGCACGGCGACCACGACGACGCGTTCCAGGGGCCGCGGTGGTACCACCGGCCGCGGCGCCGCTGCCGGCAGCACTGGCCGCGCGACGACCACGTCGGGCACCACCGGCCGCGCCGGTGCTGGGTGCCGTGGTGCCACCAGGCTTGCGCCCACGCAGCTTGGCGCCATGCCGCTGCGAAATACGATACACGGAGGATTCGCCGACTCCAAAGCGGCTCGCAATCTGTGGCACGGGCGTGTCCGTGTCGCTGTACAGGCGCGTCAATTCGAGCTCTTGCTCGTCTGACAGCCGGCGCAGCGGGGAACGCCCATCCTTTCCTTCACCCGATGACTCGGTCCCGCTTCTCGACGAAGCGCTCGATTCGGTCATTGTCACAGCAGCGCTCTCCTGCTCTGGTTGGTCCACCGCGATTCCGTCCGACGCCGTTGGGAGATCCTCAACCGCCAGTGCCACAGTCGGTGCACAGAAATCGCACGGACGGGCCAATGCGGAGATCTTCTCCTGGGCGATGCGCTGCTCGCGCTGCCGCGCGGTCTCACCCTTGACACGCGGAAGTGTCACGAGCGCTGCATGCCCACATGCGAACTGAAGATAGGCGGAGACGGTGGCCGCGACGCTAGCGACCATCAGGTCGACCACCCGGAGTCTGCGACTGCAGCCGAGATCGGTGTTGGACCCGCCTGGCCTCCTGTCTGGAGGCGGGCCATGTGAGTATCAGACATTCTGCAGAACGTGCACAACTCCGGCCGTCAGAACAAGATAATACACACTCCGCCGCACTAACGCACATGGTGCATCCGGCTCCGGGTGTTCGCTGCTCGTCGCGCCGCCTGAATCGGCGACAATAGCGTCCGTGTCGTCTGAGAATCGAGCCTGCTGTGCCGCCGCTCGACCTGGCGGTACGCGTGATGGCGAGCCCGTGCCGGTCGACGTGGGCGCGGATGTCTCTAACGCAGGCATGGTGCTGCTCGCCGGAGGGCAGTTCCTGATGGGCACCAATAGCCGTGAAGGGTATCCATCTGACGGTGAGGGGCCGGTGCGGACAGTGCGACTCGAGCCGTTCTGGATGGATTCGACCGTCGTGTCGAACGCGCAGTTCGCTCGGTTTGTGAGCGCGACCGGGTATGTGACGGAGGCTGAGCGCTTCGGCTGGTCGCACGTCTTCGCGGGACTCTTGCCGCATGATTTTCCACCCACCCGCGCGGTCGCCGAGACACCGTGGTGGCGCCAGGTCCATGGCGCCGACTGGCGCCACCCCGAGGGACCGCGGTCGTCACTCGACAGGCGGCTGGATCACCCGGTGCTGCATGTCACCTGGCATGACGCGCTGGTGTATTGTCAATGGGCTGCCAAGCGATTGCCCACGGAAGCAGAGTGGGAGTATGCCGCGCGTGGTGGGCTCGAGCAGCAGCGCTATCCATGGGGCGACCAGCTCACGCCGGCCGGTCGTCATCGCATGAACGTGTGGCAGGGCACGTTTCCTGGCGTTGATACCGGTGAGGACGGGTATCGCGGGACGGCGCCCGTCGACGCCTTTGAGCCGAATGGGTTCGGGCTGTGGAACATGACGGGCAACGTCTGGGAGTGGTGCTCCGACTGGTTCAGTCCTGGCTATCCTTTAATGGCCCGCAAGCGCGGGTTGCGCGACAATCCCACTGGACCAGCGGCGGGCGACCGCCGGGTGATGCGCGGCGGCTCCTACCTGTGTCACCGGTCATACTGTTTTCGCTACCGCGTCGCCGCGCGGAGCTCCAATACACCCGACAGCTCAACGGGCAACCTCGGCTTCCGCTGCGTCCGGAGCGCTGCCTAGCCCTGACCGCTCGGCGGCGGCTCCACCACGGCACGTCCGCCTCCGGCCGGTAGTCTCGGAAGGCTCAGGCGGCTCGGCGGCGGCGCTCACCGGGCACGTCCGCCTCCGGCTGGTAGCGTTGGAATCCCCTGGTACAGAATCGCCAGTTGCGCACGCTGTGTCGCCGGAGGCGAACCGTGGCGTAGCGTGGTAAGGGTGGCGCTCCGTTGGCGTTCGTGGTGGTGGGCCATCCTGGCGCTGGGGCTGGTGCTGGCGGTACGGAATGGCACGCTGGGGCTGCTCGTGGACCCGCGGCCGGGGCAGTTCGGGCATGACTTTGCCCAGGAGTATTTGCTGGCTCGGGCAGCGCTAGACGGGTTCGATCCGTACCAGGCGATGGGCGAGCTCAGCGTGCGCTATGGGATCAGCGGCTGGGAGGCGGCGACAAATCCGAATCCACATGCGCCGCCGGCAGGGCTGCTGTTTCTCCCACTGGGACTGCTTCAATGGACCACGGCAGCGGTCGTGTGGCTGCGGCTGCAGGCGGTCCTGCTGGTGTACGCAGCGTGGCTGCTGTTACGCACGGTGCACTGGCCAGTGACGGTGCTCAGTGTGCCGGCGCTGACCCTGTTGCTGCTCGGTTTGGAGCCGCTGAAGCAGGACCTCGACACAGGCAATGTGACCATCCTGTTGCTGGCGTTCCTCGCCGGCGCGCAGCTCGCACTTACACGTGGGCGATCCGGCCTGGGCGGTGCGCTGATTGGACTGGCAATCCTCGTCAAGCCAGTGCCGTGGCCGCTGCTGGTCGTGCTTGCGGTGCGCCGTGAGGGGCGGGCGTTCCTCTCCGCGTGTGGCGCCATCGCAGTGGGCTATCTGGTAGCGGTTGCGGTCTACCGCCCGGAGCGGCTGCTCGACTATGCCACCCATGTGCTGCCGGGCAACAACACGCTATTTGCTACGTCGTTGTGGAACGTCTCTTTGTGGACCCTCGGCGCGCGGCTTTTCGACGGCGTGAGTGGCGCACCCGGCGTGGCCGGTCTCACTGCACTGCCGTTGTTGCCGGGCGTGCCTGGCGCGCGCATCGTCGGTGCGCTCGTGGCTGGCGGAGCACTCCTGGCCGCGTGGGTGTGGTCGCGCCGCGCGGCGGACCTCAGTCAGGCATTGACTGTGCTGCTGTGTGTGATGGTGCTCGCGAGTCCTGTGACCTGGGACTTCTACTTCACCCTGGCGGTGCTGCCGGCGGTGTACTACGTTGCTCACGCGCGGCGCCACATGCGCATAGCCGTACTGCCGATCCTCGGGCTGCTGCTGCTGATCCCGCTCAGCGCGTGGTGGCGCGTGGGTCAAGTCCTGGCCGGTCACTCGTGGTCGCAGAGTGACACGTGGGCGCAGCTCCCCTTCGGTCTCGGTTTACTGGTGCTCATTCCATCTGTCCTCCTGGCACTGCTCGGAGTGCTCGCCACTCGCCCACGACGATGGTTCGGGTGAGTCCGCGGGTAGCGCGGGTACTCGTGCCGGGCGCACTTGCGGTGGTCGTGTTGGTCCTGGCGACGTGGAACCTGAGTACGGTACCGCCGACCTGGTACGACGAAGGGATCAACTTGCAGGCGGCGCGAAATCTCGCCCGCTTCGGCCAATACGGCCTCGTGTATTCGGCACCCGAAGGAGTGCGGCTGTTCGACCTGCAACAGACGACCGGGCCGACCATCGTCGCGCCCGTCGCGTTGGCGTTCAAGCTGTTCGGTCTTGGACTGACGCAGGCGCGCTCGGTCATGGTGCTCTATAGCCTCGCGGCGGCGGCGGGACTGTTTGTGGCGGCACGCCAGCTGTACGGCAACGTCGTCGCAGTCATGGCGGTCCTGGTCCTGTGTGCCACGAACGAGGCCGGTCCAGCGGCGACGCACGACGTCGTCGGCGAAATCGCCGGAGTGGCGTTCTTCGTGTGGGCCATTGCCGTCTGGGCGACAAAGCGTTGGTACATCGTCAGCGGGCTGCTATTCGGGCTGGCCGTACTCAGCAAGGGCCAGTTTGGCCTGGTCCTGCCGGCGATCGCCGCGGCGTGGTTGTTCACGCGCGCCAACAACGACGGCATCAGCGCACGCCAGGCGTTCACGCTCGGCGGCGCGGCGCTGGCAATGATTGGAGCGTGGCAGCTGACGCAGCTCGTGGTGCTCACGCCAGGCGGATACTTCACCCATCTGACAGAGCAGTCGCGCACGTTGTCGATCTCGTCAGCCGTTACGCCGTTGAGCAAGACGCAGACGGCCATCTACAACCTGCTGATTTCGCGCTCGGCGATTATTGCCCTGAGTGCATTGGCTTACGTCGCCGTCAGCGGTGTTCGGCGCTGCGCGTCTGCTGAGCGGATGGTCGCCATCGCCTTTTCGGGCATGTGGCTGGTGTGGTTCCTTGTCATGTCGACCGGCTTTACGCGTTATGCGATTCCACTGGTCGCCGTGTGCAGCCTGTTCGCGGCCGAGCTGGCGCACGACCTGCTGCGCCTACCACGGCTGCCTCGCCTCATACGCACCCTGGTCGCGCTCGGCATGGCGAGTTTTATCGTCGTCAGCATCGGACTGCGCATCCGCGGGCTGACCATGGCGGTCGATAGCGGCGCGGCGGAGTTCGCGGCGATCATCCTGCGCGAGGTGCCTGCGCATATCGAGCCTGAAACGATCGAGTGGCAGCTCGACATCCTGACTGAACGCAGCTTCCACCATCCACTGCAGCCGGCGATCTTGCCGTACGCGGTTCCGCCCGGCGTGGAGTACCTGGTCGATGGTCCGATGTCGAAGGCGTTCAACATCTACACCGCGCTCCTCGAGGAACGGCCATTCGAGCGCGTTGTGTCGATCGGCGAGTACGACCTTTATCGTCGCTCGCGCTAGGCGCTCAACTCGATGACCAGACCCTCGTCGGCGCGGAGCTCGCTGGGCGGTTGGCCCGACCGATCCAGGTAGGTAGACAACAGCACACTGCCTTGCGGGATCTCCACATGGCGTGGCTCATGTGCAAAGTTCAGGACGACCATGATGCGCTGCGCGCCGCGCTCACGCACGTAACCCAAAACATCGTCGGTCAAGACGGCGGTGCGATATGAACCGGAAGTCAGCGCCGGCGTGGCGCGGCGCAAGCCGACGAGACTTCGGTACAGCGACAGCGGGGACGTTTGGTCGGTCTGCTGCGCAGCGACGTTGACCGCGGCGTAGTCGTCGGCGATGGGCAGCCAGGGCGTGACGGATGGTGGACAGAAACCCGCGTTGGCGCTGGCGTCCCATTGCATCGGAGTGCGCTCGGGGTCACGCCCGAGGCCCAGCCCGGGCAGGTTGCGGTCGACCGGATCCTGGACTGCCTCGGGTGGAATCGGCACGTCATGCATGCCCAGCTCGTCGCCCTGATACAGCGTCGGCGTACCCCGTAACGTCAGCAGGAGCATCGCTGCGATGCGCGCCTGCGGCGAACCAACACGCGTGGCGATGCGCGATCGATCGTGGTTGCCAAGCACCCAATTTGGCCACGCTCCAGCCGGCAGCGCTGCTTCGTATTGCTCGACCAACGCGGCGATCGCACGCGCCTGCCATCTGGTCATGATCAAGTGGAAGTTGAACGGCAGGTGCAGCCCGGCTCCGTCCAGGCCGTAATACGCGACCAGGCGCTCGATGGGCAGCCACAATTCACCGATCAGCACCCGCTCGGGATAGCCGTCCGCGACTTCGCGGAAGCGGGCGACGTGCTGGAGCAGTTCGGGTTGGTCGGTCGTGTAGAGCGGGATCAGGGAACCGTACGGGTCCTGGCCGGGCCTCCAATCCGGATTGGGCGGGTTGTCCTGGCGGTCCGGGCTCTTGACGAGCTGACGCAGCGCATCGATGCGCATGCCGTCAACGCCACGCTCGAACCAGAAGCGCAGTACGTCGAGCATTGCATGCTGCACGTCGGGGTTATGCCAGTTCAGGTCGGGCTGCTCTTTGAGGTACGCGTGGTAGTAGTACTGGCTGGTCGTGGGTTCCCACTGCCAGGCGCTGCCGCCGAAAACCGAGATCCAGTTGTTGGGCTGGTCGGCCCAGATGTACCAATCGCGCTTAGTGTCGCTTCGGCTGGACTTGGACTCGAGGAACCACGGGTGCTGGTCCGCGGTGTGATTCGGCACGTAGTCCAGGATGATCCTGATGCCGCGGGCGTGGGCTTCCGTGGTCAGTCGGTCGAAATCGGCGAGCGTGCCGAACAGGGGGTGGATGGCGCAGTAGTCCGCCACGTCGTAGCCGAAATCGGCCATCGGCGAGGGATAGATGGGCGAAATCCAGATCGCGTCGATGCCTAGCCAGCGCAAGTAGTCCAGCTTGTCGGTGATGCCGCGCAGGTCGCCGACGCCGTCGGCGTTGCTGTCCATGAACGAGCGCGGGTAGATCTGGTAAACAATCCCACGCTGCCACCACAGAGGCTGATCGGCTGGCGTTGCCATCGCCCTCACAGGCTATCCGTCCCTGCTGCCAGTCTGGATCTCCTCTCCGCCGTCCCACGGGGAACATCCGTCAGGCGCCAGCCTCCGCTCAGTTTTCCCTTCCCGAAGGGAAACGTCCGGCAGGCGCGCGGAGGCGCGAGGAACTCGAAGCGGCACGCAGGGGTGCCACGTCCCTTAGGACGGATGTCTTCCACCACCCCGAAGGGGAACACTCGGCAGGCGCGCGGAGCGCGAGGAACCCGAACAGCGGCACGCAGGAGTGACACGTCCCTTAGGACGGATGTCTTCCACCACCCCGAAGGGGAACACTCGGCGGGCGCGTGGAGGCGCGAGGAACCCGAACAGCGGCACGCAGGAGTGCCTTGTCGCCTTCGGGATGGAAAGTCGCGGGCCCGCCTCTGGACGGATCTCTTCCCAGCACCGCACCCAAGGGGAAACCGGCGGCCGCGCGGAACGCGAGGAACCAGAACAGCGGCACGCAGGAGTGCCA
>DASXRR010000038.1:0-13170 GCA_036506475.1 Chloroflexota bacterium
GAGCCGTTCCGCGTCGGCCGCGAGGTCCTCGCCGTCTAAATTAGCCTTGTGCACGAAAGCGTATCCGGGTCGGGCTGCATCTCCGGGTCGGGGGAGCTTGCAGCCCCGCGGAGCGAAGCGGAGGCTGGGCTCCCCCGACCCAAACGGTTATACGAGCAAGAGTGCGACTTAGGAGGTGAGGCGCCTCAACTCGACCGGATCGTAGACCAGCTTGATCAACGCGATCTGGTTACCTTCGAGGGTCATGAACTCGGCGAAGCGGAGTGTGCCGCCTGTTGCGCCGAGATCGCACTCGTAGAGTGACGCCGCGCCGGTGTCGGCGCACACCTGCTCGAGCATGCGCAACCCACGCAGCGACTTGACGAAATCCGCGAGCCCGCGCAGAAAGCCGTCCACTCCGACACGGCGGCCGGCGATCGGACCTTCGAACAGCAGCTCGGGATCGAGCATGCCCCGCAGCCGTGGCTCGTCGAATGTAGCGATGCCGTGCTGCCAACTGGCGTAGTACGCGTTGACCAGGTTGGTGACGGTGGTAGTTGACGAATTCATGTTCAGTTCCTGCTCCTGCCAACAAATGTGTCCACGCCCGGGTCGATGCCGAGTGCGGCATGGCCCAGGCGAGCGAGGTAGTGGCGCCAGCCGGAGGCATGCCCCGCGGCATGCGCGTCTGGCACTCCGGTGTGCACGAGTCGCAGCGACGTGCCGCTCGAGGTCGCGGCCAGCGTGAACTCCACTTGCGATGAACCGGGTGGGAACTCGCTGCTACCGGCGATGCCCCACGACACGACCACGCGATGGGGCGGCTCCACCGCCAGGTATTCGCCGCGGAATTGCACGCCCTTGATGTCGACGGCAAAACCGCCACTGGCGACCGGGTTCAGCTCAGCGCGCTCGCCCATCCAGGTAACCATGCGCTCAGCTACGACCAGGTGTTCGAACACCACGTCTGGCGGCGCATCGATGTTGATGGTCGTCGAGAAGTCAGCCATCCTGCCTCCGGCGACGCGCTTCGGCCTCCGCCGCGTGCTTCAGCGCGGTCAGCTGCGTGGGCCAGAACCCGTCGAGGAAATCACGCACCATGCGTAGTCCATCTATGTGCACCGAGTACAGGTGGCGGGTGCGCTCGTGCTGTGCGGTAACCAGGCCAGCCTGACGCAGCACGCGCAGGTGAAACGACACGGCCTGCTGCGACATGTGCACGTCTTCGGCAATCTCGCCGACCGCGCGCGGCCGGTCGCGCACGACGGCGAGGATGCGCCGCCGATTGGGGTCGGCCAGCGCGCGCAACGCCGCATCGACGCCCAGCTCGCCGGTCACCGGCACTATTCAAGCAGATACTTGTACAAGTGTCAACTGGTGTTACCGCTTCAGCCAACAGCGGCTCGGCCTGGCTCGTCTTCCTGAGCAAGACGCGATGCTCGAGACACTCCGCAATCGCAACTTCGCCCTGGTCTGGCTCGGCGGCCTGGTGTCGCTTACCGGCGACTGGGTCCTGGTCGCTGGGCTGCCACTGGTCGTGTATCAGATGACCGGCTCCACGCTTGCCCTCGGCTTCACCGCCATGGCCAGCGCTGCGCCGCGGCTGTTGGTCGGCTCGATCGCCGGCGTGTTCGTCGATCGGTGGGACCGCCGCTGGACGATGCTCGTCGCCGACCTGCTGCTCGGACTCATACTGCTGCCGTTGCTCACCGTCAGCAACGCCCATCAGCTGTGGCTGATCGTGCTCGTATTGACTATCGAAAGCGCCCTCGTCCAGTTCTACCGACCCGCTGAGGGCGCCCTGCTGCCAAGCCTGGTCGGACAAGACGACCTCGTCCGCGCCAACGCGCTAAACGGCCTGACCGTCAACGCCGCGCGGCTGGTCGGTCCGCCCCTGGGTGCACTCTTGGTCGCCGTGAGCGGACTCGTCGGCATCGTCGTGGTCGATGCGCTGTCATTCTTGGCCGCGGGCGCACTGCTGTTGTTCATGACCAGCGACGCGCTACCAACACTGGCCAGCCGAACGAAACGAGTCGTGGCCGTCTGGCGCGAGTGGCTGGACGGGCTTCGGCTGGTGCAGACGCGCACCACGCCGCGCGTGCTGTTCTTGTTCCTGGCGCTGACCGGCCTGGGCGAAGGCGCGCTGAGCGCGCTCTTCGTGCCGTTCAACGCGCGCATCCTGCATGGCAACGAGCTGACCTTCGCGGCGCTGGTCAGTGCGCAAGCCGTCGGCGGCCTGCTCGGCAGCCTGGCCCTGGGTCAGTTCGGCCGAGGTATCGCGCCCACATGGCTGCTCGGGATGGGCGCGTTGGGTCTGGGCCTGATCGACGCGTGCGTTTTCTATTCGCCGCTCGTGACCCCAGTGGTGCACGTGCCCGTGCTGTTCATGGGACTCGTCGGCGTGCCCGTCGCAGCGTTGCAAGCTGGTTATCTCACGCTGGCGCAAACATCAGTCGAGGACGAATTTCGCGGACGGGTGCTCGGCCTGTTCCTGGCCACGACGGCGCTGAGCGGCCTGTTGGGCATGCTCGGCGCAGGCGTCCTGGGCGACGTGATCGGCATCCTCCCGTTGCTGGGTGTTCAGTCGGTGGTGTATCTGATCGGCGGTGGCCTGGTTCTGGCGGTGCTCCGGCCAGCTACGCAGCGTCCCCTGCTACGGCCGACGGTCGAGCGCAACTAGCGCTCGCGCTTGCCTGCTTTGAGGGTGGCGACCATCTCGGCGATGCGCCGCGCGCGCGTCTCGGGCTGTTTGGCGCTTTCGATCCAACGCATGAAGTTCTTGCGATAAAAAGTGGCCAGCGATTCGAAGAAGCGCCGCGCCTCGGGCTCCGCGGCCAGCGCCGACGCGATGTCGTCGGCCATCGCGGTCACCTGTGGCCCCTCGAGTCGAAGCGCCACGCTGACCTGTGCGCCGGGCGCAACCCGGCGGTCCCGACACCACGCTGGACCAAGCTCCAGCACATGCGCTCCATCGCGTTCGGTCAGCTTGCCGCGCACGCCGTGGTCGTCGATGGTCCCGGTAATGTCGTAGCGCGCCCGATCGCCCCAGGCGACCGCCGGGTCAAAGGGCAACGTGATCGTGATGCCGCCGCCTTTTCGACCCTCGGCGATGGTGGTGAACTCGTGCACTAGCCGTGCGCGCCTGCCAATCCGAGCGCGATCTTTTCGGGCGTCAGCGGCAAGTCGACCAGCCGCAGGCCGGTCGCGTCCTCGATGGCGTTGGCGATCGCGGCCGGCGCGGGCACGATTGGCGGCTCGCCGACGCCGCGTGCCCCGAACGGACCGTCGGGCGCCGGCACCTCGATCATGATCGTCTCGATGTCGGGCAGGTCCGCCGCGGTGAGTGTGCGGTAATCGAGCAGGCTGGGATTGGTCAGCCGGCCCTGCGCGTCGTACAGCAGCCCCTCGCTCAGCGCGAAGCCGAGGCTCTGCACCGCGCCGCCCTGCATCTGGCCCTCGATGCCCAGCGGATTGATCGCCCTGCCGACGTCCTGGGCGACTACGAAGTCGTGCAGCGTGACCTCGCCGGTGTCCGGATCGATCTCGAGTCGAGCCAACTGGGCCGCGAACGCCGGCGCCTGGACCGAGAACGCCAGCGAGGCTGCGCCGAGCACGGGCGGCACCTTCGAGCCAAAGGTGTTGCTCCTCTTGCCAATGGCCTTGAGCGTGATCGCGCGATCGGGCACACCGCGCACGACGACGCTGTCACCTTCGAGGTCGAGGTCGTCAACAGACACTTCGAGCTCCCGCGCCGCGATCGCCAACGTCTGTTGGCGCGCATCGGCGGCGGCCGCCGCGACTGCAGCGCCGACGGTATACGTGTTTTTGCTGCCGGCGCTGAGCCCAGCCAGCGGCGCGGTGTCCGTGTCGCCCGTCACGATGCGTACCCGTTCGATGTCCACGCCATACGCCTCGGCCGCCATGAGAGCGAAGCCCATATTGGTGCCGGCGATGTCGACGGAGCCGGTCACGACGGCCAGCGTGCCGTCCGAATCGAGTCGCACCGTCGCGCTGGTCGGCTGGATGTTCGGCACCCAGCCGCCGATGGCCAGACCCGTACCGCGCAGGCCGTTGCCATCACGACCGCCGCTAGCGCGCCACGCGTCGCGCTCGCGCCAGACCGGGTGTTCGCACAGCGCGCGTAGGCACTCCTGGGCGCCGTTGACGGCCCACGCCTGGTCATTAGCCATCACATCGCCGCCCTGCTGCAGGTGGCGTAGCTTGTACTCGGCCGGATCGAGCCCGAGCCTGCGTGCGATGTGGTCCATCTGCGAGTCGATCGCGAAGTGGGTCTGCGGCGCCAGCGGCGCCCGGTAAGCGGCGACGCTGGGCTTATTGGTCAGGACCTCGAAGCCACGCACGTCGAAGGTCGGCCACAGGTACACGCTGGCCAGGAAGACCGCGCTCATCGTCAGCAGTGCGCCCGAGAAGGCGCCGGCCTCGACGATCGTTTCCGCCTCGAGCGCCAGCGGCGTGCCGTCGTGTTTGACCCCGGTCTTCAGGCGAATGACGACGCCCGGTGCGGGCATTCCCGCGAGCAGCTCTTCGCGGCGGCTCATGATCAGCGACACCGGGCGGCCCGACTCTTTCGACAACAGCACCGCCAGCGGCTCGAGCAGCGCGCGGATCTTGCCGCCGAAGCCGCCGCCGCACTCCATTGGGATGACCTTGATGCGCTGTTCGGGAATCTCGAGCACCTCGGCCACTTCGCCGCGTGTCTGGAACGACCCCTGGGTGCTTGACCAGATCGTGATCCGCCCGTGCGGATCGACGTCGGCGATGGCCGCGTGCGGCTCGATGTAGCCCTGGTGGACCATTGGCACGCGGTACGTCTTTTCGATGACCAGATCGGCCTCGGCCATGGCTTTGGCCACGTCGCCACGCGAAAGTCGGCCCTGCTGGGCGATGTTGGGCGCCTGGGTCGTCGTCTCGGTGCCCGAGACGGCGATGCCGGAGTGCGCGCGCGCTTCGCTGGTGTCGGCCTCGGTGCCGCGATCGGCGACGCGTGGTGCCGTGGGCGACATCGATTCGACCGGATCGACAGCGACGACCAGGGGCTCGTACTCGACCTCGATCAGGTCGAGCGCCTCGTCGGCGATCGCGAGCTCATCAGCGGCGACAGCGGCCACGGGTTGGCCGTGAAAGACCACTCGATCGATCGCCAGTAAGGCGTGGGCGCGAGTCTTGGCGCCCGGCTTCAGCTCGGGGATGTCGGCGGCGGTGAGTACGGCACGCACGCCCGGCAGCTTTTTGGCGCGGCTGGCATCGATGCGTTTGATGCGCGCGTGGGCGTAGGGACTGCGCAACAGGCGCGCATGGAGCATGCCTGGTAGCTGCACGTCGCCGACGTACTGCGTGCGGCCGGTGACCTTCTCCGGAGCGTCGAAGCGCGGGATGGACAGGCCGATGCCGCGCACCTCGCGGCTGGTTTTCATGATGGTTGCCATTGCCTCAGGCCTCCCGCACCTTGCTCGCCGCGTCGCCAATCGCGGCGACCATCTTGGTGTAGCCGGTGCAGCGACACAGATTGCCGGCGATGCCCAGGCGGATTTCCGCCTCGGACGGGGCCGGATTGTCGCGCAGCAGCGCACTGGCCGACATGAGCACGCCCGGGATGCAGAAGCCGCACTGCGGCACGCCGTGCCTGACGAACGCTTCCTGGACGGGGTGCAGGCTGGTGCCCTGAGCGAGTCCTTCGATGGTTCGCACCTCGCGCCCGCGCGCCTGCATGGCCAGCACCAGGCAGCTGGCGACCGGCTGGCCATCGAGGTGGACGGTGCACGCGCCACAGTCGCCCGTGCTGCAGCCCTCCTTGGTGCCTGTCAAGCGCGCAACGTCACGTATCGCTTCGAGCAAGGTGTGGTAGGGCTGGACCAGGAGCTCGGATTGCTCGCCGTTGATCGTGCAGGTCAGCAGCATCTTGCGCATCGCTCAGATGGCTCCGTTTCGGTGGAACGCTGGTCCTGTAGCGCGCTCCAACGCGGTGCCTAGTGTGCGTCGCGTCAAGACTTTGACCAGATGACGTCGAAATTCCGCTGAGCCACGTTGGTCCGAGATCGGACTCGCCGCCGCGACTGCTAGCTGTGCAGCTTCCTCTATGAGTGCCGGTGTAATGCGCTCACCTTCTAGCCTGGCCTCGGCCGTTGTTGCGCGCAGTGGCACGGGCGCGACGGCGCCGAGCGCGATACGCGCCTTGGTACACACTCCGTTGGTGATCGTCAGCTGCGAGGCGACACCGACCACGGCGATGTCGAGCTCGCGCCGCGGCGTGTGGCGGACGTAGGTGCCGCCGCTGCCCGGACCTGGCGTGGGGATGCGGATTTCGACCAGCAGCTCATCGGGCTGGAGCTGCGTCCTTCGTACACCGACGAAGAACTCCGCCGCGGGTACGCAGCGCTGGCCGCGCGGGCCGGCGATGACGAGCTCGGCGTCGAGCGCGAGCAGCGGTGGCGCCATGTCCGCCGATGGCGCTGCATTGGCTAGGTTGCCGCCCAGCGTGGCCAGGTGGCGGATCTGCAGCGAGCCGACCATACTGGCGCTCTCGGCCAGCGCCCGGAAGCCGACGTTGGTGTGTTTCGACAGCTCAATGCCGCGGGCCGGGGCGGCCGCGCCCACGCGCAGCCCGCCGTCGGCGGTGCGCTCGATCACTTTGAGCTCGGGCAGCGCGCTGAGGTCGACGACCCGCCGCGCCTTGAGCACGCCGTTTTTCATCTGCGGCAACAGGTCGGTCCCGCCCGCGAGCAGTTTGACGTCGGGCCCGTCGGCGAGCGCCTGCTGGCAAGCCGCGAGCGTGTCCGGCAGCGCGAGTTCGAACCGTCTCACAAGTTGGCAACCCCTGGTCGTTGTGTTGGTTGTGCAGTCGAGGATGGTAGTCCAAAGTTGGGCGCCTTTGGCGGCTGCGGTTTGTCCCTGATACATTGGTGTAAGTTGCTCATGCCTTCAGCGCCGCGGCTGACTTCGTCTTTGACGGCTCTGGTGTTCCTGGCGGCGTGCGCGACGCCGGCGGCGGCGCCTTTGCCGGCGACGGGCACGGGGTCGGGCGAGATCGTGGTGTTCGCGGCAGCGTCGCTGACTGATGTGTTCCAGGACATGGCCACGGGCTTCGGGGCGGCCAATCCGAACGTCAGGGTCACCTTCAACTTCGGCTCGTCGAGCCAGCTGGCCACCCAGCTCGGCCAGGGTGCCAAGGCTGACGTCTTCGCCTCAGCCGATCAGACCCAGATGGACACTGCCAGGAAAGCCGACGCCACCAGCGGACAGGACCGCGTGTTTGCGCGCAATCGGCTCGTGGTCATCACGCCTCGGGACAACCCCAGGAAGATCGCCACGGTCAAGGACCTGGCCAACGACGGCGTCAAGTTCGTGACGGCGCAGGCGAGCGTGCCGATCGGCCAGTACACCGCGCAGCTGCTCGACAAGGCCGCCGCCGATCCCAGCTACGGCGCCGACTTCAAGACCAGGGTCGAAAACAACACCGTGTCCCGTGAAGACAACGTTCGCCAGGTCGTGAGCAAGGTCCAACTTGGCGAGGCGGACGCAGCCGTCGTCTACAGCACCGATGCCACGCCTCAGCTGCGTGACGAGTTGCAGCTCATCCAGGTAGCCGACCCGCTGCAAACCTTCGCGAGTTATCCGATCGCCGTTGCCAAAGGTGCGAACGCCTCAGGCGGCGAGGCCTGGGTTGCCTACGTCTTCAGCCAAGAGGGCCAGGCCACACTCGCCCGCTGGGGTTTCCTGCCGCCGACATAAGCGGCGCGTCAGGTGACTTGAAGCTCGGCCAGGATGTTGCCGGCGGGATCTTTGAACCAGGCGATCGGCGGGCCGACGGTGCGCGAGATCCCTCGCTCGTCCTGATTCGCATCGCGGCCGTAGCGCTCGAACGCGACCATCCTCCACAGAATGCCTTCTCGGCGGCGATGTCAGCAGGCGAGGAACCCGAGATGGCCGCGGAGTTCCTTAGCATGGCCCTACTCGCCTGTGTGCTCGGCGGCAGAGTGCACATTAGTGTAAAGAAAGCAGGAGATGCACACGCGTGGAGTTTCGTAGTCTCGGTGCGACCGGTCTCAAGGTCTCGGTGCTCAGCTTCGGCACCATGTCGTTTGTCGGCAACAATCGGCAGAGTGTCATCGGCACAACTGACGTGCCCGAGGCGCGGCGGCTCGTCGACCGTTGCCTGGACGCCGGCGTAAACCTGTTCGACACCGCGGACGTCTACTCGAGTGGCGAGTCAGAGCGCGTGCTCGGCGAGGCGCTGAAGGGTCGCCGCGACGAGGTCGTCCTGGCGACGAAAGTGAATGGCAGAATGGGCGACGGTCCGAACGACCGAGGCCAATCCCGCAGCCACATCATCGCCGGCTGCGAGGCCAGCCTGAAGCGCCTCGGCACGGACTGGATCGACCTGTACCAGGTGCACTCCTGGGATGGCCAGACGCCACTCGAGGAAACGCTGTCGGCACTGGATCACCTGGTCCAGTCGGGCAAGGTGCGCTACATCGGCTGCTCCAACTATTCGGGTTGGCATCTGATGAAGGCCCTCTCAGTGTCCGAGCGATTACAGTTGCAGCGCTACGCCACGCAGCAGATCAACTATTCATTGCTGGTGCGCGAAGCGGAGTACGGAGCTGGTGCCGATCGCGATTGCCGAAGGTGTCGGCATTCTGGTGTGGAGTCCGCTGGCCGGTGGCTTTCTGTCGGGCAAGTTCCGCCGCGGCGAAGTGGCCGCGGAAGGGACGCGCTTCGCCGCGCAAGGCGACCAGGGACGATTCGACCTGGAGCTCGCGTACGACGTGGTCGACGCGCTCGCGGACATAGCCGAGGCACGTGGAGTTTCGTCGGCGCAAGTGGCGCTGAACTGGCTGACGCGCCGCGCGGGCGTGAGCTCGGTCATTGTCGGCGCGCGCACCGAAGACCAGCTCAGCGACAATCTGGGCGCTGCAACCTGGACGCTGACGGACGCGGAGCTGCAACGACTCAACGACATGACGGTCCCGCGTATTCTGTACCCCTACTGGCACCAGGAGTTTTCGGCTCGCCTGGGTCCCGCGGACGTCTGGCCACGACCCGCGCTCTAAGCCGACCGCCGGTAGACCGTCAGGCGGTCGCGTGTGCCGGGCCAGTTCGGCAGCACCACCTGCTCAACGGCCCGCCAGTCGCGCGCCAGCAGCGTGAAGAAGTCATCGTCGGCGGTGTGGCCGCCGGCCGGCTCGCCGACATAGATCAGCGTCGCACCTCGGTACGTAGCCAGCGCACACGCGGCAAACGGGTCGCGGTACGACGGCCAGCACAGGAACAGCGCCCGCTCGGCATGCGCCATCAACACGCCCACATCGCCGTCTTCGACGTGCGTCCAGGTCAACGGGCGAAACATGTTGGGATTGAGCAGTCGGTGGGGCGGTGCGCGGTCGTACGCCAGGCAGTCCACACCGCGCAGGCGCAGCAAGTACGTCCAGTAGCCCGTGCCTGCGCCGAGCTCCACAATGGGCGCGTAACGCGCCACTGTCTGCAGGGCTGCCTCATTTGGCACCGCGAAGGCGTAGCGGCGGACGCACCAGGCGCGGCGGTCGTAAGCCGTCATGCCACGCGGCGCATGCAGTAGCGCGAAGGGGTCGGGCGGGGCGTCGAGTTCTGGCCGAAGGCGCTCGAATTCAGTCAAGTAGGGATTGAACGCGTCGGCGGCTGGCATGTTCGACGATCGTAGGCAACTCAGGTGACTCGAAGTCACACTCACCTGACGCCGAAGCGCTTATCCTGTCGCTGCCGAGATGACAACCACCAGCAGCGCAACCAATGGCTTTACCCATATCGGCCGCCGTCAGCGCCGCGCCGACTCGCCCGAGCGCCTGACCGGCCGCACCCGCTTCACGAATGACCTGTTGCCGCCGGGTGCCCTGTATACGCGCTTCGTGCGCAGCCCGTACGCCTCGGCGCGCATCGTCAGCGTCGACAGTTCAGCCGCCATGGCCGTCCCCGGCGTGGTCGCAGTGCTCACCGCCCACGACCTGCCTATCCCGGATGCCGCCGCGGCTGCCGCGGCGCGCGAGATCTTGCTGGCCTACGATCGTGCGCTGCACGTCGGTCACCCAGTAGTCGCCGTCCTGGCCGAAACCGACGGCGCCGCGCAGGACGCGGCGGAACTGGTGACAGTCGAATACGACGAGCTCACCCCGGTCGTCGATTTCGTCGAGGCGCTCAGCACCGACGTGCCGGTGCTCGAGAAGCCACGCGAGCTCAGTCAGGAAGAGCTGGCGATGCACGGCGCTGCCGTGGCCACCGACGACTCAGCCGCCGACCCCAGCAAGCCCAATGTCGCCAGCCGCACGAAGTTCCAGCGTGGTGACGTAGATGCCGCGCTGGCCAGGGCAGAGGTCGTGGTCGAGCGCGAATTTCATACGCAGTGGGTCTCGCAGGCGTATCTGGAGCCGCAGGCGTGCACCGTGGGTATTGACCCGCTCGGCAATCTGACGGTATTCGCCTCGACCCAGGCGCTGTTCCACACCCGCGCGACGGTATGTCGCGTGCTCGGCCTGAGCGAGCATGAGGTCACCGTCACCGCGATGCCCGTCGGTGGCGGCTTTGGCGGAAAGTTCGGGTTCCTCGAACCGACCGTCGCCGCGCTGGCCAAGGCGGTCAATCGACCCGTGCGCGCGGTGTTCTCGCGCCAGGAAGAGTTCTCCACTGGTGATCCCGCCTCCGAGAGCCGCATGCGCATCAAGCTCGGCGCGACTCGCGACGGAATCATGACGGCACTGGACGGCGACATGTTGTTCGACGCTGGCGCCAAGGCGGGCGCGCCAGTGGGCATCGCCGGCATCCTGCTCGGTTCGCTGTATCGATTTGAGGCCCTGCGCATCACCGGCGCCGAGGTGCTGACCCACAAAGCAGCCACCGGTGCGTACCGTGCGCCGGGCGCGGTGCAAGCCGCCTTTGCGCTCGAATCCGCGATCGACGACCTCGCGCGCGAACTGGGGATGGATCCGCTCGAGCTGCGCCTCAAGAACGCCGCGGCCGAAGGCGATGAGCGCGCTGATGGTCCCAAATGGACCCGCATTGGGTTGACCGAATGTCTCCAGCGCGCGCAGGTCGCGTATCGCGCCGAGCGAGCGGCGCTCGGTCCAAATGAAGGTGTGGGTGTCGCCGCTGGTGGCTGGCCAGGTGCAACCGATGCGGCGTCGGCCGTGTGCCGATTGAACGGCGACGGCAGCCTGCAGATTACGACCGGCACCGTCGACTTGACTGGCACCAACACGATGTTCGCGATCATCGCCGCCGAGGTCTTCGGCATGCGTGATTCGACGAAGGTGCGCGTCACCACCGCCGACACCGACTCCGCGCCATACGTGGGTGGCACCGGCGGGAGCAAGGTCACCTACACCATTGGGCCGGCGGTGCTCCGCGCGGCAGAGGACGCACGCGACCAGGTGTTGCGCATTGCTGCGTCGGAGCTCGAGGCGGCGATGGAAGACCTCGAGATGGTCGATGGCATGATCTCGGTGCGCGGTGTGCCGTCGAAGACGTTGTCGCTGACTGACGCATTTCGACTGTCCACGCGCGGCAGTGGCACGTACACGCCAGTGCTCGGCCGCGGTCAGACCGTGGTCGCCGACCACAGTCCGGGCATGGCGGTCCACATTGCGCGCGTGCGCGTCGATCCGGACACTGGCAAAGTCGTGCCGGTGCGCTATATCGCCATCCAGGACGTCGGGCGCGCGATCAATCCGGCACTGGTCGAAGCGCAGATGCATGGCGGCGCAGTCCAAGGCGTCGGCTGGGGTCTGTACGAACAGCTGCTTTTCGACGAGCAGGGCACGCCGATCACCGGCAGCTTCATGGACTACACGCTACCCAAGGCCAGCCAGTCGCCGGACCTCGAGGCAGTGCTGGTCGAAGTGCCGTCGATTCTCGGGCCGTTCGGTGCCAAGGGCGTTGGCGAGCCGCCGGTGATTCCCGGTGCCGCGGCGTGGGCGAACGCGGTGCGCGACGCATGCGGCGCACGCGTCACCGAGCTGCCGCTGACCCCGGAGCGCGTGTGGCAAGCGATTGCGGCGCAGACAAGCTCCGGGACCGCGATGCGCACTTAGTCCCGCGTGCTGGCCGGCGTACAGTCGAAGCGCTGGCCATTGCGGATGACCGCTATCGGTTCGAGGCGCGTCCCACCGATCTCTTCGGCGCCGGCGCTGTCCCGCAGTCGAAACTCGCCAGTCACCTCGCGCAGCAGCGTCAGGTCAGCCGCGGCGCCTGGCACGAGGGTACCCAGCTCTGTCGACCGACCAACACACTCGGCCGGCGTCTGCGTCACGCGCCGGATCACGTCGGTTAGCGACAGGCCGAGGTGCAGCAGCTTGCTCGCCGTGGTCGCCAGGTCGAACACCGGGCCGGCGATGTTCCAGGCGTGGATGTCCGAGCTGATCGTGTCGGGTAGCAGCCCTTGAGTCAGGCCCGCGCGGGCCACGCTCCACGAGAAGCTGCCCGCGCCGTGGCCGACGTCGAAGTGGACGCCGCGCTCCGTAGCCGCGCGCACCGAAGGCCGTACGCGGCCGTTGTCGTCGATGACACCTTCCGACCGGGCGTGATAGACGTGTGTCACGATGTCGCCGCGAACGAGGTTGCCGAGTACCTCGTCGAGGGCAATGGCCGTGCCGCCGACGTGGACCATAACCGGCTTGCCCACGGCGTCGGCAACGCGGCGCGCCCGTCGCAGTACCTCGCGCGACTGCTCCGGATCGTCACCGACGTGGTTAGTGCTGAGGCGGATCTTGATGCCGGTGATGAAATCCGCGTACGCGCGGGCGATACTGGTGGCACGTTCGACGTTGGCCCAACGGAGATCCTCCAGCTCGCCGATGGACTCCGGACCAAGCGTGTCGTCGCGCATCATGCCGATGACCGAGAGGTGCAGCATGGCCAGGACACGCGTCGCCGAAACATCGATGACGTAGCGCTTCAGTCCTGGGAACGTCGAGGCGCCGGACGAGCCGGCATCGATCGCCGTCGTCACACCGCGCCGCAGACAGTGCGCGTCCGCCTCCACGCCCAGCGGCGCAACGCCCCAGTACACGTGCGTGTGGAGATCGACCCAGCCGGGCGTGACAATCAATCCGCGGGCATCGATGGCCTGGCTGCGCACGCCGTGCGGCAGCAGATCGGCGCCGATGGCCGCCACGTGTGATCCGATCAAGCCGACGTCGGTCACCT
>DASXRR010000039.1:0-6161 GCA_036506475.1 Chloroflexota bacterium
GGCTACCGCTCGTTCCAATATCTCGAAGCCGGCGTTGATTACCGTGAATTCGAGCTCGCCAAAGAGGTAAATCGAGTCAATTCGAAGCAAGTCGAGGTCACACCGGAGCAGGAGCAGCGCACCCAGCGTCTGCTCGAGGAATGTCTGGTCGTCTCACTCCACGATCACGCATTCGTGGTGCCCGCAAATCCGGAGCAGATCTTCGAATACCGCCGCGCGGGCCGCGATTGGACCGGCTATGAGGGCCTGGCCGTCTCCGGAATCGACGCCATTTTCGACTGCCTGATGGATGGCACGGCGACGATCACCTCGAAGGCCGGTTGGAAGTGGGACGACATCATCTGGGATCTGGGCATGCGCCTGAGCGACATTGCTCACCAGGACATGGTCATCCGCGCCGAAACCACCGAAGATATCGCCCGGGCGAAGCAAAACGGCCAGATCGCATTCATTCCGTCGCTCGAAGCCGCGACGCCGATCGAGAATGAGCTCGACCGCCTGGACATCCTCTATGGCCTGGGCATCAGATCGTCGGGCATCGCGTACAGCGAAGCCAATACGCTCGGCTGCGGTCTACGCGAGCAGGCCGACGGCGGACTGACCGAGTTCGGGCGCGCCGCTGTCGAGCGCATGAACAAGCTGGGCATCGCCATCGACATTTCGCACTCCGGCGATCAGACCTCGCTCGACACGATCGCTTCGAGCTCCAAGCCGATTTTCATCACCCACGCCGGAGCGCGCGCGTTGTGGGACACCAAGCGTATGAAGCCTGACTCCGTGCTGCGCGCGTGCGGCGACAAGGGCGGCGTCATTGGCATCGAGGCCGCGCCACATACCACACTCACACGCGAGCATCCGCGCCACTCGATCGAGTCGTTCATGCAGCACTTCGAGTACTGCGTGAACTTGCTCGGCATCGAGCACGTCGCGTTTGGTCCGGATACGCTGTTCGGCGACCACGTTGCGCTACATCACGCGTTTGCGCGGCAACTGTCGATCAAGTCCGCGCATGGGGCGCAGCAGTTCCCGGAAGTGGAGTTCGTCGACGGCGTCGAGAATCCGTCCGAGGAGTTCCCGAACATCGTGCGCTGGCTCGTCAAGCACGATTACGCCGACGCGGACATAGACAAGGTGCTCGGCGGCAACATCATGCGTGTGCTCAAGGAAACGTGGTGGAAGTAGGCGGCACGCGCGACGCGTAGAGTCCGCGCAGCCGCTCGAACCAGCGCGGCGCAAGCAGGTCCGTCGAGTCCACCCACTGGGTGGTATTGCCCGGATTCGGCGGCAGGCGCTTCACCCGTTCATCGGTGATCGCCTGCCGTAACGCCCCGGCAAAGCTATCTCCGTGAATAATCAGGAACGGCCGGCCATAGAACGGTGACACCTTGTCTTCCACTTCTGCTGCCAGGCCTGTGTCGTTCTGCATCCGCGCCACTAGTTCGTACGCCGCGCTCATGCTCCGCTCCCGCTCTGGCCACGTTGTCGCCCCCAGCGCCGCAAGCAAGTGAGGCTCCAACGACGGCGCACACGCCAGCCGACTGAACGCCGTGCCGAGCCACTTGGCGTAGGCCATGTACTGCCGTTCGAGCAGAAACGCCAGATGCATCACCTCGCGCACCAGTCGTGCCGTCACCACCCGTGAGCCGAGCTCGTCGCAGGCTTCGACGCACCGTCCAGGAAACGGCTCCTCCTGTGCGATGCGTCGCCACTGCGCTGCCAGCAGATACCGCCACACGTCGTCCGGATACCAGCGCAGCCAGTCCCGCAGGCGTGTCACTTCACCTGTGTCGTCGTGCCAGATGCCCCCGCTGGCGACCGTGCGCAGGTGCTGCTCCGGCATAACCAGCCACTCGTCCACGGCCGGCTCGCGATCCACTGCCTGCAGCCCCAGATACTCGCGCCCAAACTCCGCGACGGTCGTCACGAACACCATGTGATTGATTGGCCGCCGCTCGGTGTGCTGCATGAACACGCTGCCCGTGCTCACGTCGACTTCGTGCATGTGCGTCGGAAAGTCACGCACCGCAAACGGCAGCTCCGCGCCGAGCACACGCTTGATCTCCGCGCGCAGCTCCACCGTATCGTCCTCGGTCCGCACAAACAGCTGGACTCGCGGTCCCCACCAGTGATCCATCGACCGCGCTGTATCAAACCCGAGCACCTCGGAACCGCTATCCAACCGCCCGGCCGCATACCTCAGACCAGCAAACCGCCGCTCCAGAATCGGCGCCACGGCTTCGTCGTAGAACACCCGGCTCAGCTCCAGCCCGGGCATGAATGCCGGCAGCGTCAAACGTCGATCTCGACCTCCGCTTCGACTTCGACTGGAATGCCCCATGGCAGCTCGGCCACGCCAATCGCCGAGCGCGCGTGCTGACCGACCTCAGGCCCAAACACCTCGAGAATCAGATCCGAGAAGCCATTGATCACTCGCGGTTCGTCGCGGAACCCAGGCGCCGCGTTGACCATGCCAAATACCCGCAGCCACGCGCTGATCCGATCGAGGCTGCCGAGCTCGCGCTGCAAACTGCCCAGGATCGAGAGTGCCGTCAGTCGCGCCGCGTTATAGGCCTGTTCCTCTGACACCTCGGCGCCAACTTTGCCGAACGGTCCGCCCAGGGATCCGTCCGCGAGCTGCGGACCATGCCCCGCGACCAGCGCCCGCGTGCCGCGCACACGCACCGACGCAAACGGCAGCCGCGCACCGGGCGGAGGTTTGATCGCCGGCGGCAACGCCAGCCCTAAATCGCCAAGCCGTTGTTCGATCCGGCTCCGCCGCGGTTCGTTCAACAAACGCTCCACAATGACGCAGTCCTTCCACTCGCCGTCGAGCTGTGCATGACGGCGATAAATGCCGACTTCACGAAAACCGAGTTTGCGATGCAGCGCGCGACTCGGCGCATTCTCCTCGAAGATGCGCGAGACCAGTTTCCAGAAACCGCGCTGGCTCGCCTCGACGAACAGCGCCTCTAGGGCCGCCGCGCCGGCGCCCGTCCCGCGCGCCGCCCGATCGCTGTACACCGAGTGCTCGCCCACCCCGCGATAGCAGTCGCGCGCCCGATACGCATGCACGCTGGCCCACGCCACGACGTGGCCATCGCGTTCGACGACCACGCTCGGGTACTGATCGCCAGCCTCACGCAGTTCGGCGGCGATCTGCTCGACCGACCGCGGCTCGGTCTCGAAGGTCGCGATGCGTTCTTCAATGCCCTGGTTGTAAATGCGCGCGATGGCCTCGGCGTCCTCGACGCGGGCGAGTCGAACCACCTGCATGATGTGCTAGTGTGCGCGGTCGAAGGGTAGGACCGCATGAAGTTTGGCTTCGATCACGTGCACCTGGTGGGAAGCGACCTGGACGCCTCCGAGCGCTTCTATCGCGACATGTTTGGCGCCCAGACTGTTGGACGACGCGATGCGCGCGGCGCGGTGAACCTGATGATGAAGCTGGACGGAGTCAATCTGTTCATTCGCAGCGCCCGCCCGACTGAGTCCGTGACCGGCGACGGCACCGACATCCGCTACACCTACGACCACTTTGGCGTGGTCGTCGAGAATCTCGTCGCCGCGGTCGAGGAGCTGCGCGCCAAAGGCGTCAACGTCCTCCAGGAGCCCATCACGGTCCGCCCCGGCACCCAGGTCGCCTTCGTCGAGGGCCCCGACCACACCAGAATCGAAGTCTTGCAGCGCGACGAACCCATCTAGCCCCCAGGTCAGATCGCAGACCACGCCTGACGCCTCATCGCTCGGTGCCTGGCCCGCCACGCCGCCCGGCCGAGCTTGCGGCAGCCGGCGCGTCCGGCCGTAGAGCTTGCGCCACGGCACCAGCGACTCGTGCCATTCCCTCCGAAGGAGGTCCGCCTCCGCGCGCGGCGCGCGTGCCGTAACGGCGGCGCAGCCTCGACGACCGCACGACCCCCAACCCCCAACCCCCAACCCTGACCCCTGACCCCTGACCCCTGACCCCTGACCCCTGAGCCTGACTCCTGACCCCCAACCCCCGACCCCCGACCCCCTGACCCCTGACGTGGAGCGCCCGCGAGTCGATCGTAATTTCGTCTTCCTCAGCGTCGAAGCGGCCTTCTTCAGCATCGCCGCGGTCTGCTTCGACGCGGCCATCGTCCTACCTGTCTTCATCGCCCAGTTCACCAGCGCGCCGCTGCTCATCGGCGCGCCGGCTGCGCTACGGCTGGCCGGCCTGTACCTGCCGCAGCTCCCAACGGCCCTCTACATAAGAAGGTTCAAGCGCATCAAAGGCTTCCTGCTGTGGCAGGCGATCCTCGGCCGAGCGGTCCTGTTTGCATGCCTGCCCATGGCGTTGTGGGCATCAATTATCCATCCCGAGCTTGTCCTCGCCGTCGTCCTGGTCGCTTTCGCCGTCTTCGCCTTCACCGAGGGCGCCGCCACCCTCGCCTGGCTCGACTTCGTCGGCGATGTCGTGCATCCCCGACTGCGTGGGCGCTTCTTCGGCGGCATCGGCGTCCTCGGTGGCATTGGCTCGATAGCCGCCGGCTTCGCCGTCCGCGAGCTGCTCGGGGAGGACGTCGCGCCACCGACCTTCGTGCCCATGTTCGCCGTTGGCTGCGTGTGCTTCATGATCTCGGCCCTGGGCATTGGCCTCACCCACGAGCTGCCTGACCTGCGGCGCGACCAGGCGCTCGACGAGCCGACCCTGGACCACGTGACCAGCCTGCTGCGCGGCGGACACGTGCTGCGCCTGACCGTCGCTCAGGTGCTGGCCGGCAGCATGCAGCTCGCGCTGCCGTTCTATGTGTTGTTCGGCCAGGCGCGCCTTGGACTATCAACCGAGTGGGTCGGCGGCTTCGTCGTCGCTCAGACTGTCGGCGCCTCGATCGCTGCCCTGGGCTGGGCGCGCCTCGCCGAGCGATATGGTCCTCGCGTGGTGGTGACGATCTCGTCGGCGATGCTCGTCGTCCTGCCGCTGCTCGCGATGCTCGCCCAGCACGTCGGCGGAGGCTTCACGCTGCTGGTCACATACGCCCTCGGCGGCGCCGCCGCCGGCGGGAGTCGAGTCGGCTTCTGGCAGTGCACCCTCGATCTGGTACCGGCGCGCGACCGGCGGGTTTTCATGGGCCTGACCAATACTGCCAACGCGCCGACACTGCTCATGCCCGTGCTGGGCGGTCTGCTGCTCGAGTGGGGCGGCTACGACTGGCTGCTCACCGGCTCCGTCATCGCGGGCATCGCCGCGACCTTCGCCGGCATGCAGCTCGCGGATCCGCAGCACGCACCGAACGCGCGGCGCGCTCCGCTCATGGCCGGTCTAGATGAATCGGTCTAGCGCCGCCTTAGCCCCACACCGTGCGCGCCGTCTCGACGACGAGCTCGAGCTTGCGTCGCTGGTCGTCCCAGCTCAGCGGATTGCCAATCAGCGTCGACGCAAAGCCGCACTGCGGACTCAGCGCCAGGTTCTCGAGCGGCACATATTTCGACGCCTCGTCGATGCGCCGCCGCAACACGTCGCGCGACTCGAGCTCCGAAGATTTTGTCGTAATCAATCCAAGCACGACGTGCTTGCCGCGCGGCATGAACCGCAGCGGCTCGAACGAGCCTGCGCGCTCACTGTCGTACTCGAGCAAGAAACGATCCACGTCGACACCCTGAAACACTTGCTCGGCGATCCGCTCGTAGCCGCCCGACGTATGCCAGCGACCGAGCGGACCATTCCCGCGACACAAGTGCATCGCCAGTGTGACACTCGCCCGATCGACGTGTGCAAGCGATGCGTTGTCCGCGGCGATGTCCTCCGCCAGGGCCTGATCCGGATCGACTCCAAGGTCCGTCCACTGCTGACGGCGTTCCTCGGAGATGTAATCCGGATAGTGCGGATTATCCAGCTGAATGTACTGCACTCCATCGTAGACGAGTGCCTTCACTTCGGCATTGATGATCGCCGCCGCGTCGGCCAGGACTTCGGCGCGACTGGCGTAGACGCGATCGGTCACGCCCGGCTTATACCCGCGCGTGACCACGTACGACGCCGCCGGCATCGTCATCTTGATCGGGCCGGAGGCATGCTGCTTGAGGAACGCGACTTCGTGCTCCGTCAGCCGTCGGCGCTGGCGCAGCTTCGCGCCAATCACTCGGCCGGTCGGCCCGCCACTTCCAGTGCCCGCCGGCTGCGGCGCCTCGAGCGTCTCCGT
>DASXRR010000040.1:0-27777 GCA_036506475.1 Chloroflexota bacterium
GAGCCGGCCCAAGCTAAACCGACGGCGAAGGTCGAACATTGCTCCGATCCCAGAATCGGCCGGAGCCTGATCGCGCTGAAGGTTCAGACTGCAGCCCGCTGCCAGACCCGCTTGGGGACCTGCCGGCGAGGTGATGGAGCCGTCCTCAGCGGCGCTGCGGCGCGCTGCTCACTGGCACGGGAGAGGAACTGGTGCGGGTGCGGCGACGGAGCTGTCCTCAGCGGCGCTGCGGCGCGCTGCCTCCGGGGCGGGCCGAATGACCTGCTGGCAGGGAGACTAGGCCGTCCTCAGCGGCGCGCGGCGCGCTGCCTCCGGCGCTGGGAGGGAACGGTACGAGGAGGGACAGGAGGCAGGCCCGACGGGGTGGTCAGCGGCGGCGCGCTGCCTCCGGCGCTGGGGAGGGAACGATACGACAGGCGTTTGAGGCGGGCCTGACGATGGGGTGTGGTGAGCGGCGGCGTCGGGGCCTGGTGGCTCAGCGCGAGCACTGGGGCAAGGCAGTCAGTCACCCACGGGCACGAAAGCGCGGCAATGTGTGACTAAATGGTCACCTGGTATGCTAGTGACCGATGAGTCACCTGTCAACGGTGTGGGGCTCGGCCCAGCCGGCGCAGGATGCCTCGTCCGACGATGTGTTCAAGGCCCTCGCGGATCCGAGCCGCAGGCTTTTACTCGACAGCTTGTTCGTCCACGACGGCCAAACCCTCGGCGAGCTGTCGGCTCGTCTGCCAGCCATGACCCGGTTTGGGGTCATGAAACACCTGCGTCAGCTCGAGGCGGCCGATCTGGTACTGACCCGCAAGGTGGGCCGCGAAAAGCTGCATTATCTGAATCCCGTTCCCATCCGACTCATCCACGATCGTTGGATCGGCAAATACGCTGAAGCCTGGGTCGGCGCCCTGGCCAACCTCAAGGCGGACCTCGAAGGAGTGCACATGGACCGTCCGCGGCACGTGTATCAGGTCTACATCCGCACCCCGCAGGAACAGCTGTGGCAAGCCATTACCGATCCGGCTTTTACACAGCGCTTCTTCTTCCAGACCAAGATCAGCGCGGAGTGGCGCCCGGGCGCTCCACTGCAGTACTGGACCCGCGACGGCCAACTCGCCGTCGAAGGCGAGGTGCTGGAGACCGACCCGCCGCGGCGGCTGGTCACGACGTGGGCGTTTCGCCATCAGCCCGAGATGGCCGACGACCCGCCCTCGCGCGTGACCTGGGAAATCGAGCCGCTGGGTGAGATGTGCCGCCTGACGCTCGTGCACGACAACTTCCAATCCGAGACGGCCACGTTCAAGAGCGTGGGCGGCGGCTGGCCGCTGGTGCTGAGCAGCCTCAAGAGCCTGCTCGAAACAGGTGAGCCGTTACCATCCTTGCGGCGGTAATGCACAGCCTGTGGAACGACGCTGAAGCGGCCGGCTTCGAAGGACCGCTCGCCGAACGGGTATATACGTCGCGCTTGCTCGGGCGCGACCACGCGCTGGTCCTGCACGGCGGGGGCAACACCTCGGTCAAGATCCGCGAGCGCAACCTGTTCGGCGACGAAGAAGACATTCTGTACGTGAAAGGCAGCGGCTGGGACCTCGAGACGATCGAGCCGGCGGGGTTCGCGCCGGTGCGCCTGGAGCGCGCCGTCAGACTCGGCCAGCTGGACCAGCTCAGCGACGCGCAGATGGTCCAGGAGCTGCGTGCGGCGATGACCAATCCTGGGGCGCCGACCCCATCGGTCGAGACGATCCTGCACGCCAGCCTGCCGTATCGCTTCGTGGATCACACGCATGCCGACGCGCTGCTGGCGATCACCAACACCGCCGACGGCGACCAGCGCGTGCGCGATATCTACGGCGACTCGGTGGTGGTCATTCCGTACGTCATGCCTGGCTTCGATCTGGCCAAGCTGGTCACCCGTGAATTTCCGAAGCAAGCGGGCCCGAACACGATGGGCATGGTGCTGCTCAAGCATGGCTTCTTCTCATTCGCGGAGACGGCGCGCGCGGCGTACGAGCGGATGATCGAGCTTGTTGCCCGGGCAGAGGACTATCTTGCCAGCAGGCAGGCGTGGCACGTGCCACTGCCTGGTCCGAGGCCGTCGCAGGCGCAGCCACGGAGCGACCTCGCGCGGCTGCGCAAGGAAGTCTCGGCCGTGGCGGGTGCGCCCCTGGTCATGGCGTCACAACGCGATGCGCGGTCGATGGCCTTCGTACAACGCGACGACCTGGCCAAGATCAGCCAGCAGGGGCCAGCGACGCCGGACCATGTCATCAGGACGAAACGGCTGCCGCAGCTCGGCACTGACGTCGCAGCGTATGCAGAAAAATACCGACAGTACTTCGCGCAGCACGCGCGCGAGAAGTTGCAGATGCTCGACCCAGCCCCGCGGGTGATTCTCGATCCACAACTGGGGTTGGTGACGTTGGGCAGGACGGCCCAGGATGCGGCGATTGCCGCGGACGTCTATGAGCACACGATCGAGACGGTCTTGCGGGCGACGGCGCTCGGCGGCTATCAGGCCTTAGCGGCCCAAGACATCTTCGACGTCGAGTACTGGGACCTCGAGCAGGCCAAGCTGCGCCGCGGCGGCAGCCCGCCGCCCTTCGCAGGCGAGATTGTGCTGGTCACGGGCGCGGCCTCAGGTATCGGCAAGGCCGCCGTCGAGTCGTTCCTGAAACGCGGCGCGGCCGTGGTCGGGCTGGACATCAATCCAGCCATCGCCGAGCTGCACTGTCGCGCGGACTTCGTCGGGCTGCGATGCGATGTGACCGATCAAGGCCAGATCGAACACGCGCTCGACGAAACTGTGCTGCGGTTCGGCGGCCTGGACATGCTGGTGCTCAACGCGGGTGTCTTCGGCGCGTCGCGGCGCATCGACGCACTCGATCTGGCGGAGTGGCGCAAGGTGATGGGCATCAACCTGGATGCCAACCTGGTGCTGTTGAGCCAGGCGCATGCGCTGCTCAGATGCGCACCGCGCGGCGGGCGGATTGTGGTCATTGGCTCGAAGAACGTCCCGGCGCCTGGGCCGGGGGCTGGGGCGTACTCGGCCTCGAAGGCAGCGCTCAACCAGCTGGCGCGCGTCGCGGCGCTGGAGTGGGGGGCGGGCGGTATTCGCGTCAACGTCGTCCATCCCAACGCGGTGTTCGACACGGGCATCTGGACCGACGATGTGCTTGCCCAGCGCGCGGCCAACTACGGGCTGACCGTCGAGCAGTACAAGACGAACAACGTCCTGGGCGTCGAGGTCACCAGCAAAGACGTGGCCGAGCTCGTGGCGGAGATGTGTGGTCCGCTGTTCGCCAAAACCACGGGCGCTCAGGTGCCGATCGATGGCGGTAACGACCGCGTCATCTAACAGGCTAATGAAAAAGATCCTTCGACAAGCTCACCGTCATGGTGAGCTTGTCGAAGCCAGAGCGGGACCGCCTCTTTCATCAGCCAGCGAGGGCCCCAAACACACAAGTACGGCGCGCGGACGAGGCGCTGCACGCCTTCTTCCTCGTCCGTCGTCGCCGACCTGTGGCGCCATTTCACCGGTCAGCCGTCGATACCTGGTTACCAAGATGTTGAGAAGCCGTTGACGGAACTCCTTACTGGCAACGCGGCCCAAACGGGTGCTGGCTTCCGCGGCTGGTTTGTGGGCCACTTCATGCCCGACGGCCTGGCCAGCACCGACGCGGTCGAGGTCAAGTGGGGCGTCCATGCGCTGCACGACGAACGGCCACGCTGGGCAGCGTGCGACGAAGCGACGACGGTCAGCCTGTTGGTGCGTGGGCGCATCCGCATCTACTTCAAGAACACCGAGACACTGTTGAGCGAGCCGGGCGACTACGCGCTATGGGCGCCGGGTGTTGCCCATCGCTGGCGTATCGAGGCGGACGACACCGTTGTGCTGACGATTCGCTGGCCATCCAGGGCGGGTGACATGCGTGAGCACTGACGCCTGGCTGGAGCTGTCGGTCGCCGTCGAGCCCGAGGCGGTCGAGTCGGTCTCGGCCGCCTTTGCCGAGTATGGCCAGGGCGTGGCACTCGAGCAGGCGGTCGAGTCGTCGCGTGACGGCGACCTGGTCTATCTGCCGCCCGACGCGCCGGTCTTGATCAAAACCTACCTGCCGCTGGCCGATCCCGAGGTCGACCAGCGGCGCGCACAGCTCGAGAAGGCGGTCTGGGCGTTCGGCAAGCTACGCCAGGTCGGCGAGCTGCAGGTACGCACGATCCACGAGGCTGACTGGGCGACGGCATGGAAGAGCTACTTCTTCGTGCACCGCATCGGCGCGCACATCGTGATCGTGCCCAGCTGGCGCGAGCCCGAGTACCAGGCCGAGCCGGGCGACGTGGTGCTGTTGCTCGACCCGGGGATGGCCTTTGGCACGGGCCTGCATCCCACGACGCGCTTGTGCCTGCGCGCCGTCGAGGTGCTGGTCGAAGCTGGTCAGCGCGTGCTCGACGTCGGGGCTGGCTCGGGCATCCTGTCGATTGCCGCGGCGCGGCTCGGCGCAACGTACGTCGAAGCCGTCGAGATCGACGCGGTCGCGGCCAATGTGTGTCGCGACAACGTCGAGCGCAACGGCGTGGCCGAACAGGTGACGGTGCGCCAGGGCTCGCTCGAGGCCCCGCCCGAGCACCCGTTCGACCTGATCCTGGCCAATATCACCATTCGCACGCTGCTCGAGCTGCACCCGCTGCTGGCAGCGCACCTGCGACCGGGCGGCCGGGCGGTGTTATCGGGGGTGCTGGACGAACGCGTCGACGAGCTTCTCGAGGTGCTGCGCATGCACGGCTGGCAGCACGAGCGCACAGAGCGCGAGCAGGATTGGGTCGCGGTCCTGGTGAGGCGGCCATGAGCGCGCACCGCTTCCTGGTGGAATCCATCTCCGGTGACGCAGTGACGTTTTCGGCCGAACAGTCACACCAGATGCGGCATGTGTTGCGCCTGCGACTCGGCGACACGGTGCGCGTGTTCGACGGCGTGGCTCTGGTTGACCTGCTGGTCCAGCTCACGGTTGACGGTGGCGTCGTGATCGGACGCTGCGAGCAACGCGCCGAACCACGCACGGCGCTCACTGTCTATCCAGCCTTGTTGCGCCGCGAAAAGTTCGAGCCCGTGCTGCAGAAGCTGACCGAGCTGGGCGCGTGCGCGATCGTGCCCATGCTGACCAGCCATTGCGTCATTCGTGAGGCGCCTGATGTGCGACGCATGGAGCGCTGGCAGGCCATCGTGCGTGAGGCGACTGAGCAATGCGGGCGCGGCCGACTGCCAGAGCTCCGGCCGGCCGTCACCTTCGACACCGCCACCGCTCAGGCGGAGGGCACGGTCCTTTTGGCGTTCGAAGGCGAGCATCAGCGTGATCTACAGACAGCACTCAAAGAGAGGCCACAGACGGTGTCGCTGCTGGTCGGCCCCGAGGGCGGTTTCAGCCCCGACGAAGTGCACCAGGCAGGGCAAGCCGGGGCAGCCGTGGTGACACTCGGCCCGCGCATCCTGCGCGCCGAGACGGCCGCGATCGTGGCCGCGGCGCTGGTGCTGTACGAGCTGGGCGATCTATCGTCTGATCAACCATGACGACGCGCGATCCCGAGTGCATCTTTTGTCGGATCGTCGCGCACGAGCTCCCGTCCACGCTGGTCTATGAGGACGGCCAGGTGACGGCGTTCCGCGATCTCAATCCGCAGGCGCCACTGCACGTGCTGTTGATCCCCAATCAGCACATCGCCAACACCGAGGCGCTCGAGCCCGAGCACGATGCAGTGGTCGGCGCAGTGATGCGCGCGGCGCGCACCGTTGCGCATCAGGAGGGTGTGGCCGAGTCAGGCTACCGCCTGGTGGTGAATACCGGGCGCGATGCGAACAACGTCGTGCCGCACTTGCACGTGCACCTGCTCGCTGGGCGCCGCTTCAACTGGCCGCCCGGCTGAGGTTGTTCACGCGGCCTGAACTTCGTAACTCCGCACCGGCAAACGTTGCTGGGCGTTTGGACCTAGCTCGAGATCGAAACCCAGCTCGGCGACGATCGGTCGTACATCATCGACATGCAGTGAGCCGTGGCGCTCGATGCGCAGTGCCGGGCGGCTGCGCGTGCCACCGATGCGGTGGAATGCCAGGATCGTGGTCGAGTTGGGTGCGTAGCGCGGATAGGCCCGCCGCGCCTGGCGCTCGTCCGCATGCGCCAGTATCAGCACGCCGGCGGCCGCGCCGAAGTCTTCCTGCAGTCCGCGCAACGTGAAATGGGGCGGCTCGTCGGCATTGCCGGTCGCGTGGCGCGAGCGGTTGGCCGAGGTGGTGTACAGGTAGCGCTGGCCGACTTCTTCGAGGCAGCGCGCCAGAAACGCGTTCGCCGGGCAGCCGTAGCCGCCGCTGATGACCTGGGTCGTGCGCGTGGAGCCGTCCATGGCGGTCAGGTGCGCGGGCATCGACGCGGCGGCGGGACCGCGGAAGCCGAATGGACCGCGCTCGAGCAAGGTATCCATCAGCTCGGTGACGGTTCGTTGGGAGAGCGGCGCGGGGACCTGCGACCAGTCGAACAGGTCGGCCAGATGTTCGCGGGTGGTCGTGACGCTGCCGACCTGGTCGAGCGGGCGGGCCTTCAGTAGATTGACATATCGAACAACGAGTGAGTCTGGGTGGGTCGAGATGGCGTAGAAGTTGCCGAAGCCGTGGAACGCGACGGCGCCCAGCGCGACGGCCCGCGCCGCCAGTTGCTCGTCGTCGACAACACCCAGTGTCAGCGCGTCGCGCGTCCAGTCACGCGCGGCAAGCGCCTGCAGCGTGGCCTCGTCCTCGTCCGACAACCAGGTGAAGTTGAGCATGGGCCCACGCTACGCGTGGCGCCCAGGCGGACGCAGTGAACGTGTTCACAGTTGCCTGGGACTGGTCCCAGGAAGGGGCCGTTACGCCGGGGGCTGGATCTCGTTGACCCGCGCGCGCACCGCGTTCTTCTCGTCGTCGCCACCCAGCGTCCAGCGCTTGTCGAGCTCGGTGAACTCCTGCCATTCGGGCGGCACGGCGCTCTCGTGGAAGATCGCGCTCACGGGACACTCCGGCTCGCACGCGCCACACTCGATGCACTCATCCGGATGGATGTACAACTTGCGATCAAGCTCGTCCGTCTCGAAGTAGATGCACGAGACGGGGCACACATCGACGCACGATTTGTCCTTGAGGTCGATGCACGGCTGTGTAATGACGTAGGTCACGCCTCAAGTATGCGGAAAAGTTATCTTTACTTGTTGTATGGACCTGTTCGAGTACCAGGGCAAGCAGTACTTCGCCCGTTTCGGGATCCCGGTCTCGCCAGGTGGCGTCGCCGACAGCGTGGACGAAGCCGTCGTCCAGGCTGACAAGGCCGGCTATCCGGTCGTCGTCAAGGCCCAGGTCCAGGTCGGCGGACGCGGTAAGGCAGGCGGAATCAAGCTCGCCAACAATGCCCAGGAGGTGCGCACCCACGCCAGCAACATCCTGGGCCTGGACATCAAGGGCCACGTGGTGCACCGGCTGTGGATCGAGCACGCCTCGGATATCGCGCGCGAGTACTACGCCTCGTTCACGCTCGATCGCGGGGCGCGCAAGCACCTGGGCATGGTCTCGGCGCGCGGTGGGATCGACATCGAGCAGGTCGCTGCCGAAGCGCCGGGCGCAATCGCCAGGGCGCATATCGACCCGGTTGTCGGGCTGTCAGAGGCCGACGCCCACCAGCTGGTCGACGATGCAGATCTTGATGTTGAAGCACGTGATGGCGCAGTCGACATCCTGCACAAGCTCTACCAGTGCTTCGTCGCGGGTGATGCCGACCTGGTCGAGATCAATCCGTTGATCCTGACCCCCGACGGCAAAGTCCACGCGCTCGACGCGAAAGTCAGCCTCGACAACAATGCCGAGTTTCGGCATCCCGAATGGGCCGAATACAAGGCGACCGAAGAGCTCGACGAGCGCGAGCGCCTGGCGCGCAGCAAAGGTCTGCAATACATCGGGCTGGATGGCTTCGTCGGCATCATCGCCAATGGCGCCGGCCTGGCCATGAGCACGCTCGACGTCGTCAACCAGGTGGGCGGCAAGCCAGCGAACTTCCTCGACATCGGCGGCGGCGCGAACGCCGAGGTGATGGCCAACGCGCTCGAGGTGATCAACACCGATCACAATGTGCGCTCGATCCTGATCAACATCTTCGGCGGCATCACGCGTGGCGACGAAGTTGCCAACGGCATCGTCGAAGCCCTGGGCCGCGTCCAGATCAAGGCGCCGATCGTGATCCGCATCGATGGCACGAACGCCGACGAAGGCCGACGCATCTTGAGCGCGCATGAGTCGGAGCGACTGATCTCGCAGCCGACGATGCTCGAGGCGGCGCGCAAAGCTGTCGAAGTGGCCAAACTCGCGGGCGCGGGTGCGCGCTCATGAGCATCTTCGTCGACACCAACACGCGCGTTGTCTATCAGGGTCTGACCGGCTCAGCCGGCCGCTTCTACGGCTTGCGCAATCGCGAGTACGGCACCAAGGTCGTCGCGGGCACCAATCCGAAGCGGGCCGGCACTGACGTCGAAGGCATTCCCGTCTTTGCCACGGTCGCCGAGGCGAAGGCCGCTACCGGCGCGACCGCATCGTGTGTCTTCGTGCCCGCGCCGGGCGTGGAAAGCGCCGTCATGGAAGCCGCCGAAGCGGGCATCACGTTCATCGTCGTGATCACCGAGGGTGTGCCGGCCCAGGACGAAGCGCGCTTCTACAACAAGTTGAAGCGCGACTTTCCGCACGTGCGGCTGCTCGGCCCGAACTGCCCAGGCATCATTACCGCCGGTGAGTGCAACATCGGCATCACCGCCAACGAGATCGCCACAGCGGGCGGTCCGGTGGGCATCGTCAGTCGCTCGGGCACGCTGACTTACCAGGCGCTGTACGAGCTGACCCAAAAGGGCATTGGCCAGACCACGTGCGTCGGCATCGGCGGTGATCCAGTGCCGGGCACGACCTTCATCGACTGCCTCGAGGCCTTCGAAGCCGATCCAGAAACCAAGGCCGTGATCATGATCGGCGAGATCGGCGGCTCGGAAGAAGAGAAGGCCGCTGAGTTCATTGGCTCGAAGATGAGCAAGCCGGTCGTCGCCTATATCGCGGGTGTGACCGCACCGCCCGGCAAAAAGATGGGCCACGCCGGGGCGATCATCTCGGGCTCGCAGGGCACGGCTCAGGCCAAGATGGAAGCGCTGCGCACAGCAGGCGCCCAGATCGCCCAGAATCCAACCGAGGCCGGCGAGCTGATGGCCGGCGTGGTCAAATCGCTGCGGCGTTGACGCCGGTCGAGCGGCTGGTGTGCGAGCGCATCGCCCGCGAAGGGCCGCTCTCCTTCCGCGACGTGATGCAGCTGGCGCTCTATCACCCCGAGCACGGCTACTACTCGAATCTGCGCGGCTTTGGCGCGGACGGCGACTTCATCACCAGCCCAGAGCTCGATCCGGTGTTCGGCGAGCTCATCGCCTGCGCGGCCACGCAGCTGTGGGAGCACCTGGGCCGACCACGGCCGTTCCGCATCCTCGAGTACGGCGCCGGCAGCGGCGCGCTCGCGTCAGCCCTCATGAAGCTGCCTGGTGTGGCTTACTGCATCGAAGACACCAGCCCATCGCTGCGCGCCGTCCAGCGGGCCAGACTGGGCGACTTGCCGCCGATCAATGGCCCGGCCCATCTCGCAATCGCCAACGAAGTGCTCGACGCGCTGCCCGTCCACCGCGTTACGGTCCGCGACGGCGTCCTACGTGAATTGCGCGTGAATGGCGATCTCCAGTGGGTCGAAGCCGACGCGCCGCCAGCCATACGCCAGTATTTCCAGCGGTTGGGTCTGCTGCCGCCCGAAGGGGCCGTCACGGAGGTCAACCTGGAACTGGAGCCTTGGGTGCAGCAGCTAGCGACCAGATTGCAACGTGGGATGGCGCTGATCCTGGACTTCGGCTACACCGCCGAGGCGCTCTACGCGCGGCCACAGGGCACCCTGCTCACGTACTATCGTCACACGCTCGGGAGCGACCCGCTGGTCAGGCTCGGCCAGCAAGACATCTCGGTTAATGTCGACTTCACCACACTGGCCACCGCGGCACACCGGTCTGGCTTACAAGTGATCGGCATTACCAGTCAGCGAGCTTTTCTGCGCAATCTGGGCATCGGCAATCGGGCCCCGGCCCTGATCGACCCCAGTGGACTCGGCCGCATCGGCGTGCTGTTCCTCGGCCGCGGGCTGGCCGACTACGCTCCAGCCGGCCTATGAACATCGATCTCTCTGGCCGCGCTGCCCTGGTGACGGGCGCCGCCAGCGGCATCGGCCGGGCCATCGCCGAAGACCTGACGGCGCACGGCGCATGCGTCCTGCTGGCCGACCTGAACGTTGAGCAGGGCCAGCAAGTCGCCGAGGCACTCCCACGCGCAGTCTTCCAAGAAGCCAACGTCCTCTCGCGCGACGACTGCCACGCGTTGGTCGAGCGCGCCGAGCGCGAATGGGGCGGTGTGGACATCCTCGTCAACAACGCGGGCGTGCAGCATGTTGCACCCGTCGAGGAATTCCCCGAGGACCGCTGGGAAGAGCTCATTCGCATCCTCTTGATCGCGCCATTCGTGTTGACCCGTGCCGCACTACCGCACATGTACGCCCGCGGCTGGGGTCGGATCATCAACATCTCGTCGATCCATGGGCTGGTTGCCTCGCCGTACAAGTCGGCGTACGTCGCGGCCAAGCACGGCTTGATCGGCCTCACGCGAACGGTGGCCCTGGAGGCGGGCGACAAGGGCGTCACGGTGAATGCCATCTGCCCCGGTTACGTACGCACGCCACTGGTCGAGCGTCAGATCGACGATCTGGCGCGGGCCAACAACCTGTCGCGCGACGATGTGGTCGAACAGATCATGCTCGCGCCATCGGCGCGCAAGCAGCTGCTCGAGCCTTCCGAAATTGCCGCACTCGCCACCTTCCTGTGTTCCGCTGCCGCGGCGGGCATCACCGGCTCGGCTCAGTCCATCGACAACGGCTGGACTGCCCGCTAGGTCTTTCAGGAGCGTTTCAGGGCGCGCACCGAAGACTTCAGCGGACCACCCGCGTCACGGGCGCAGGCTGCGGCCATGACCTTCCCCGACATCTTAGGCTAGTCTGTTATGCTCCGGCGCACATACGGCGTCGATCGAGACGAGTACGCACGGACTGCCGACCAGAGAGCATGGGTCACAGGCTGTAAGCCCATTCGCGGTAAGCGTGCCGAACGTCACTCGTGAGCCGCTCCGCTGAACGTCAGTAAGCGAAGCCGGGTTCCGCCCGATAACGCGGCCCAGAGTGCCTCCCCTAATAAGGAGGAATGCAAGGTGGTACCACGGTCGGCCCCGCTCGTCCTTGCGACGGCGGGGTGATTTTGTTTTCTGCGAGCAAGCGACCGTGACGAGCACCGAAACCTACGCACCGTACAACCCGGCCGAGATCGAAGCCCACTGGTACGAGTTCTGGGAAAAGCACGGGCTCTTTCGACCTGAGTCGCATCCCAACTTCGGTGCGCGCCAGCCGTTCGTCATTACCATGCCGCCGCCGAACGTCACCGGCGGCTTGCACAACGGGCACACGCTGTTCGTCTCGCTCGAAGACATCATGGTGCGCTGGCACCGCATGCTCGGCGATCCAAGCTTGTGGGTGCCCGGCCGTGATCACGCTGGCATCGCCGGCCAGATGGTGGTGGAGCAGGACCTGCGCAAGCGCGGTCTGACTCGCCACGACCTCGGCCGCGAGAAGTTCCTGGACCAGATGTGGGAGTGGATGGAGAGCTACGGCCACCAGATCCAGCTCCAGCTCAGGAAACTCGGCGCATCGGCGGACTGGTCGCGCGACATGTTCACGATGGAGCCACACCACGTGCGCAGCGTGCGCACGGCCTTCGTGCGCCTGTTCGAAAAGGGCCTGATCTATCGCGGCCACCGCATCGCCAACTGGTGTAAGGACTGCCACACCGTGCTGTCCGACCTCGAGGTGGAATACAAGGAGGTTCAGGGCACGCTGACCTACGTGCGCTACCCGGTGACCGACGCTGAGGGCGAGTCGATCGTGGTCGCGACCACCCGCCCCGAGACGATCCTGGGCGACGTGGGCGTGGCAGTGCATCCCAAGGACAAGCGCTACCAACACCTCGTGGGCAAGCATGTGCAGATCCCGCACGTGAGGCGCATCGGGGTGATCGTGGCCGACGACGCCGTCGATCCTGAGTTCGGCACGGGCGCGGTGAAGCTGACCCCGGCGCACGATCCAACCGACTTCGAGATCGCCCAGCGCCACCAGCTGCCGGCGATCAACGTGATGAACCTCGACGGCACGATGAACGACGAGGCCGGCGCGTATGCCGGCCAGACCACCCTGCAGGCGCGCACAGGGCTGTTGGCCGAGCTCGAAGCCAATGGCCAGATCGTGAAGCAAGACCCGTATACCCACAGCGTTGGGCATTGCTTCCGTTCGGGCACCGTGCTCGAGCCACTGTTGCTCGACCAGTGGTACCTGAGCATCAAGCCGCTGGCCGCTCCAGCCATCGACGTGGTGCGCGATGGCCGCCTGCGCATCATCCCCGAACGCTACGCGCGCGTGTATTTCAACTGGATGGAGAACATCCGCGACTGGTGCATCTCACGTCAGCTGTGGTGGGGCCACCGCATTCCGATCTACTACTGCGATGCGCCCAATTGCTCGGAGCAATGGGCCAGCATCGACGAGCCTGAGCGTTGTCCGAAGTGTGGCTCGACGAGCTTCCACCAGGACCCGGACGTGCTCGACACCTGGTTCTCGTCGGGCTTGTGGCCGTTCAGTACGCTCGGCTGGCCCGGCGACACACCTGACATGCGCACCTTCTATCCCACGTCGGTGATGGAGACCGGCCACGACATCCTCTTCTTCTGGGTGGCGCGGATGATCATGTTCGGCCTGGAGTTCACCGGCCAGCCACCCTTCCACACCGTGTACCTGCACGGGCTGATCCGCGCCCAGGGCGGCGTGAAGATGAGCAAGACCAAGGGCAATGTGCAAGACCCGCTTGACCTGATTGCCGAGTACGGGACAGACGCGCTGCGGCTCGGGGTGACGATCGGCATCACGCCGGGCAACGACTTCACGCTCACGCCGACGATCCTCGATGCGCGGCGCGACTTCGTGAACAAGCTGTGGAACGTGGGCCGCTTCGTGCTGGCCAACACCTCTAGCGCAGATCGACGTCACGCGACCGAGCCCGCCGTCGCGCGGCCTGACGCGCCGCTGGCCGAGCGCTGGATCGCCAGCCGACTCGCCCAGGTTATCGGCGACGTGACCCGCCTGCTGGGCGACTTCAACTTCGGCGAAGCCGGCCGGGTGATCCACGACTTCATCTGGGACGAGCTGGCCGATTGGTACATCGAAGCGCACAAGATCACCGCCGATGCCGACGGCGCTCTGCTCGCGGCCGTCTTCGACACCGTGCTGCGCTTGCTGCATCCCTTTGCGCCGTATGTGACAGAGGAGCTTTGGCAGCGCTTGACGACCGGCGTCGCCAACCGCCCGGCGTCCATCATGCTTGCCCAATGGCCAGCGGCCCAGCCCGCGGACGCGGCCGCCATCGCCGCCTGGGACGACGTAGTTGCCCTGACCCGGGCTACTCGCACGCTGCGCAGCGACTACGGCATCGAACCGCGCCGCATGGTGCCGGCCACGATCGTGGCCCCCACCGCTGAACGCGCCGCGTTCTGGCGCAGCCACGCTGCGCTGATCGGTGGTTTCCCTGGCACCCGCCTGGGACCGATCGAAATCAGCACCAGCGCCGACCATGCCCAGGCCGTTTCTGTGGTCGCCGGCGGCGTCGAGCTGCTGATCCCAGCCGAGGGCCTGTTCGACATCCAGGCCGAGCGCGAGCGCGCCGAACGCGAGCATGCCGAGGCGACCAGGCAAGTGCAACGATTGGAAGGCCTCCTGGCGAGCGAGTTCAGCCGCAAGGCGGCGCCCGAGACCGTCCAACGCGAACGCGAACGTCTCGACGAGCAACGAGAACGGCTGGCCGCGCTGGAACGTCGGCGGGCGACACTCGCCCGACTGCACTGAACGATGGCTCTTCGAGGCGCCGAATGGGTGCGGCTACTATCGGTCCAGCCGCGGCCGCCGCGCACGGGCATTGCCTACGTCGCGGTGCGCGTGGTCGTGTACGTGCTGGCACTGGTGCTGATCGTGCTCGTCTACAGCACCAAGGCGCGCGCGCTGTTTGTCGCACCGCCGATCGGAGTGTTGTGCGCGGCGGCTACCTGGTACCTGCTGGGCGATACGATCGTCGAGCCACGGCGGCGACTTGTATTGGCAGCCGGCGTCGGCCTGGTACTGGCTCAGCTGACGTGGGCCCTGGGCTACTGGAGCACGGTGCCGTTGGTTGGCGGCGCTGCGTTGTGGCTTGGATTTTACGTAACGTCAGGGGTTGTCGAAGCCGGCGCGGTCGAGGCGCTCGATCGGCGGGTGGCGCTCGAATACGCCGTCGTGGCCACGATTGGCATCGCGGTCGTGTTGGCGGTTGCCCGTCCGTGGAGCGCGTAATCGTTCCGTAACAAGTTGTTACGGTGGCGTGGCGCAGATCATGCACACACACCGGGCCTGGATTCTCGTTTGTACGAGGTGATTCTGTGACTCCAGCCCGCTTCCAAACGTCCGTCTTCGTGCTACTCCTGGCCCTCCTGACGGGCGCGCTGGTCTTGATGCCAGCGACGGCGCTCGGCCAGGCCACCACTACGCAGACGCCTGCGCCCACTGCGCAGTTGACGATGGCCCCGGCGAAAGCCGCACCAGGGACAACGGTTACTGCCAACGGCTCCGGCTATCAGGCCGGCGAAGTCATCGAGGTCACGTTCAACGGCCAGTCGGTAGGCACGCCGACCGCCGGCACCGAGGGCACCTTCGCCCTTAGCTTTGCCGTTCCGAGCGTCTCGCCGGGCGACTACGGCGTCGTCGCCAAGGGCCAGACCAGCGGCCGCAGTGCTTCGACCGCGTTCACGGTCACGCAAGGCGCCGCGACGCTGACTTTCGCCCCGAACCAGGCGCCCCCGGGCACGTCCGTAACGGCGACCGGCACTGGCTGGCAGCCAGGCGAGACCGTCACCATCACGTTCAACGGTCCGTCGGTTGGCACCGCCACCGCTGACACCAGCGGCAACGTGAGCCTGACCTTCACGATTCCGGCGACGCTGGCGCCTGGCACGTACGGCGCGACCGCCAGTGGCGACACCAGCAATCGTGTAGCGAACGCCAGCTTTATTGTCGTAGCCGGCCCAACACCAGTTGCGACGGCGGTCCCCACCGCGGGTGCAACGGCCGTCCCGACGGCGACCCCGGTGCCTGCTCCAGGGCAGCAGCCTGTAGCCCCGCCGCTGGCGCACGACGACCGCTACTTCAGCCAGACCGGCTATCGCGTCGACAACGACGAAGCCTGGGCGTTCTTCCAGCGCTACGGCGGCCTGAGCACGTTCGGCTACCCGGTGTCGCGCACAATTACCTTCCTGGGCTGCCCGGTGCAGTTCTTCCAGCGCCAGATCATCCAGGTCTGTCCTGGCCAGGGCGCGGCGCTGATGAACATGCTCGACCCCGAGATCTTCCCGTACACACGGGTGAACGGCAGCGTGTTCCCGGGTCCTGATGATGCGATGAAGGCCAGCACGCCGCCGGTCAGCGATCCGGACTACGCCGACAAGATGAACGCGTTCATCGCTGCCAACGTGCCCGATAACGCGATGGGCCAGCCGGTCAACTTCAACGCCACGTTCAATACGCTCGGTGGCTTGACGATCTGGGGTGCCCCGATCTCGCAGCCAACGCCTGATCCGAGCAACGCGAACTTCGTCTACCAGCGCTTCCAGCGCGGGATCATGCACTTCATCGCTGGTCAGGGCACCGAGAGTGTGCTGCTGGCCGACTATCTGAAGGCGATCCTGCTGAACCAGAACGTGCCGCCGGATCTCGCCGAGCAATCACGTGAGAGCCGCTATCTTGCCCAGTATTGCCCGGGCAATCCTCAGTGGCTGTGCCGCCCGGCCGCCCTCGGCGGTACCGACCTGACGTTCGCCTTCGAAAAGGGCTAAACGCAGCCCCATTCCGGGCTTTACGCCCCCGCCCCCGGGCCTTCGGGTCTCGGGGGCGTTTTCATGCCCGCCGCATCGCTGCGCTCGCTCCCTTCCGAGCCACTGGCAGTCGAAAACCGTGCAGGCCGAAACGCCACCGCCGCACGGTCGGCACGTAGCCAGCCCGGAAGGCCATCGGCGCACGGTCCGAACGTCGCCAGCCGGAAGGCCATCGGGCGCACGGTCCGAACGTCGCCAGTCGGAGGGTCATCGGCACACTGTCGGGACGTCGCCAGTCGGAGGGTCATCGGCACACTATCGGGACGTCGCCAGCCGGAGGGTCATCGGCACACGGTCGGGACGTCGCCAGCCGGAAGGCCATCGGCACACGGTCGGGACGTCGCCAGTCGGAGGGCCATCGGCGCACGGTCGAGACGTCGCCAGCCGGACGGTCATCGGCGCACGTCGCGCGTTGCCTGGCGGATGGCCATCGGCGTACGGTCGGGACGTCGCCAGCCGGAAGGCCATCGGCGCACGGTCGGACGTCGCCAGTCGGATGGCCATCGGCGCACGAGTCGGGGCGTTGCCTGGCGGATGGCCATTGGCGCACGGTCGGGACGTCGCCTGGCGGATGGCCATCGGCGCACGGTCGGGCGTTGCCTGGCGGATGGCCATCGGCGCATGGTCGGGACGTTGCCTGACGGATGGCCATCGGCGGTTCACGCCGACAGGCCATGAGTCGCACCGGGGACTACCCCACCCTGGAAGGGAAACACCGGCGCGCGGCGCGTGCAGTGACCGCAGCGTCGCCGCTCGGGACGACCTCAGCGGGCTATTCGATCCCGAGGTAAGCCTTCTGGACCTTCTCGTTCTGCTGCAGCGCCTTGGCGTCGTCGTCGAGCACGATCCGCCCCGTCTCCAGCACGTAGCCCCGATTGGCGACATTCAAAGCCATCAGCGCATTCTGCTCCACCAGCAGCACCGCGACGCCTTGCTTGTTGATCTCGACGATCGTGTTAAAGATCGTCTCGACCAACATCGGTGCGAGGCCCATGCTCGGCTCATCCAGCAACAGCACTTTGGGCCTTGACATAAGAGCGCGGCCAATGGCGAGCATCTGCTGCTCGCCACCTGAGAGTGTCCCGCCCTTCTGCTTCAAGCGTTCACGCAAGCGCGGGAACAGCACCAGCACCCGCTCGAGGTCCTCGGCGATCGCCGCGACGTCGCGCCGCGCAAACGCCCCCATCTGCAGGTTTTCTAGAACAGTCATGCGGCCAAAGATGCGCCGACCCTCGGGTGCCTGACAGATGCCACGCTCGACAATCTTGTGTGGCGCGAGCCGATCGACTCGCTCGCCATTCAGCAGCACCTCGCCCTCGCGATTGCGTGTCACGCCCGAGATGGTCCGCAGCGTGGTGGTCTTGCCCGCGCCGTTGGCGCCGATGAGCGTGACGATCTCGCCCGGCCGTACGGTCAATGAGATGCCCTTGATGGCGTGAATGTGCCCATAGAACGTGTGCACCCCGCGCAGCTCCAACGCGGCGGCGGCGGCGTCCTTCGCGCTCACGCCGAAGCTTCCTCGGCAGCAGACGATGCGCCTTCCGTAGCCGCCCGCCCGAGATATGCCTCGATCACCCGCGCATCGCGCTGCACCTCGCGCGGCGAGCCCTCGGCGATCTTCTGGCCATAGTCCAGTACGGTCACCCGATCCGAGATGCCCATCACCACCTTCATGTCGTGCTCGATAAGCAGAATGGTCAGCCCCATCTCGGTCCGCAGTCTGCTAATCAGCCGTGTCAATGCCGCCGTTTCCTGCGGATTCATGCCCGCCGTCGGCTCGTCCAACAACAGCAGACGCGGCTGGGTGGCCAGAGCGCGCGCCACTTCGAGTCGGCGCTGATCACCATACGGCAGGTTGCGCGCCCACTCCTCCTGCTTGCCCGCGAGCCCGACGAACTTCAACAGGTCGAGCCCGCGCTCGCGTGCGTCACGCTCCTCGCGAATAGCCCGTGGCGTGCGCAACACAGCGTCGAAGGCATTGGCTTTGAGCCGAGCGTGCATCCCGACGAGCACGTTGTCGAGCGCGCTCATCGTGGCAAACAAGCGAATGTTCTGAAACGTGCGCGCGATGCCCAGCCGCGTGATCGTGTGCGGTTTCAAGCCGACCAGCGGCACACCTTGAAAGCGGATCTGGCCACTCGTGGGCACGTACAGCCCGGCCAGCATGTTGAAAAAGGTGGTCTTGCCCGCCCCGTTTGGCCCGATCAGGCTGGAGATGGACTTTTCTTCGAGTGCAAAGTCGACGCTGTTGACCGCGACCAGCCCGCCAAAGCGTTTGGTGACCCCGCGCGCCTCGAGAATCGTCTCAGGCACGCACGCCGCCAACCGTGCGGTCAACCAGGGCATCCTCGCCCAGCTGGTCGAGCCCCTCAGGCACGTCCTCGTGCAGCTCTGCGGCGCGCTGACGGTTGGGAAAGATGCCTTCAGGTCGGGTCAGCATCAGCACCACCAGCGCCACACCGAAGATCAGGTACTTGTACTGCGACAGGTCGACCTGCAACAGCAGGTCGCTGACGATCGGCAGCTGCACCGTTTGGGCGAAGCCGTGAATCCAATTCGTCGCGTCCTGGGTCAGGATGCGATCGTAAAAGCCCAGCACGACGGCGCCGAAGATGACGCCCCACAGGTTGCCGATGCCACCGAGGATGATCATCGACAGCACCACGATCGAAATCGTGAAGTCGAACTGGAACGGATCGATGACCTGCAGCATGCTCGCCCACAGCGAGCCCGCGAAGCCCGAGAACGAGGCGCCCATGGCAAACGCCAGCAGCTTGGTCTGGACCAGGTCGATGCCCATCGCCGAGGCGGCGAGCTCGTCTTCGCGCATCGCCATCCACGCTCGCCCGATGCGTGAGTTGGCCAGGCGATAGATCGCGAACACCGACAAACACCCGACGACGAAGATCACGTAGTACCACTCGAGCTGATTCGAGTTGGTGATCTCGCGCATGGTGAGCTGGCCATCGATCAATTCCGGGATGGCCGGTCGGCCAATCGGGTTCATGCCTTTGGAGCCGTATGTCCACTTGTCGAGATTGAGGAACACGCGCGGCACGATCTCGCCGAAGGCCAGGGTGACGATGGCCAGGTAGTCGCCGCGCAGGCGCAGGGTCGGCGCGCCCAGAATGACGCCGAAGAGCGCCGCCATCAGGAACGACAGCGCCATCGCCACGTAGAACGGCGCCTGGATGTAGGGCGCCAGGGGACTGATCGGCGACGTCAGAAACGCCGCCGTGTAGCCGCCGATGGCGAAGAACGCGGCGTAGCCCAGGTCGAGCAGTCCGGCGAAGCCGACCACGATGTTCAAGCCGAGCGCGAGCAGCGTGTAGATCAGGATGGCCGGGAACGCGCCCATCTTGGCAAAGCCGAAGGACCTGTCGAGGATTGGATACACGGCCAGCACGATCAGGAACGTGACCAGGAACGCATTCCGGAACACCTGTGTGGGCGTCAGCCCGTTGCGACGCAACCCGCCAGCCTTCGCTGCGCCGCCTGGCGTTGTTTTCGTCGCGCTCGTCGGCTGGGTCGTCACGCCCGCTCGGTCGTCTCCTCGCCCAGTAAACCGGTCGGTTTGAAGATCAAGATCACCACCAGCAGCGCGAAGACAACGGCTTCGGTCCAGCGTGGGTCCCAGACATTGTCCGAGGCCGCGGCGATCACGCCAATGAGCATGCCGCCCAGAAATGCGCCTTGAATGTTGCCGATGCCGCCCATTACCGCCGCGGTGAACGCGTACAGGCCGTTGCGGAAGCCCTGCAGGAAGTACGCCGAGTTGTTGTACATGCCGTAGATGCCGCCCGCGGCGCCCGCCAGCAGGCCGCCGATCAGGAACGTCAGGGCGATGGTCAGGTTGATGTCGATGCCCATCATGGACGCCGCATCGCGGTCTTGAGCGGTCGCGCGCATTGCTTTGCCGAGCCGCGTGCGCTGCACGAACATCTGCAGGCCGATCATGAGCGGGATGGCCAGGGCGATGACGATGATGTCCTTGACGGTGAACAACAGCGCCGACTTGATGCCGAAGATGTCCTGCAAGATGTCGATGCGCGGGATGACGTCGGGGAAGTTGAGCTGGCGCGGACTCTTCCAGATCAGGCCGACGTTGATCAAGATGAACGACATGCCAATGGCCGAGATCAACGGCGCCAGCCTGGGCGCGTTTCTCAAGCGTCGATAGGCGATGCGTTCGATGAGCACGTTGATCGTTGCGCACACAACAGCGGCGATGACGATCATGGCGATGATGCCCAGCACCAGCGTCAGGGGTGGCAATTGCAGCGGGTTGCGCACGCCAACGACGCCCGTCAGCCAGGTGACGAACGTCAGCGCGGTCATCGTGCCGAGCATGAACACGTCGCCATGGGCGAAGTTGATCAGCTCGATGATGCCGTAGACCAGCGTATAGCCGAGGGCGATCAAGGCCACAATCGCGCCATTGGTGATGCCGATCAGCAGCACCTGCAGAACGCGCTCGTGCAGCTCCATAGCTATGTTGGCCCCGTAGAGTAGCAGAGGCTGTGGTGCGAGTCAGCTTTCAGCAGTTAGCTGTTAGCCGTTAGCCGTTAGGCATCGGGCGACAGCCAACTGCTAATTGCTAACAGCTAATAGCTCTACTGTGGCGCTTGCAGCGCGACGGTCGAGTCGTCGTCCCACTTACCGTTTTTGACCTGGCGTCCGCTCATACCCGTGAGCGTCGTGTCGCCAGTATCGGTGAACGACCACTTACCCAGTACGCCATCGTAATCACGCGTGGCAAAGACAGCGTCGCGAATCTTCGCGCGATCCTTGACACCTGCTTTCTCGATGGACGCCAGCGCGACCTGCATGGCTTCGTAGCCGTACGCGGCGTAGGGATCGGGCTCGCCCGAGAACTGCTGCTTGTAGCGGCGGTACCAATCCTGGCCCTTCTGAGAGGTCAGCTTGGATGCCGGCACGCCTGGGAAGGTGCCGTATGTGTTCTCAGCCGCGGCGCCCGCGGCATCGACGAACGCAGCCTCGTTGATGCCGTCAGGGCCCATCAGCTTGACGTCGTTGCCGAGCGTCGAGCGCAGGTCCTGCCACAGCTTGCCCGCGTTGTGATCGGTAATCCCGCCGAAGTACACCAGGTCCGCGCCAGCGCCACGAATCTTCTGTGCTACGGCGCGATAGTCGGACGCGGCTGGGTCAATACCTTCTGGCCCACCAACCACGTTCAGGTTCAGTTTCTTGGCGGTGCCGTTGAACACCTCGGCAATGCCCTGACCGTACAGGTCAGAGTCGTGCAGCACATAAATCTTGGTTGCGCCCAGCTGCTGGGCCCATACGGCGCCCACTGCGCCCTGAATGTCGTCCGTCGCGGCGACGCGCGTGTAATTGCGCTTGCAACCGCCCGGGTAATACACGTCCGGCTCGTTCGGCGCGTTATACGGCGTGGGCTTGGTCAGACCCGGATAGGTATTCGCGGGCGAGATCATGACCAGGTTCTGCGGGCACAGGATCGGAATGGATACCTTGGCCGCGCCCGAGTTGAACGTGCCGAGATAGACCATGACGTCGGCGTCAGGACCAGCCTTGTTGGCGTTCGAGGCTTCCTGGGCGGGGTCCCACGAGCCCCGTGCGGCGGTCGCGTCGTCCATATCCACGTAGTCGATCGTGGCGCCGCCAACGCGGCCATTGCGCTCCGCGAGCGCCATGCGGAAGGCGTTGACGATGGTGTCCGTCTGGCCCTTCGGCGAACCGGTGCGCGGCAGGCTCGAGACGATGCGGATGGTGCCGGTCAGGTTGGCGCCAGCGGCTGGGCTGGGTGATGCAACGGCGGCGGGCGATGGTGAGGCAGCCGGCTTGGCGGCTGGACTGGCCGCGGGCGACGCGGCGGGCGATGGTGAGGCAGCCGCGGCGGGCGATGCTGCCGGTGACGCGGGCGGCTTGGTCGCGGCCGCGGGCGCAGTCGTCGGAGCCGCGGGCGCCGCTGTCGGTTGCGCCGCGGGGCCTCCACATGCGACCACGAAGAGGCTCGTGGCCAACGACAGCGACGACAAGCGCGCGAGCAGTGCTCCACGCATAGATGAAATCCCTCCTTGGGCAGGCTGGGTATGGCCTAGGCAGGCTTGCACTAGCGCAAGCCCCTTCGTAAGAGACGATACCCGTTCGACAAAGGTTCCTGTCGGGAGGGATCGATCCACACTCCCGCGGACGCAATCAGGCCGAAAAGACGGCATGAACGTAGGTCAAACAGGGCAAGCCTCGATGAGGCCTTCAATCTCAAACTACCAACGTGTACGCGTGTTGTCAAACCCTGTCATGGGTCTTGGCATTGAGAATGCACTACGTTGCAGCCGCCCACCCTGGGCGCTAGACTGAGCGGTCCACGCCGCCTTGGCGTATGCTGTGGCCGCTTTGGTGGCATTTCTTCTCTCCCGAGCCGAGGTCTATGGCTGCCTTCCCGACTGAGGACCGGTTGCGCCAGAAGCGCACCAAATCGGAGCAGGCGATCAGCCTGGCGATGAAAAATCGCTGGGATGAGGCTGCCCAGCTCAACCGTGAGATTCTGGATATGTTTCCCAACGAGGTGGACGCCTTCAACCGCCTTGGTAAAGCGCTGACTGAGTTAGGAAAATACGGCGAAGCCCGTGATGCGTATGCCCGGGCGGTCAAACTCGATCCGCTCAACGGCATCGCCACCAAGAACTTGCAGCGCCTGGGCAAGCTCGCCACCGAAGGCGCTGCTGCACCGCCCACGCCCGTCGATCCGCGCCTGTTTATCGAGGAGAGTGGCAAGACCACGGTGACCCAGCTGACCGACGTGCGTCGTTCCGACGCGACGGCCAAGCTGAGCGCGGGCGATCAACTGCAGATCGTTCGCCGCGGCAATCAGGTCATCGTGACCGATCCGAGCGGCCAGGACATCGGGCGCATCGAGCCGAAACTCGAGCAGGAGGTGATTCGGCTCCTGGATCTCGGCAACCAATACTCGGCGTTCGTCACGGCCGCCAATGACCAGGCGGTGCATGTGATCGTGCGCGAGACGCATCGCGCGGCCGCGATGGGCAATCGGCCATCGTTCCGTCCGTCGGCGGCGCCGGAGGGCGGTGTGCGCGCCTATACCCGCGAGGGCGTGCTGCGCTACGAGCTCGAAGAAGAAGAGGAAGAAGAGCAAGAGGAGCTCGAAGAGGAAGAGGAAGAGACGGAGGCGGTCCCGGCTGACATGGACGTTGGCGTCGAGGAGACCCCGCTCGAGGCTCTTGCCGCCGAGGAGGACACTGAGGAGCCCACCTAGCCCGCCATGCTTGGTACCCGCTCCGCGCACCTCTCGGTGCGCTACGGGAGCACTCGCCCGCTGGTGCTCGGCGTGGCGCTGCTCTTAGGTGTCCAGGTTCAGGACGACTGGTCCGAGATCGTCCACGGCGACCCTTCTTCGGGCATGGTCGCCTTGACCTTTGACGCTGGCGCCGAAGCCGGCACAGCTGCCCCGCGCCTCATTCAGGTGCTGCGTGAGCGCGGCGTCCATGCCACGTTCTTCCTGTCCGGCAACTGGGTGTTGAAGTACCCGGCGCTGGCCATGGAGATCCTGAACGACGGTCACGAGATCGCCAATCATTCCCTGACCCACCCCGAGCTGACCAAACTGTCCGACAATCAGATTGTGTTCGAGCTTGATTACACCGATCAGGTCGTCTGGGACACGCTCGGCGTGCATACGCGGCCGTATTTCCGTCCGCCATTCGGGGCGCGCAATTCGCACGTGCTGTCGGTTGCCGCGGCGTCGGGGTTCAGGTCGGTCTTCTGGAGCCTCGACTCAGGCGACTGGCTGCCCCGAGCCAGCCCTGGCGCGGTCGCCGAGAAGGTGCTGCGCTACGCCCAGCCCGGTGACATCGTGGTCGAGCACGTCGCCTCCGACGCTTCTGCGGTCGCTTTGCCCACGATTCTGGATAGCTTCGAGGAACGCGGCTGGAAGGTCGGCACCGTTTCGGAGGTGCTGGGCGTTGCGCGCTACGATCCAACCCAGCCCGAGCTCGTGCCCGCCCAACCCATGCCCGTGCCTAGCCCGTCGACGCTGGCGCCCGTTCAGCCGACCGTCAATCCTGCTGCGCTGCCATGACCGAATCTGAAGCGTTCGCGTCCTTGCGTGAGGCCGAGCGCCTGGTCGCGCAAGCCGAATCCGACCCGTCCGTCGCCGCCGAGGCCGCCATCGCCGCCCTGCGCGCCCTATTGATCGAATGGTCCGTCTCGCCACGCGGCGACACCGTAGTGGCGCTGCTCGAGCAAGCCGCCGAAACCGACGACACGCTGCTGCACTTCCGTCCCGAAGCCGCCGTTCTGGACCGTTTCGAGACAGCTCCCGACGCCGCCGCGCGAGCCAGAATTTTCCTCGACGCCGCCCGCGCTCGCCTGGCCAATATCTAAATCGCGCGGGTTATACTAGGCACCGCCGCGGGGGTAGCTCAGTCGGCAGAGCGCAACTTTCCCAAAGTTGAGGTCGCGGGTTCGAGCCCCGTTCCCCGCTCTATTTCTGGTCTTCCAATCTCAGGGTTGCCCTCGCGGGTGCACCTTCGAGGGCAGGTTCGCGGAAGGTATTTATCCGCGAAGGCAACCTTTGTTAATTTCCCAGGCCGCCCGGAGCGTGGTTCGTCTGCCTCTGTCAGAGCCTTGACAGACTGGGAGACCTCATCATGGCAACGGCACGACGTCGGCCCTGGAACGAGATGGACCACGATCACAACTCGAAAGGGCATACGGCGACATCGCGTACGAAATCGACATGTTGCACTGGACGGCGGAACAGCTCGATAGGTTCGCAATTGTGGGGCAGTCCCGCGAGAGCAATGTCCTTCTCGAATCGTTCGCGATCCACGCCCGGACCCTGCACCACTTTTTCTTTCCCGGGGCGGACTTTGGGCCAAACGACGTTGTCGCTGGGGACTTCTGCGATTCCCACGAGGCCTGGAGGGATGTCGCGCCCGAGGCACTGCGAGACCTGAGGTGGCGTGTGGGTAGCGAAATAGCCCACCTCAGCTACGTCCGCCAGCAGCAAACCCCTGAGGAGAAGCGCTGGAAGTATCAGAAGATTCGCAAGCACCTGACCGAGCTGGAGGGGCTGCTCGAGCGCGAATCGCTCGATGAAGACGAGCTCCGCGAGGTCTCGGGCCTGCCGCGCGCGCCCACACCTTGAGCACGGCCGATCGCCCGTGACTTAGGGGCAACGGCGCGCGGCGGCGCGAGGACGACTACTTCACCGTGTCTTGATCGTTCTCTAACGTGCGGTTTTCGATCGTCAGAAGGTCGTAGTACGCCTTACCGCACGAGGTCGGTGCGAACGAGCAGGAATCGTCCACCAGCGAACCCGATAGCACGCGGTGATTTGGAAATGCGGTGGTGATTGCCGCTACTGCCGTTTGCCAGTTGTGATAGCCGAGGCCGAACTGCGTGAGATCCCAACGGGAGGGAACAGCATCAGTCATGTCGACGAAATCCCACACGCCGGTGAGGCACCCACCGCCGAAGCCGGTGTGGCCAACATAGCCAAACGCATTCCCATTAGACGTGCCGTTACCGTCGGTATCGATCGCGAGCTGAATGCGCGGTGAGCCGCCGCTACAGGTGCGCGGAGGGGTAGGAAAGTAGTACTTCAGTTGGAGCTGGTTGGTGAGAGCGCTGATCTTGAAGCCGGGCGGCATGTTGCGCAAGGCGACGCCTATGCCGGCCGGGTACGCCGGGGTTGTAATGACCGAGATGACGTCGTTAGTCACGTTCTGAGGATCTTGATCGTCGACCATTGCAAACAGCAGCTGGAACCTGTGGCCCAAGCCAGGCAATTCTTCCTGCGTCATCGCGGGATCAGCCTGGAGCGCTGTGCTTGCGAGGATCAGTTGGCTGAGGTCGGGCGCAGCCTGTTGAGCCGGCGCCAATGAGACGGTAGCCAGTAGCAGAACAAGTGAGCTCGCGATAGCGAGTGAAACTCGCTTCACACGCTTCGCCGGTCGTTTCATCCGATCTGCCCTCATTCAGTTCATATTCGAGCTGTTACATGCGCATAGCAGGACTGATTGCGCCGTGTTCGTCGAGTCGTCACCTCCTGAACTGGATTACTCGCAGCCGCGGCACTGCGCCAGGGAGGATCAGTCGATCGGATTGGCTACGTCTGTAACCAATCGTTAAGATGGCCCGCGTCTGAATGGCACAATTGGTGCCAAAATCGTGAGGCGCTTGGTTACACCTCGTCGTAGTTATCTTTACGCTCTGTAACGTGGTCTCTTCGCGTCAGACGTGGCCGCATAGCTGCTGCGGCCGGGGCAATTCAGAGGCCCGCGGTCAGATGGAACGCGTATGAGAATCAAAACGCCACGTGTCCACTCAATGTCGTGATCGCAGTATCTATTGGCATTCATGCCTGGAGGGAACGCACTGCGACGGGTAAACGCGGCATGATACCTGGGCGGGGCGGCCCTCACCGATAGTCGCCAGCCGCCAAGCTCCAGGCACGCGATGCGGGGTGCCCCGGTCTGGGCGTTGTCGGCCTACTCCCGAGTTGCCCGCCGCTCAGCCTCGGCGCGAGCGTGGGCAGCCTCCTCAGTCTCCCGCCAGGGCAGGCGCGCCTCGGTCACGTAGCGGTCGCACAGAAACCTCGGGGCGTAGCGCGGGCTGGGCGCAACGCCGCCGCGGGCGACGACTCGTCGTGAGCCCGCGCGTCTTCGGTTCCCCTCGTCGTCAAGACTCGTGGGCGTCATAGGGCGCATTCTCGGTCGGATGCAACTGTGCAGTGATCAAGTCGGCGATCTCGTCGCAACTGGTTACGTCCGGGGTCATCGACGGCAGCAATCGCTTTGTCCAGCATGGCGCGGTTGACCGGCTGCAGCTGAGCGACTAATCGTGCGCATAAGGTGCGCAGCGCCTCGTTCGATGTGGCTGGCACCGAGTACGCCAGGTCTGGAATGGCGCCCCAGTTCATGTTCAGCATCGGCGGAGCCCCAGCGCGCCAGAGCACGAGTATCAGTTCGTAGATACGAACAAGGACAGACTACCGACTGGCGATCTCGACGCTTCTAGCGACTGGCTGGGAGCCCGTGCCTGGCAGCGCTGGCGCAGGGGCGTCACCTGCTATTACCGCAAACCGCGCGATTCCGCGCGCTGACGAAGATGCGGCGCCAAGAAGCGGTACACGGAGACTGGAGCACTCGTAAGCAACATGTCCAAACCGTGCTACGACCGTGTCGACATGGGCTCCGGCCCGTTCGACTTCGTGTTCTGCCACAGACCCAAAGGCCACATCGGAGAGCATTCCATCACGACGGGACTGCCCGCTTGATCGGTGCGACTGTGCGCGGCCATACGATTAGCTCGCGTACCACAGTCCGTACCACAAACACTGCGACCTTGAGCGATTTTGAGCGGTCGCGCGCGGAGTCGCCACTCTCGGCGCTAATGGCAGCGAACACCCTGCGTTACCTTCCCAAAGTTGACGTCGCGGGTTCAAGCCCCGTTCCCCGCTCCATTTCGGGTCTTCCAATCTCCGGGTTGCCTTCGGGGGGTGCACCTCTGAGGACATCCAAATCCCGCGGCAATTAACAAAGGTGCAGGTCGCGATCCAGGCCTTAGCGCCGAGCCATTGTATCAGCTTGCGCAGTACTCGGTGACCACCCGCTCGTGGCAAACCACGTCTTGCTCATCGTCCTCGTCATCCTGAGTGAAGC
>DASXRR010000041.1:0-8112 GCA_036506475.1 Chloroflexota bacterium
CGCTTTGAGATTTTGCTGAATGAGCTCATTGGTCGGTTGCAGGACGCCGCGCTGGCCTACATCCATCACAAACTGGAAAGGCTGGCCACCTTTTTGCAGAATGCCATCGGCGCCTGGTGTCCAGCCAGCTTCGCTCAGGAGCTGCTTGGCTTTGGCGGGATCGAAGCCATATTTCGACTCGTGCGCCGGGTCGTAATAGGCCTTGAATGCCGGCACGATCGGGGTGTTGGCGGGCTTGCCATACCCCTTCTCGATCGCGGTCACGATCGCCTGGCGATCGATGGCATATTCGAATGCCTGGCGCACTTTGAGATCCTGGAAGCGCGCGTCGGTCTGGTTGAGCGACAGCCAGTAATATTGGACCAGCTGGCGCGGTTCAACGCGCAGCTGCGGCGCGCTCTTGACCCGATCGACCGCCGCCTTGTTGTCCATGATCATGATGCTCAGCTCACCGCTGAGGGCCTGCGCGATCTGGGTATTGGCGTCGGGGACGACCTTGAAGACGATCTTGTCGAGGTTCGGCTTGCCGCCAAAGTAGGCGTCGTTGCGGGCGAGCGTCACGCTCTGACCTGACGTATATGTCTCGACCTTGAAGGGTCCGCTCGAGATCGGCATGCCCTTGTTGAAGGAGGTCATGCCCCACGGATCGGCCTGGCCGCTGAAGACGTGCTTGGGCAGGATGCCCGCGTTGTAGGCCAGGTACGACGGCAGCGCGCTGAACGGACGCGAGAGCGTGAACTTGACGGTCGTCGGATTGACGGCTTCGACCGCTTGCACCGCCGAGAAGTTGCCCGCGCCTGTGGCGCCGAGCTCTTTCTTGAGCACGATGTCGGTAAACGTGAAGGCGACATCGTCGGCGGTGATTGCCTGGCCGTCACTCCACTTCGCGCCATCGCGCAGTTTGAAGGTCCAGCTCAGACCGTCTGTGGCGGCTTCCCAGCTCGCGGCCAGGTCGGGCGCTGGCGTGAGGTCCTTGCCCGGCCTGGTCAGGCCGTCGAAGAGCACGCGGTTGACGAAGATCGACTCGACGAAGGCGTTGGGATGCCACGGGTTCATCGTCGGATCGGCGCCGATGGGGATCGTGACGGTACCGCCTTGTTGCGCCTGGCCGGCCGGCGCGGCCGCGGCTGCTGGGGCTGTAGTTGGCTTTGCGACGGGCGCGGTTGCCGCTCCGGCGGTTGGTTTGGGTGCCGATGCGGCAGCGACCGTGGCCTGGGCGGACGCGGCCGGGACGGTCGGCTCCTTGGCCGCCGGCGCTACTGGCGCCGTGGTCGGCTGGGCCGCTGCCGTCGATGTTGTTGGTTTGGCGGCCGCCGGTGCGGCGGTCGGCGATGACGGCGGCGCGGCGGGCGCACAGGCGACTCCGACCAGCACAGCCACGATGAACGGTGCCGCGAGCGCGGCCCTTCGACTACGCCACTGTCGACGTTCCATGCGGGCTCCCTTCCCTTCTCGAATAGCCGAGATCGGCAGCGATGTGCTGCGCTGCGTCGAGTACGCGATCGCGCAGCGTCGTTCGGAGTTGGGTTCTGATGCGCATCAGAGGACCAGCCACACTTACGGCCGCCACGACCTGGCCGGTGATGTCTCGAATGGGTGCGGCCACCGCCGCGGCGCCCAGGTCGAGGTCCTCGTCGCCTATGCCGTAGCCTTCGCGGCTGATCTCCGCTAGCTCGGCGCGGAGTTTGGCGGGGTCGGTCTGCGTGCGATGAGTGAACGCGTGGAGCGGTCGTTCCAGTACCAGTTGTTGTTCGTCTGGTGTTAGGAACGCCAGCAGGACCTTGGGACAGGCGCCGGCGTGGAGTGGAAAGCGCTTGCCGACCTCCGCTGACAGGCGAATGGCGTGGGTGCTCTCGACGCGGTCGACGCACACGGCTTCGAGGCCGTCGAGGATGGCCAGGTGGATCGTCTCGCCCGTTTGCGCATGGAGCTGGTGCATCACTGGCCGGGCTACTTTGACGACATCGAGTTGTTTGACTGCGAGCTGGCCGACTTCAAATGCCCGCACACCTATCCGATAGCGCTCGGCGACTTTGCGTACGAAGCCGTGCGATTCCAGCGTCTTGAGCACCCGAAACGCGTGGTTCTTGGTCATGCCCAACTGGCGCGCCAGCTCGCTTGGCCCGAACTCATGCGGCGGCTGTTCGAAGGCGCACAGCACGTCCAGGGCGCGCGCGACCGACGCCACGGTATACGCGTCCGCACTGGCCGCGGTATGCACCATAGAACGGCGTTAGGCTAGACAACACCGCTGTGCTGGCGCAAACGCTGACGGTTCACGGCGTTGCTCGGCAGTCGCCATAGAGCCGTCCTCAGCGGCGCCCGCGGCGCGCTGCACCCGGCGCGAAGCGGGGAGAGGGGTCGGTTACCAGGGAGGAGCTGGACCGAATCGGTCGCTGCTACAGACGACGCGGGCGCCCGGCGCGGATCGCGGGCGGCGTGTGTGCGCTACAACTGTGGGCGCGATGGCGCATAAGGCGACGGTGCTCGAGATCGATGGTCGCGAGATCACGATCACCAATCCGGACAAGGTCTTCTTCCCGAAGACGGGCCACACCAAGCTGGACCTGGTCAACTTCTACCTGGCCGTGTCGGAAGGCGCGTTGCGCGGAGCCTCGGGGCGGCCGATGGCGCTCAAGCGGTTCGTGAATGGCGCGGAGAGCGAGCCATTCTTCCAGAAGCGTGTGCCAGGCAATGCCCCCGAGTGGCTCGAAACGGTCCGACTCAGCTATCCGTCGGGCGGAGTCGCGGACGAGATCGTGCTGCGCGACGCAGCCGGTTTGGCCTGGGTGATCAACCTCGGCTGTATCGACCTGAATCCGCATCCGGTGCGCGCCGAAGACATCGACCATCCCGACGAATTGCGCGTCGACCTCGATCCGATCCGCGGCGTAGGCTGGCCGCAGGTGCGTGACGTAGCGATGGTGGTCAAGGCCGTCCTGGACGACTTTGGACTGATCGGTTGGCCGAAGACGTCGGGCTCGCGCGGTTTCCATGTGTTCTGCCGGATCGAGCCGCGCTGGCCCTTCACCGAAGTGCGCAAGGCCGGCATCGCGCTGGCACGCGAAGTCGAACGGCGCGCACCGGACCTCGCGACGAGCAAGTGGTGGAAGGAAGAGCGCCACGGCGTGTTCGTCGACTACAACCAGAACGCGCGCGACCGCACCACGGCCTCCGCGTATTCAGTGCGCCCGACAGCGCAGGCGCGAGTGTCGACTCCATTGCACTGGGACGAGGTGCCGGCCTGTGAGCCCGACGCGTTCACGATCGACACGGTGCCCGAGCGCTACCGGCGCATGGGCGACCCGGGCGAAGGCATCGACGCCGTCGTGGGAACGATTGAGCCGCTGCTGGAGCTGGCGCAGCGCCAGGAGGCAGAGGGTGCCGAGGATGGACCACGCGCTGGGGCCGTACCGTCGCCGGCGCCTGGCAAAGCCGTCGGACCGACGGGCCGTCGGCGCACGACGGCGCCGCTCATTGAAGTGGCTCGCGCGGCGTCACAGCGTGAGGCGCTCGAGGGTTTGGAGCGCTGGAAGGTCCGCCACGCCGAGGTTTGGCCGCTGCTCGAGCCAGCAGATGTCATGGTCGACTCGATGCGCGGCCGCAGCAGCGCGTGGTATCGCATTCGACTGAATCTGCGGCACGTGCCTGAACCCCAGCGTCCGGCGCAGGAGGCGTTGGAAGTCGACTACGATCCGTTCGAGGGCATGGATCCGTCTACCTGGCAGCGTTGATCTCGTCCAGGAATTCCTTGCGGATGGCATCGCCGGCGGTGGTGCGCCATTCGTTGACGAGTGTGTCCAAATCAGCAAAGGGGCGGCGATTGAACAGGATGTCGGCGACGCCGTCGTAGAAGGTTTGATCCGCGGCCACGCCTTTGCGCGATTGCGTTGCCGAATGGAAACCGCGCGTCGGATCCGGAACGCCGATATTGACCAGGATCTGCTCGACGTCGAACGCGGCCTGAACATAGCCGGGCAGATCGGCCTGGTACCAGACGTACGGCCGGTGCGCGATGTACTGCCACGGAACATAGGCCGCCGTGGTCAGGCCTTCGCGCGTGGGCACCGGATCGCCATCGGCGCCGACGGTGTAATCCTGATCGCGCAAACCGTAGCTGAGCAGCAAATCCTCGGCGGTCCCGAACGGCGCAGCGAGATAATTCATGATGCGCAGGATCTCTTTGACGCGATCGGCGCTGCCCTTCTTGACCAGGTTGTAGGCGACGGTGCCGCCGGTGATGAAATGCTGCGGTTTGGCCGATGCGCTCGAGGTAAATGGCTTGACAATCGTGAAGTGCCGATTTGGGTTCGACTGCAGACCCCGCCGCCACATGTCGTTCCAACCATTGCCGAATGCCTCGTTGGAGACCACGAATTTGCCAGCCAGGAGCTGCCCGCGTGAATCACCGGAGGTCTGCACGTCGGGCGGATAGAGCCCCGAGCCGAGCAGGTCCTTCATGTAGCCGACGGCGGCTTTGTACTGCTCCGTTTCTCGGTCGCGCACCAGCTTTCCGGAGGCATCGAGCGCCCAGCCATTGGGCGCGCCGAACATCTCCAGGAACGACACGATGCCCCACATGTTCGGACCAGTCGGGCCGGTGTTGCCGATGGCGAAGCGGTTTTCCTGCGGCCGATTGAGCTGCTGGAGAATCTTCTTGAAGTCGTCGGCATCCTTGGGCACGACCTCGGCGCCGATCTCGGCGTCCCAGATATCGGTGTTACGGAAGAACCAGAACGCCGGCAAATAGCGATGAATCGGGATGCCATACAGGCGATTGTCGAAGACGCCACCGGCGCCCTTGTAGGCGTACGGCGCGACCGCGGCCAGATTCGGGTAGTCCTTCGCGGCGTCGCCGGCGAGGTAGGGCGTGAGATCCGCGCACTGCGCCTGGAGGAACTGCGTGGAAATGAAACTGGCGACGGTCCCAGTGATGTGGAGTGTGTCGGGTAAGTCGCTGCCGGCGATCTGGACCTGAAAGCGAGTCGGATAGTCCGCGTTCGGCGTGATGGTCATGTTGACCGTGGTGTTGAGCTCTTTTTCGATCGCTTTCCAGGTCGCGTTCTGATCGCGTGGCGACGGCGGCGGGTAGTAGCCGGCCATGAACACATTCAGCGTGCCGCCACTGCCGGGTGGTCCGCCGGTCCACGCCTTCACCGGTTCCTTTGGGAAGTGCACGAAGCCGTCGGTGATGCGTGGATCGGTGCTGTGCACGTCGGGCTTCGGGCCGCCAGTCGGCGGCATGTACGTCGGCAGCGGCCCACTGGCTTGCGCCTGCCCGGGCGTGCCAGGTGGTGCGGGCTTGGGCGCTGGCGCCGCGGGCGCGCACGCCTCGCTGGCAGCGAGCAACGACAGACCGAGGGTACCCGCGGCGGTGAGCTGGAGGAAGTGCCGGCGAGTGATATCAGCCGTGTGATGAGAGCTCATTGCGGAACTCCTGCTCGTGGGCTTCCCACAACTTCTGAAAATCCGCTTCGGCGGTGGTCACCGCCATGGGCGTGGTCTGGAAGAGCTCCGGATGTTTTGGCAACTCGGGCTCGATACCTTCTTGGAGTTTGCGTGCCATGCGCATCAGGTAGCGGCGCATGACGATGATGGCCGTGTCCGCGGCGCCGAGGTGCTCCTTGGAACGATCCACGATGTCACCCATTGACTCTGTGACGGCCTGGTCCTGGGCGCGATTGCCGGGCAGACCCGTGTAGTTATGGGTACGCTGCATCTGGCGATCGAGCATGTAGTCGTTGTCTTTGTTTCTGACGCGGCGCCAGGTGCCGGGAATGAGACCGAGCGTTGCCGGGTCGGCGATCGCCGTGCCCGTGAGGAACCCCATGAGCGTGGGATCTCCTCGATCAGGATCATCCGGTAGGCGTGGCGGTGTGACGGTAATCCACCAGTGGCTTTCGTCATCGCGCGGGATCAGAAAGATGCCGTTGCCGGCGCGGGATTGGCTGGCAATCTGTGTGAAGGTCGGCATCGCGTACGTGGTGACGCGCCAGTAGTACTGACCGTCCTGTGTGTTGCGGCGGGCGCCGTAAACGAAGCCGAAGTCCGTCTCTCTGGTCGCCGTGACCTGTTGGGTTTGTTCGAGTCTGCCGCCGGCGCGGAAGGTCTCGTGTGCGAACGTTTTGTGCAGGAAACCGACATGCGACGAGTCGATGTTGCCCTCGAGCGCCTGGGCATAGTTCGACTCCTGCATCCACTTCGTCGCGCTGGTTTGATCGGCATCGGGCCTGGTGCACCACTGGTATCTGGGCAGCGGCGGTTGCTTGTCCTGGGGGCCCATGTAGATCCAGATCAGGCCCGCGAACTCCTTGGCTGGGTACGCTTGTGCCTGGACTTTGGTTTTGAAGTCGGATTCGGCGGGCTCGTTGGGCATGTCGACGCACTGGCCTGATACGTCGAACTTCCAGCCGTGGTAGACACACCTCAAGCCTTGCTCTTCGTTGCGTCCGAAGAAGAGCGAGGCACCGCGGTGCGGGCAGTTCTCGGCGATGAACGCTGGTGTGCCGTTGGTATCGCGGAAAGCGATCAGGTCTTCGCCCAGGATCCTGAAGCGGATCGGGTCGGAATCTGGGGTAGGCACTTCGGACGGAAGCAGGGCGGGCAGCCAGAAGCGACGGAACAGCTCGCCCATGGCCGTGCCTGGCCCAGTACGACACAGCAGGTCGTTGTCTGCCTTGCTGAGCATTCTTTGATCATAAGCCTCGCCGCGCGGCTTGACGTTTTGTGGACGTTCGCCAGTGGGTCGGGGGGAGCACTCGCTCCGCTTCGCTCCGCGGGGTGCACTTGCAGCCCCCCGCAGCAGGGGCTATTCGCCAATGGGCAGCACTCGGCAAGCACCGCACCCCCTTCGGTTCTGCATGGATGACGTTGCGTTGCGCTCGGCACGCGTGTGGGTTCAGTACGAATGACGACCGCTGCGGCTAGCACGCGACGGCGGGGCGGTGACGTTGCGTTGCGCTAGGCCCCGCGGCCCGGTTGCAGCGGTCTGGCCGGGCAGACCTCGATGGCCGCAGGCAGATGCCGCTAACGCGATGCGTTGCTGGCGGGTGGGGCGGTTTCCAGTGCCGAATAGGCCTTGTTGCGGGGGCTGCAAGTGCACCCTGCGGAGCGAAGCGGAGCGTGGGCTCCCTCGACCCGAATGCTCATATTTAGATGGATTTGGCTTGGCTGATCTCGAAGAGGTGGCCGTCGGGGTCGCGGAAGAAGGCTCTGATTTCCCACGAGGATTCTACGGGGGGCGTGAGGAAGTGAGCGCCGCGGTCGCGGAGCGCCTGGTAGGTGGCGCGGCAGTCTGCTACGCGGATGGTGAAGGAGTGACTGATGGTGTGCACGTCAGTTGGCGGGGCGAAGGTGACGTCGGGCTTGTCGGGGGTGGGGCCACCGCCGGTGACGAGCAGCAGCCAGTTGCCGAGGAACCGCAGGACGATGGACGAGCCGCCGTACTCGCGCACGAGTTCGGCGCCCAGCACCCCGGTGTAGAAGGCGCGGGCACGGGCAAGATCGCTGACCACGAGCAGGTGGGTGAGCTCGGTCTTGGCGTCGGCGAGCGGAAAGTCAGTCACAGCCCTGATTCGATTCGAACCGACAACGTTATGGCAAAGCGGCGAGGCGGCCTTGGGCTTCTTGCAGGCGCTGCATTGCGACTGGGAACTGGGCGGCGATGTCCTGATCAGAGGCGCCGTCACGCAGCTTGCGCCGCAGATCGCGCGAGATCGCACTTTCGACGGACTCGCGGTACTCCTTCGAGATGGCCTGGTCCATCCAGGCTTCGGTGCGCTCGAAGTGCTCGAGGTAAGCCGAATTCATGAGCTCCAGGGCGCGCTCGCGATTGCCGGCGCTGAACGCCTGCTGGGCCTGCACGTAGCCCTGCGTGGTAGCTTGCAGCTCGCGCACGGCCTCCTGATTGCTGGCGACGCCGGCCGGCTTGGCGGACGCCTGCGTGCTCGCGGCCGTCGGCGCGGCAGTCGGCGCAACGGGTGCCGCGGTCGGGCCGCAGGCACTACTCAACCCGATCAGCGAAACGAGAACAACCAGCGCGCGGACGGTCATTCCATACCCTCACCCAACGTGTTGACCTGTACTGGCCAGCGACATTAGTATGCACGAACA
>DASXRR010000042.1:0-11296 GCA_036506475.1 Chloroflexota bacterium
CGGGTTGCGCACGATGTCGACAAATGGTAGCTGCTCCCAACGTGGGAAGTAGTACTCTTTTTGTTGTGGTAACAAGTAGTTCGAATAGATACGCAATGAGAAGTCGAGTCCGCTGAGTTTGGTGTAACTGTGGACGGCATAGTCGGCGATCACCGCATCGCGCGGTGTGACGATCATGAAGAACGTCGTCTCAGGCACGGCGTGCGACGACGAACGTGCTCTTCCCAACCTGATAGCGGCGTTCGATGGCAAAACCGGCACTATTCAAGACGTGATCGATCACCTCTGGCGCATGGAACGTGTACACCGTCGACATCTCAGCGCCCTGCGTTTGCAGATGCTCCCAGCCCTCGGGCGTGGTCGGATCGATGTAATCCACGACCGCGTAGCCGCCGGATTTCAGGACTCGGGCAAGGTCGAGCGCATAATAGTAAATGACCCCCAGTTTGAGCTCGACCAGCGTATTGGCCGAGAAGACCAGGTCCATCCACGCGTCGCGCTCAAACGGCAGGGATTGGCCGTTGCTCAGGTGGGCGAAGACGTTGGGCAGCTGGCGGAAGTAGGTGCGCAGAAAGCGCACCATCCACGGCGAGGCGTCGACCAGGTGCAGCTCGCCACGCGGCACCTGCTGCACGATGTGGCGTGACCAGCGGCCGGTGCCTGGACCAATCTCACACACGACCGACTCGTCCGTGAGATACGGGTAGACGATCTCGTCGAGGGTCGGCCGCGGCAGGCGCCAGCCAAGGTTCTGTTCCTCGAAGTCGTTGACGTCCATGCCCAGCCGCTGGGCGGCTTCGAGATAACCCGGGAACCCTTCGGGTCGCTCGGTCAGGACGCGGTCGCGCAGCTCGTAGCCGAGCGTGCTGAGGACGCGATTGGCGCCGAATTCCAGGACGTTGCGAACCCGGCGTGGCCTAGCCACGGACCCGCGTGTCAGGTGCCAGGTGTCGGGTGTCGGCAGTGGGCGTCGACTCGTCCTCGCCGACACCCGATACCCGATACGCGGTACCCGTCAGAACGAAGCCGCCTGCCGCCAGGTGATCCAGGATGCGCTGCGCGTTGGCCGCTGCTGAGCTGCGCACGGTATCCAGAACGATTTCGGCGTGCTCGGGCGTCTCGTACGGATCGTCGATGCCCGTCCAGTTGGCGATCTCGCCGCGTCGAGCGGCCGCGTACATGCCTTTGGCATCGCGTCGCTCGCATTCTTCCAGCGGCGTGTCGACGAACACTTCGACGAACCGGTCAACGCCGACCATCTGGCGCACCTCGTTGCGCGTCGCGCGATACGGACTGATCGCGGCGCACACGGCGAGCCCGCCATGGCGCACGATCTCAGCGGCGACAAAACCGATGCGCCGAATATTCGTATCGCGATCCTCTTTGCTGAAACTGAGGCCCTTCGAGAGGTGTGTGCGCACGACATCGCCGTCGAGCAGCGTGACGTGCCGACCATGCTCCTGCAAGCGCTCGGTGAGCACCTCGGCCGTCGTCGACTTGCCAGCCCCACTGAGACCGGTGAACCACACGCACACGCCCTGGCGATGGCGGGGCGGGTACATGTCGCCCAGGATCTCCGCGGTCTCGGGGCGGGTGAACCAGTGCGGCAGCGTGCGACCACGATTGAGATACTCGTCGCGGACCTGCGTGCCCGAGATCGACGCCGTGCGCACGCCGTGCGGGATGCGATCGACCTCCTCGTAGCGATCCTCGTCGGGCAGGTACAGCAGCTCCTGGAAGGGCAGCATGTTGATCTCGAGCTCGTGCTCGTGCTGCCGGACCAGGTTCTGCGCGTCGTAGGGACCCCAGAATGGGCGGCCATTCGAGTCGTTGCCTGGGCTGGCGTGGTCGCGGCCGACGATGAAGTGATTCGCGCCGTGATTGCGTCTGATGATGGCGTGCCACAGCGCTTCACGCGGGCCGGCCATGCGCATAGCCAGCGGCAGCAGCGCGAGCACCACCCGATCTTTCGGGTAATAGCGTTCGGCCAACGCCTTATATGTCCTGACGCGAGTGTAGTGGTCGACATCGCCGGGCCTGGTCATGCCCACTGATGGGTGCAGCAGCAGCGTGCCGTCGACGGCGTCGATGGCGCGCTTGGTGAGCTCTTCGTGCACCCGATGCAGCGGGTTCCTGGTCTGAAACGCCACGACGTTCTCATGGCCTGCCTTCTGGAGCCGTTCGCGAACCTGGCGCGGCGTGAGGCGCAGCTCGCGGAAGTCGTGCCGCGCCGGCAACTGCAACACCCGCAGGCGGCCGCTGACGTTGAGCTTGCCCCAACGGCGCATCTCCACGACCAGTGGGTGGCGCAAGTCACGCGTGCCGAAGGCCTGGCTGGCGACCTCGTCGGCGTCCCACGCGTACAGCTCTTCGACGGTCAGAATGGCCAGCAGCTCGTTCTTGGGCGAGCGCAGTGCGACGTCTTCGTCGAGGTGCAGGTCCTGGGATGGCTCGACCGGCAGGGTGACCGGGATCGGGAACAGGTGGCCGCTCTCGAGGCGCATCTTGTCGAGCACCCGCTCGTGGTCGCGGCGGCCCATGAACCGATCCAAAGGCGAAAAGCCACCCGTAGCGAGCAGCTCCAGGTCGCACACGGCGCGCTCCGAAAGCTGCACGCTCCGCAGCCCCGAGGCATACGCGCGCAGCTCCGGCGCCGCCGCCTCCGACACCACCAGATCGACAAGTTGCCCGCCGTACGGCGAGATCAGCGGTGTGTCCAGGCCGAGGCTCATTGCGTCAGCGAAATAGCTCGGCAACCGTGAGTTTGAGCCCGGGCAGGACGTCCCCACCGTCTAGCTCGTCGCCTTCGCGCAGCAGATGCGCGTGCCGATCGGGTGTGTACACGGTCACGCTGCGTCGTCGCGGCTCGATGACCCACAGCAGGCGGACGCCCGCTTCGAGGTACTCGGCGACTTTGTCGCTCACCTGACCTGCTCGATCGGATGGCGAAATGACTTCGACGGCAAGGTCGGGCGCCAGATGAAAGTAGCGATCCCACTGCTCATCGGGCGGCAATCGGTCGGCGCGCACGAAAGCGGCATCGGGTGCGAGCACGGTGTCGGGTTGTTCGGCGAGGATGAAGCCGGTCTCAGCGCCGAACACTTCGCCCAGGCTGCGCTCGACGACAAAGTTGCCGACCAGGCGTGCGACTGCGGCCGCGACGCGACCATGACGAGGAGCAGCCGGGGACATCTCAATCAACTCGCCGCGGATGAGGTCGTAGCGACATTCGCTACTTGCCGAGATGTCCAGCAGCTGATCAGCGGTCACCATTTTCGGGCGGGCAGATGCTAGCACGGGCTAGTGCTCCCGAAGCGGGCGTAGCACGCGAAGCGGGTACTAGCCCGCATACCCGACGGTCAGGCGTTGGCGGGCGCGGACCAGCAGGCCGAGGCGGGCGCCGGCGAACACGCCGATGAGCGGTAGGGCGGGCGTCGTGAAGCGCTCGTCGACGGCGATCACGACGTGTACCGCGGTAATGAACAAGATGATCAAGAGGAAGCTCAGGGCGAGCGTTCGCGTGCGGCGATCGCGCAGGGCCACGGCGCACTGCCATAGCGCGAGCAGCAGTAGACCGAGCTCGGCGGCCCAGATGGCATACCGTGCGGACGACGGCAGCGACGGCGCGTCCGCCTGGCGGATGGGCGTATGTCCGGCCCAGATCAGGACGGGTGCGAGCAGCAGGTGATTGGTCAGGTACTGGCGCAGGTTGAGCCGGATGTTGTCCACGGCAAGCTGGGCCGTCTCGCCCAGTGGCCGCTCGTACGGTCCGCGCGCCTGCTCCATGTAGCGTCGCGATAGCTCAGGCCGCGGCCCGACACTCGAGGCGCGCTCGATGGCTTGCTCGCGTGGCCCCGGCGCGGTTTCGATTTGCTGGAGCTGGCCGAAGGTCTGCTCGTCGAAGACGCGAAACCAGGTGCCCATGAGCACCAGGTTCGAGAACGGACTCTCGTTGTACAACGCAGGCTGGCCCGTCGCGACGGCGTAGCGCACCACCCAGGGCGCCATGGCCACGACGACCACCACGAGCAGCACCCCTGCCTGGCGCACACTGCGTCCCACCACAGCGACGAGCAGCGCAAAGACAACGGCCAGGCCCAGGTATTCGGAGCGCAGATAGCTCGCCAGGCCGATGAGGACTCCCAAGGCCAAGATGCCGCCCATACGCGGGCGTTGGGACCAGGCAAACGTCACGACCACGACGCCGAACAACACCACCCCCGTGAGAAACTCGGTCAGCGCCTGCGCCGCGTAGTAGCCGAGCGCAGGGTTCAGTCCGATGACCGCGGCCGCGGGCACCGCGGTAGGGTCGCCGAAGGCGCGGCGCGCCAACAGTGACCCGCCGACGACCAGTAGCGCGTAGAGCAGCGCTTGCACGACCGCGATGCCGAATCGTGGGTCGCCAAACACCAGTTGGCTCAGGGCAATCACAGCCGGCAGGCCCGGCATGTAATGCACCGCCCCGTCCCAGGTTCCGTGCAGCACCTGCTGCCCCAGCGCGATATAGGCGACCTGGTCACCCTGGGCGCCGGCGCCGTTGTAATTGCCAGGATCATCGCGCAGGTAGACGTAGTAGGCCATGGTCTGCGCGAAGGCGAGCACCGCGCACGCCGTGACCAGCCAGCGACGGCGAGCCATTCAGTAGCCGGGATACCGCGTGTAGCGGAACACGCTCAGCGCTGCACTGACCACGAAGAATCCTGTCGCGACCAATCTACCGCGCGACTGGCGCGCCAGCGCCGCCAGCACCGGCACCAGCAGCACCACGACCAGCAGCACCACCTGCAAGTGGTATTGCGGATGCGGCGGAGCCCAGCTCAGCGGCGGCAGCACCGTTTCGGCCAGCGCTGCCAGCGCCACCATCCACGACGCCGCGGGCAGGGCGCGCAAAGCGAAGCGCGCTGAAGGCGCCAGCACCAGCACGCCGATCAGGAACGGGGCAATGCCCGGAAACGTCGAGAGGTTCGGCCCGAGCACGATCCACAGGTTGTCCCAGGCACTCTGCAGGGTCTTGGCCAACGTCGTACCCGGATGCGCTACCACCATCGGCAACACGCCAACCTCGGCCGGCGCGGGCCCAAAGTAGGTCAGGCCGTCGCGCTCGCGACAGTTCTCGGTGGCCGCGGCACGGCACTCGGGCGAGAGCCACGACTCAGGCGTGCTGTCCAGGAAAGTGTGCCACTGGTAGCGCGCCGCTTCGGCTGGATCGATGCCTTCTACGCGATTGATCGCGACCAGCGCGCCGACGACGACCACGCCCACCCCAGCGTAGAGCCCGATCAGGGGCAGAGCGCGCGCGCGCCACACCAGCGCGCCCATGAGCAGCAACGCGCCGACAAAGGTAAGCACCTCGGTACGGCTCCACACCCCCAGCAGCATGGCGCCGCCGACCCACAATCCGTCACGCACGGTAAGCGGCCGTTGTGCGCGGACGAGCCAGTGCGCCGCCAGCAGGAAAATCGCGCTGGATGCGAGCACGACGGGGACGTCTCGGTAATGGTGAATAGAGTGGTTGAACGGCACGACCAGGAACAGCAACAGCGCCAGCGACTGCTCGGTAACTCGTTCTGGAAAGAGCGCCCGCACCAGGACCACGAAGGCGCCGAACTGCACCATGCTGCCGACCACGTACAGTGCCGCCACGACCTGCTGTTCGCTCGCCCCGAGCAGGACGAGTGGCACGCCCAGCACAGCGGGCAGTTGCGGCCGAATCGCGTCGTTCCAGTCGCCGACGATGATGCCGCGCGCCGCGGCCACGACAAATGCGTTCATCCACGGCCACGCGCCGTGGTGCACCAGCACCAGCCAGCGCGTGACCAGCCACAGTACCCCGCTGGCCACATAGACCGTCGACAGCGACACGCCCTGGCGCGCCGCCAGCCGCCGCGTGGGCGCTGCGACCGAGACCGTCATGTGGCCGCGAGCACGCTGTCGTACGCGTGCTGGTAGAGCGGCACGACGGCCTCGAGGCTGTGCTCGCGCAGCAATTTACAGCGCAGGCGAGCACCGATCCCGCGCCCGCGCTCGGGGTCGGCCAGCACGTAGCACACGGCTGCCGCCAGCGCAGGTACGTCGCGGAATGGCACGAGCAGGCCGCTGACGCCGTCCTCCACGATCTCGCCGTGGAAGTCGTAGTCGTAGGTCACGATGGGCACCCCGGTCAGGCCGGCCTCGATCAGCGTGTAGCCCATGTGTGGCGCGACCACCACGTCGCTAGCGGCGATCAGCGCCGGCAGGTCGGCGAGATCGACCACACCCAGCAAATGCAAAGCATCGCCATGGCCAGCGTCCACTGCCCGCTGGCGCAACTGCTGTTCGAGCGCGCCCGTGCCCGCACAGGCGAGCTGAGCCGACGGAAATTGCTCGCGCACTTTTGCCAGGCAGTCGACCAGGTCGAGTGCGAACTTGTCGGCGTCCAGTCGGCCGACGTAGACCAACAGCGGACCGTCGTTGATGCCCCAACGGCTGCGAACGTCCGCGGGCGCTGATGCTTCAGCGTAGGCGCGGTCGGCGAGCACGCGCGTAGCGACGGCGCGTTCGGGTCGTGCGCCATTGCGCACGGCGAACGCACGGTAATAGTCCCGATCGGCCAGCACCAGATGGGCATGCCGCAACACCCAGCGTCCGACAGCGCGCTCGACACGCCGCGACGGGAACACTGAGGCGAATGCCTGCTGGTGCAGGACGTCCCAGTCCCAATCGAAGTCGCGCGTGATGATGACCGCGAAGGGTATGCCCAGCAGCCGGCTCGCCAGTGCCGCGTTGAGTCCTTGCAGGTAGGGATTGGTCGCGGTCACGATCGCGGCGCGCGTGCGCCAGACGAACGGCAGCAGCCACAGCAAGAAGCCAATTTCGCGAAGCGCAACCGCGGTTCGGCGCAGGTTGTCGAGCCGAACATCGAAGTCCACGTCGACGAGATGGTGGCGCGGTGTGAGGCTCAATGCGCCACGCACGCCCGCGGGAAAGTGCACGTTCCACATCTGCTCGAAGTAGCCATCGAAGTCACTGCACTCGCGCTCGAGAAACAGGTTGACCCCGTTGCGCGGAAAGACCTGCGCGATCTGACCCGTGCCCAGATAGACGATGCGCCGCGGACCCTTACGCCGCATGACGCGCAGGACAAGGCCCAGCGCGATCACCGCCAGCCCACCCAGGCCAAGCACCGCCGCGGCCAGTGCCAGATCCAGTGCGCGCCGCATCGCGCCTAGCGTACGGCCACGCCGGCCGTGGCTAGCTCGGCCTGTAGCCAGGTCGTCCATGCCATGGCGGCCTGGCGCGCCGTGACTTCCGCGCGCGCGCTGAGGTCGAGCTGGTCCTCCTCGTTCAGTGGGTCCGGCCGACGGTAATACACTTGCAGCTCGTAGCCAACTGGTCCGCGCGCGCCAGCCACCGTGGCGACGCCACCGCCCGAGCGAGGCGCGATCAGCCACATGCCCCCGGGCGCGTCGGAACCCACGACGCGCACCTGACCAGCGCCTGTTTGTGGGTCGCGGGCGTCGAATTCGCTCGCCATCAATTCCGACCACGCCGCGGCGCGCTGCGCGCGGTTGAAGACGATCACGTCCAGGCGAGCACGAATTGGGACATCGGCCGGTTGAAACGCGCCGGGTGCACCAAGCTCGATCCGCGCCGCATCGCGCACTCCGCCAATCGTGCGCTGCACGACGGCCGGCGGACCCAGCACCGGCAACAGTGGGCGCACGTCATCTCGGACCACGAGGAGCGGCATGGTGCGCAACAAGCCGCGCACCAGGTCTGCCGCGAGCGGGACGGCGCGCGCCTCCTCCAGCGGCGGGCGCGACTCGAGCCAGTCCAGCGCCGGCAAGGTCTGATAGCGCGTGGTGTAGTACTCGGTGGCGCGGAACGCGAGCGCCGCCAACAGCAGCGCCACCCCCGCCAACACATGCCGTGCACCGATCACGCCTGGCGTTCCAATCTGACCAGCGCCAGCCAGGCCAGCAGCAGCCCCAGGCCGGGCAACCCGAAGAAGTCGTACGCGCCGATGGCATTGCCAATCTGATCGGCGAACAGCGCGTTCTGGGCGTTGTGGGTCAGCGCCACCAACGCATTGAACGGGATCACCCGTGCCATGACGTTCATCGGCACGAACACGCCGATCAGCATCGCCGCGGCCAGCGTTAGCACAGTTTGCCCAGGGCTCCATGCGCGCGGCCAGCGCTTCGACCACAAGTACAGCCATACGCCGAACACGGGCAGCACCGTCACCAGGTAGTCCTGCGCGGTGTGTGGCGAGATCAGCAACATAGTCACGCTGGCGAGTCCGAACTCGAGCGCGATGCGTTCCATCGAGGCGCCGTTTCGGGTGCGCCAGACCAGCCACAGCAGATAGCCCACGAGCGCGGTCACCAGCACGTAGGAAAGCCCGCTGAGCCACGGGTACCAGCCTGGGTCGAGCACGTACGTCGTCGTGTCGCCCTGCAACCGGAAGCCCGCCGCCAGTTTGAACACCAGGCCACGGATCGAGTTGTTCTCGAAGTGCGTCGACCAGCGGGCGATGGTGTCGCCGCCGCCGCCCAGCACGGCGAATGGGTAGCTGAAGCCCATCAGCGGCCCGTACAACAGCTGGCCGATCGCCAGAAGGACCACGATGCCCGCGCCGCCGATGGCTGCGCTGCGCCAGTTGCGCAGGCAGACGTAGAACAACAGGAAGCCCGGCAAAAGCTTGGTCATCGTCGCCACCGCCAGCGGCAAGCCTGCATAGCGCTGCTGGCGCGTTGAGCCCGTCAGCAGGAACAGAGAGGCGGCAATGAAGCACAGCTGCCAGGCGTCGACCATGTGCTGGGCGACCACATACAGCAGCGGCACGGCGCTGAACCAGGCCACGCCGAGCAGTAGCAGACGGCCCAGGTCGTCGCGCGCAAAGCGCCAGGCGATCAGGGCGAACGCACCCAGCGAGGCGAGCACTGCTACGACGCTGGCGTAGGTGGCCAGCGCGGCCTGGTCTGACCCGAGCAGTCGCACGGCCGGATCGAGCACCAGGAAGACCACGACGCCGTACTGGCGGGCGTCGATCTGGGTTATCGGCACGCCCCGAATGAGCAAGTTGAAGAGCGGATTCAGCTCTTCGTCGAACCAGGCCGGGACGCCGTACGCAAAGGCAGTCGCGACGAGCCGACCCAGCGCCAGCAGGCACACCAGCAGCAGCGCGCCGCGCGCCGTAGCCCGCACCGCGTCGCGGGTCGCGCGGGTCGCGGCGGGTTCGGGGGCGTGCTCGAGGACGTCCGCCGTGTTGGACGACCTCAGTAGGCGGCGCCGAGCGCCTGGATGACGACCTCACGGCCGCTCGGCAGGCCAATGCGTGGTCGGGGCCCGTCGAGCTCGACGACGAAGATGCGCTGCCAGGTGCCGAGCATGAGCTTGCCGTCGCACACGGGCACGGTTTCGCTGGCGCCGAGCATCAGCTGCAGGCAGTGCGCGTGGCCGTTCGGGCTCTCATCGTCGTGCATGTGCACGGTGCGCACACGGAAGTCATTGTGGCGATAGTGGTTCTCGGCCGGCGCGCTGCGGTGCAGAAAATCGCACAGGTCCTGGAGCAGGAGCGGCTCATCTTCCTGGATGCTGACGGCCGCGGTGGTATGGCGCGAGAAGATGGTGACGAGGCCTTCGCGGAGCCCGGCGTGACGTACCAGCTCGTCGACATCGCGCGTGATGTCGAGGAACTGGATGGGCTCACGGGTTTCCAGCACCAGCCGCCGGACCTGGGAGGCGATACCCGGCGCGCTCGAAAGCTGCATCAGTTTCTTCAGTCCTTTCCGAACACACGATACACCACATGGCCGTGGCGCGGCCACGTAGCCCTAACTCTTTTCCTTTTACCTTTTCCAGATCCGGGCGCTCGCTCGCAATGCCCTCGGAACATTTTTTTGAAAAATGCCTCCCGATCATAGGCAGACGGAAAGTCTGAGCCTTATGCTGAACCTCGATCTATGAGCGATCGCGACGAAGTGCAGGTTGCCCGCTGGACGGCAATCAAGAGCCGCGTGGGTGCCAATCTGCGCGAATTGCGCCAGGGGCAGCACGTTGGTGACACGCGCAGTCAGGCCCGTTTGGCCGGCGAGCTCGAGGAGCTCGGCTACCACGTCACCCAGAGTATGGTCAGCCGCTACGAGCAGGGGTTACTCGATGCGCCACTCACGTTGGAGCGCATGGTCGGCTGGGCGCTGTGCTGTGAAGGCCTCAGCTCGAGCGCGTTTCGAAACCTGCTGCTCCTGGCCGGCTTTTACTTGCCCTGGAACGGCGCCGATTTGCGCGCCTTCGACGAGCTGCTGACCAGCTACCGCCGCCTCAGCCTGGCCGACCAGGTCGTGCTGCGCGGCCGGCTGCTGTGGCACATCCTGGGCATCGCCGAGGATGGAACGCGCGATGGCTAAGCTCGTTCCGCACGCCGAAACGACCGCGGCCAACCTGGCGCGCCTGCTACGCCTGCATCGCCTGACCAAGGACGGGCTCGAGGCGCATCAGCGCGCGGTCGCCGCGCGCCGCCTGCTCGAAGAGCTGGGCGTACGGTGCGATGAGACTGCCGCGTTGCACGATCTCAAGGGGTTCCTGCTGTCGAGTCCACGCGGCACCGAGATCGTCGTGTGCCGCGACCTGACCGACGAAGAGCGGCTGGAGGTCTACGCCCACCTGGTGGCGCACGCGCTGCTCGGTCCGGACGATCCTGAGCTGTCGCTCGCGGCACGCTTCGAGTACGTCGCCGGACGCGCACCCGGCGCGCGACCAGCGCACGAGCTGCGCGAGGAGGTCCTGGCCGACGTCGTGGCGCGCGCGATCCTGGCCGGGAGACTCGAAGCGGCGCCCAAGCTGATCTACTGTCGCGATCTTGGTCCAGGCCGCGGGCGGTTCTCGCGGGCTGTGCTGCGCGGGCTGCATCGCGGCAGCCTGGCGCTGTACCGGCGCTCACGCAGCTACCAGCGCCTGCGCTCACTGCCGGTGGTGAGCGCGCTCACCGAGCGCGTGCACACCTTCCTCGGCAGCGCCGCCTAGTGCTCCCGAAGCGGGCGTAGCACGCGAAGTGGGTACTAGTGCGCCCGAGCGGGCGTAGCACGCGAAGGGTACTGAGCCGGTGGAGCGCACGGTTCCCGCCAGCGCAGAGATGCGCGAATACTTCGGCTTCGAGACGATGGCGCATCCCGACGACGCGCGCGCGTGGTTTGAAGGACTGTGGCGCCGCCAGCCGTTTGCGCCCGAGGCGATCGCGTATTTCCGCACGCTCAGGCTCGAAGTGGGCACGCTGGACGAGCCAATGGGCGGTGGCTACTGGTTCGACGATCGC
>DASXRR010000043.1:0-8491 GCA_036506475.1 Chloroflexota bacterium
GCGCCGCCCGCCAGCAGGTCGGCGCCAGCATCAGGCCGAATGTCGTTGATCACCAACGCATGCCCCGCGCGCTGCACATTGGCCGCCATGCGCCCGCCCATCGTGCCCAGGCCGATGAATCCCACGTTCATAGCGGCCATGGTGTCACCCCCGCGCGCTATGTCATCCTGAGGTGAGGAACGAGCCGAAGGATCCGCGGCCACGGGCGTATCGAGCACGCGCGTATCGAGCATGGGCGCGTCTGCAAACGGATCCTTCGCTGCGCTCAGGATGACACGCGCGCGCGGTATGACACGCGCGCGCGGTTAAGATGAACACTGCCGTGGAGTTCGGCATCTTTCACGAGTTCGAACGCCCGGCCGGCATGGCCGAGCCGCGGGCCTTCGACGAGGCTTTCGCGGTCGTCGACGCCGCCGAGCGCTGGGGGCTCGATGCGGTCTGGCTGGCCGAGATCCACTTCTCACCGCAGCGCTCGCTGCTCTCGTCACCGCTGACCATCGCCAGCGCGATCGCCAGCCGCACCGAGCGACTCAAGATCGGCACCGCCGTCCAGGTCCTGCCACTCCACCACCCACTGCGGCTGGCCGAAGAAACGGCCACGATCGACCACCTCAGCAAAGGCAGGCTCATCTTCGGCGTTGGCCGCAGTGGCTTCGCCAATACGTACCAGCGCTTTCAGGTGCCCTATGCCGAGAGCCGCGAACGCTTCGCCGAAACGCTCGAGGTCATCCGTCGCGGCTGGACCGAGCAATCGTTCTCTCACATAGGCACCTACTACCAGTTCGAAAACGCCAGCGTGGTGCCCAAGCCGTACCAGAAACCGCACCCGCCGATTCGCATCGCCGCCACCAGCGCCGATACCTTCCCGGCCTGCGGCGAGCTGGGCTTGCCGATCTTCTGCGCAGTGCGCCTCGGCACGTTGTCAGAGCTAGGGCCGAACCTGGACGCGTATCGCGCTGCCTTCCGAGCCAAAGGACACCCGGGCAAGCCGGAGGCGTTTCTGCGCGTCCCGGTCTACGTCGCCCAGACTCCCGACCAAGCGCGGGCCGAGCCGGCCGCGAGCATCCTGAGCTTCTATCGCACGCTCGGCAAGCAGCTCGAAGCCTCGGCGACGGAGGCCGGCGCGCGCGAAGTCGAAGACCGCGCCGGCCGCGGGCGTCGCCTCCAGGAGATCGAGTGGGACGAGGTCGTGCGTGACAAAGTGGTCGTCGGCACGTCTGCCCAGGTCGCACAGCGACTCCGAACACTTCAACAGGAGCTGGGTCTGGACGGCATCCTGGCGGAGCTCAATTGCGGCGCACTGATCCCGCACGACAAGGTCCTCAACGCCTGCGCCTGCTGTGCCAGGAGGTCATGCCCGCCGTATGACGTGTAACGTAGCACTACCGGAACCGGAGGAGCCTTCGTGACCACCGCCACTACGCCACGCATCGCCCGACTCGGCCATGTCGGAATCCACGTACATGACCTGCCCGCCCAGGAAGCCTTCTATACGCAGGTGCTCGGGCTCCACGTCACCGACCGCGATGACGAGGCGGGCCTCGTTTTCCTGTCCGCCCGACCCGACGTCGAGCACCACGAGGTGCTGCTGACCGGTGGGCGCGACGTGCCCGTCGGTGCGAAGCTGATCCAGCAGGTGTCGTTCCGCTGCGACTCGATGGACGACGTGGTCGGGTTCTATCGCCGTCTCAAGGAGCGCGGCGTCAAGCTGGATCGCGTGGTCACCCATGGCAATGCCATCGGCGTGTACTTCCTGGATCCCGAAGGCAACCGCTGCGAGGTGTACTGGAACACGGGCCTGGAAGCACGCCAGCCATTTGGTGTCCCGGTCGACCTCGACGAAGACGCCGACGAGGTCATGCGCAAGGTGCGCGAAGCCGTCGCCGAGTTCGGCGCCACCGGCACGCGCCTGCGCGTCAAGTAGGTAGCCGTTAGGTAGCCGTCAGCCATCAGCTGTCAGCAGGTCTTCCTGCCATTCCTCCCAGATGCCTCTGCTTCTCTTCCAGAGAAGGAATTTCAACTCGCGCGAGCGCGTGGAAAGGCCCGGCGGCGTACGCACGAAGCCCAGGCTGCTGACTGCTGACTGCTGACCGCTAGAACAGGCCGTCGCCGCCGGCGGTGCTGATCACGGCGCCGATCGCTTCCCACGGCTCGACCGCGACGCGGCCCAGCGACAGCGCCGCGACCGCGCTCGAGCCGAAGCTGCCGGTGCGCACCTCGAGCTCCGCCCACAGGTGGTGCGCGGTCTCCATGATCTCGGCCTGGCTGACCAGCACGATGTCCTCGGCGTAGCGATCGATCAGCTCGAGGCAGGCCGGCGCGGCCCGATCCAGGATCGACCCCAGCCGATGCCGCCGCCACGTGTGCGGGGCATCGACTTCGAACGGATAGCCATTACGCGGCTCGACGCGGTCGACGCCGACGACGCGAATCTCGGGCTTGATCTGCTTCACCGCCGCGGCCACCCCGGCGATCAACGGCCCATAGCCAACGGCCGCCACGAGCACGTCGAGCTCTGGCGCGAACTCCAGCATCTCCAGGCCGATCGTCGCGCAGCCAGCGATGAAGCTGGGGCTCGCCGACGAGTGGATATAGGTCATGCCGTGCTGTTCGGCGCCCGCGCGCGCCGCCCGCTCCGCGTGCGCGAGGGTCTTGCCACTCACGACCTCGATACGCGCGCCCCAGTGTTCCAGGCTGCGCACCAGGTCGTCCGACGCGGCATTCTTTGGATACAGGTAGACCAGCGACGGCACGTGCAGGACATGCCCGGTGAAGGCGGCGGCCGTCCCGTGCATCAGCCCATAGCCGACGAGCCCACGTGCGAGCAGATCTGGCGCCAACGTCAGCGCGGCGTTGAGCATGCCGCGCACCGCGAAGCCATCGGTGAGCTGCAGGTTCTCGAGCTTCAGGTTGACCTTGAAACGCGTGCCGTCATCACGCGTCAGCCAGGTCTTCATCTGCGGCGTGTAGCGCAGGTGGCGCATGATGCGCTCTTCGGCGCGCTCCACGTCATCCAGCGAGATGGCAATCGAGCGCTCGCGCGCAGCGCCGGCGCGCGGCAGGCGCAAGATGCGGCCGCGGCTCACTTGTGGAGTATCGAGCCGCCGCTGCATCAGGGCAAGAATAGCGCCGTTGCGCAACCGGGCGTAACGCTTGTTCCTCAACTGGAACACAAGCGATCCGATTGCGCGCATGGCGCTTGCGAATGTAACGAGCACCTCGAACCGCAAGGGGAACTGTCGCGACATGCTGCTCAAGCGTGCGTGTGCCCTCCTTCTGGCCCTCGGCCTCACCCTCGTCACGTCGCTGTCGTCCGCGTCGGCCGCGGCACCCATCGATGCCCGACTGACCGCGGTGCTCGCCAGCGCGGCGCCGACCGCGCAGCTGGTGGCCATCGCCAACTTCGATCCGGCCACGACCAACAGCGCCACCCTGGCCGGTCAGATCCACAGCGTCGGCGCGCGGACGCTGACCTTCAAACACCTGGACTCGATCGGCGTCTACGGCACCACTGCTCAGATCTTGCAGGTAGCCAACCTGCGTGGCGTGAGCGGGCTGTACGCCAATTCGCGCCTGACGTACTTCCTGCACGAGAGCGTACCCGCGATTCACGCCGATCAAGCCTGGGCAACGGGTGTCACGGGCCGTGGCATCGGCGTGGCGATTCTGGACAGTGGCGTCGATGCCACCCATCCGGACCTGGCGTTCGGCTCGAAGACGGTGCAGAACGTCAAGGTTGCCTTCAATCCGCAGGATGTCTTCACGCTCGACAATCCGCCCGCGGGCGCCTTGTTCGTGGAGAACGTCCCGAACACCGACACCAGCTCCGGCCACGGCACGCACGTCGCGGGCATCACCGCTGGCAACGGCTCGTCGAGTGGCGGCTACTACACCGGCGTCGCCAAGGACGCCAGTGTCGTCGGCCTGGGAACCGGTGAGACGCTGCTCATCATCTGGGCGCTGGCCGGTTTCGACTACATCCTCGATCACCAGGCGCAATACAACATCAAGGTCGTCAACAACTCGTGGGGCACGACGGCCGACGCATCGGCATTCGATCCGAATGACCCGATCAATCGCGCCTCGCTGCGCGCACATGACGCCGGCATCAGCGTGGTATTCGCGGCGGGCAACGATGGCCCTGGCCAGGACACGATGAATACGTATGCCGTGGCGCCGTGGGTCATCGGCGTGGCCGCGGGCTGCAAGCCTGATCCGGATCCGACCAACTCGAAGGCGCTATGTACCAGTGGTGGCCAGTTGGCCGACTTCTCGTCGCGGGGCGTGCCGGGATCGAGCACCGCCCATCCGACGCTGACCGCGCCGGGCGCCAACATTGTTTCCACGCGCGCAACTACGGGCATTGCACTGAATGCCCTGGACTCCGCCGACGATGTCCTGACCTGCCACATCGCCACCGGCAATCTGTCGCGCTACACGTGCGCGTCGGGTACGTCGATGGCCACGCCACACGTGGTCGGCACGGTCGCCCTGATGCAGCAAGCCGCCAACGGCGCACTCTCGCCGGACCAGGTCAAGAACATCCTGGTCTCAACGGCGCGGCCAATGGTCAAGGCGGACGGCATTCCATACGGGCTGTGGGAGGCCGGCGCGGGCTACCTGGACGCCTTCGCCGCCGTCCAGGCGTCTACGCCTTAGAGGAGATCCTTCAAGAACGTCGCCGCGCGGCGCACGCCCTCTTGCCCCGGCAACAGCTCGTCCTCGTTTTCGATGGACAGTGGTCCGGAGTAGCCGATCGTGCGCAGCGCGTCGACGAACCCGTGCCACCACAGCGCGTCGTGGCCGTGGCCAATGGTGCGAAACGCCCACGGCTTATCTGCAATAGAACGCGGCTTTGTCGTATCCAGCACGCCAGTCAGGGCGACCACCTGCGGCTCGATGCGCGTGTCCTTTATATGCGTGTGCAGCACCGCCGGTCCGAGCGCCTTGATGCACGCTGGAATATCCATGCCCTGCCACATCAGGTGACTCGGATCAAGGTTCGCGCCAAGGTGTGGTCCGACCGCCTCGCGCAAGCGCAACAGCGTTGGCACGTTGTAGGCGAGATTGAGCGGGTGGAGCTCGAAGCAGATCTTGCGCACACCATGGTCGAGCGCGAACGCGCCCAGGTCGCGCCACAGCGCGATCGCCTTGTCCCACTGCCACTCGAGCACTTCCAGGTACTCCGCCGGCCAGCGGTAGACGATCCAGTGCGGCAGACGCGCGTTGTCCGAGTCGCCGGGACAGCCTGACTGACTGACGATCGAGTCGACGCCGAGCATCTCAGCCAGGCGAATGGTGTCGCGAATCAGCTTCTGGTGCTCTATGCCGAGGCGCGGATGCAATGGGAAAGCCGAGCAGTTCAGGCTCTCCAGCACCAGCCCTCGACTGCGGATGGCGTCGACCCAGCGTTGACGTGCGTCCTCATGTTCGAGCAGCTCGCTGAGCCGCAGGTGCGGCGCCCGCGACTGTCCGCCAGTCGCGATCTCCAGCGTCTGGATGCCGATGTTTACCGCGAAGTCGAGCGCATCTTCGAACGAGAGCTTGCCCACCGAATCCGTGTACAGGCCGATTTGCATGTTCGTTTGTCATCCTGAGCGTAGCGAAGGATCCGCAACTCCTGTGCGTGCACCGCCAGGTTACGGATCCTTCGGGTCGCAGGCTCCCCTCAGGATGACAAGACTCTAGGCGGCCGCGGGCAGCGAAGGGTGGCCGAAGCCCCACGGCGACTCTTCGAGCCATTTTTCGAGCGCCGCCGCTGGCAATGGCCGGCTGATGTAGAAGCCCTGCGCGGTATCGCAGCCCAGTCCGTTCAGACGATCCCATGCTTCCTGGTCCTCGATTCCCTCGGCCACGACCTTCAACCCAAGGTCATGGGCCAGGCCGATCGTCGAGCGCACGATCGCCAGGTCATGACTGTCACGCGCGATGTGCCGCACGAACGCCCGGTCAACCTTCAGCTCGTCCACCGGCAGCCGCTTCAGATACGCCAGCGATGAATACCCAGTCCCGAAGTCGTCGATGGCGATATCGACGCCCATGCGACTCAGCGCGCGTACGATCTCCAAGGCCTGGACCGGATCGGCCATCAGGGTGCTCTCGGTGATCTCGATCGTGAGCGAGGATGGCGCCACTGCGTACGTCCCGAGCAGTGCCGCGACCGTCTCGGGCAGCTTGGGATCATGCAAGTCGCGCATCGACAGGTTCACCGCCACGCTGAGCTCATAGCCGCGTTCTTTCCACGCTCTACAGTCCCGCAGCGCCTGGTTGAGCACCCACCGACTGAGCGCTTTGACCTGGCCAGACTGCTCGGCCAGAGGAATGAACTCGTCCGGCGGAACCAGCCCGCGCTGCGGATGGCGCCAGCGGACCAGGGCTTCGACGCTGCTGATACGCCGCGTGCGGAAGTCGATCTTGGGCTGATAGAACAGCTCGAGCTGCTCTTCCTCGATGGCCGCGCGTAGCTCGGCCATGAGCGCCAGGCGGTGTGGACTGTGCTGGTCCTGCTCGGTGCTGTAGGTCGCGTAGCCGACCTGGTTGCGCTTGGCCACGTACATGGCCACGTCGGCTCGGCGTAGGAGTGCGCCGGGCTCGCTGCCGTGGTCGGGGCACAGCACGATGCCGATGCTCAGACCCACTTCGACCGGGTGCCCTTCGATCACGAAAGGCCGATTGACGGCCTCGAGCAGGCGGCCGGCCGCGACCGTTGCGTCGTTGCTGGTGCCGCGCGGCAGCAGGACCGCGAACTCGTCGCCGCCGAGCCGGGCGACGGTGTCGACCTCACGCAGGGCACTCCGCAGGCGCACGCCGAGCTCACACAGCAGCAGGTCACCGAAGTGGTGCCCGAGCGTGTCGTTGACCTCTTTGAAGCGGTCGAGGTCCATGACCAGCAGCGCGACCGAGGCCTGATCGCGCCGTGCCGAGACGATCGCGCGTTCGAGTCGGTCGTGCAGCAGCAGCCGATTGGGCAGGCCGGTCAGCGCATCGTGCAGCGCCTGATGGGCAAGCGCGGCGGCGGCCTGTTGGCGTTCGGAAATATCGCGCAGGCTGACGACGAAGCGCTGCTCGCCATCCTGGCGCATGTGGCCGATCGCGATCTCGATCGGAAACAGGGTGTCGTCGTTGCGTCGACCGACCGTTTCGTGGGCGCCGAAGCCGAGCAGCTTGCCGTGCTCGAGCAGCTGCGCGAAAAGCCCAGGCTCGGTGTCGACGGCGAGCATCGGCACCAGCTCGCCCAACTGACGGCCGAGGACGTTCTGCGCGGGGTGGCCAAAGACCTGTTCCGCGGCCGGGTTGCACGACCTGATCTGGCCTTGATCGTCGACGGTCACGATGCCCTCGGCGACGTGGTCGAGCACCGCGCGCAGGTGCGCCTCACTTTCACCCAGTGCCGCTTCGGCGGCCGTGCGCTGGGCGACCTCGCCTGAGAGCTTGGTATTCAGCGATTGCAACACGTCGATCGCCTGCTGGCTCTTGCGCGCGAAGATCAGCAAGGTGATGCGCAAGATCAGCAGCGGCACCGCGAACATCGCCGTACCGATCAGTCCGAGCTGGCCATGGCTGGTGCCGAGGAAGACGCCAGTCAGGCCGAGCAGGATGTTCATGGGCGCCGACCATGACGACTCCTGGAAAAAGCCCGCGACCGATTTGCCGGTGTGCACGCTAATCATCACGCCGACGACGCCCACGTTCACCATGTAGAACACCAGCACCGCGGCCAGGCCCGCTACTAGCGGCCAGAGCTCGTTCGCCAGCAGGGGCCTGAGCACGACGAAGGTTGCCGCCGCGACGGCTGTCGCGAGGGGTAGGTTAGCCAGATTGAACAGGACCTTCTCGACGCGCCGCTGGCGACTGCGGACCACGAACACGATCGCTGAACACAGGCCGATCAGTGGCGCGGCATAGGGCACCACCGCGACCGCGGCCATGACCGCGGCGATGCCGAACGAGAAGCTGAAGCGTTCGCGCTGACTTTCCAGCAACTGCACCGTCGGCAGCGCGGCGACGATGCCCAGGACGAGGTACGGCAGTACGTCCCACCAGGCAGCCTGGTGCACGACCGCCAGCACGCTGAACAGTGACACAGCGAAACCGCCGCCAATCGTCGCCCACAGGACGAGCAACGCCAGCGACGGCTTCCGGACGGGTGTCATACGTTGAGAATCGGCCACCTTTGGCGCCTCCAAAGGGCCGAACGGGATCAATCCCAGTAGGATCTGTCCCAGGACGCCGAATCCCAAGACGAGCGATCCCAGAACGCGGCATCCCAGAAGCCGGCATCCGCCACCAGGCCGGTCACCCCCAACAGGCTGCCCAGCAGGCCCGTGATCGGCGACAGAATCGTCACACCACTCGCCGTCAGGCCCTGGTTGGCGTTGCCAACGTTGCCCTGTCCAGCGCGGGTCAGCACCGCCAACGGGTCGACGACGCCCGCGCTGTCCGCTTTGCCCGGGTACGAGCGTGCCGTCGTCGTGAGCAGCCAGTTGACCTG
>DASXRR010000044.1:0-3268 GCA_036506475.1 Chloroflexota bacterium
CGAGCGCGCAGCGCCTCGCCGACGACTCGCTCGGCGGTGCCGTCGACGTACATCGACGCCGTATCGATCAGCCGAACGCCCGAGTCGACCGCCGCCATGATCGCTGCCAGCCCTGACTCGACGTCGATCGAGCCATCGGCGCGTCGGCCCAGCCAGGCGCAGCCAACGCCTAAGACGGTCACTTCAATGCCCGTCTTGCCCAGTTGCCTCGTCGGCAGTGTCGTGTTCATGTGTTGAGCACGTATCGTACGCCGCCGCGATCAGCTGCCATACATGAGCGTGTCGAAGTTGGTATTCCAGCCATTCGAGCTGCCAATTGGCACCGTCGAGCAGGTCCCAGGCCAATTCGTCACAATCGTCCTGAGCTCACCCGCCGCGAAACTCACCTGCACCGTCGGCTGACCAGGCCACTGGAGCGTCACGGTACTCGCGCTGCTGCCGCAGTTGTACGCGTCGCTGCTCACCAGCCGCCGCGGTAGCCCACCACGATCCGGTCGGCGACCGCCTCATATGCGTGCTGGCACTGCCCCCGCCGTCAAGCTGCCCGGCACCAGCACAGCCCGTGCCAGGCCAATGCCCCGCCCTACGGCACCCCGACCGCTAGCAGCAGCCCGCCGTGCTTGATCGCCGGGCTGGTCACCGTGAACAGCACTACGCCGTCATCCGGCGAGCGCACTTCGTCGAGGCGACTACCCAACAGGTCGACCAGCTCGCCCAGCACCTGCCCAGCCGTCACCGCGTCACCAGGCTTTACGCGGCACAGGAAGATCCCTTCGTGCTCCGAGCGCAGCCACTCGTTGCGCCGCAAGAGATGTGGCGGCTCAACCTGACGCGGTTCTTGATCCGCGAGCACACCGACCGTGCGCCACACATTGCGCACACCATCCATGTGCCTCTGAATTGCCTCCTCTTCGACCAGCCCGTTGCGCCCCGACTCCGCCAGCATGGCCGGCACCCCACCCGCCGCCGCGGCGGCATACAGCATGCCCGCGCGATCGCCCGTCGTCACCGCGCGCGAGGCCCAGCGTACGCCGCCATACGCGTCGACCATCCGCCGCGACTCCCGGTCCACCTCTGCGGTGCCTGATTCGTAGAAGCCGACGAACGGCTCCAGATCCTCGATCATGTCGCCCGCATGCAGGTCCATATCGAGGTTGAATCGCAGCACGAGGTCATGCAAAAGCCGATACGCGAACCGCTCACTCCACGTGCCATCCGCACGGCCCGGAAAAGCGCGATTCAGATTCTGCCCGTCCTCCGGATTGACGTACACGCTGCGTTCGTAGAAGCCTGGCACATTGAGCAGCGGGAGAATGACGATCGTTCCTCGGACGTGTCGTGCGTCGAGCTCACGTCCAAGTCGAATCGCCGCCAGCGTGCCCGTGTACTCCGCGGCGTGAATCCCTGCTGTCAGCAGGAACCGCGGACCCTGCTCGGTGCCCACCGCGGCAAAGTACGGCCAGCGATACTTCCCTAACAGCGGATCGTCAAACGTAAAATACCCCGCGCGCTTCTCGCCCGGCCCCGGGAGCTCGAGCGGCCCAATGTGGCTAACCATCGCTCCTTCAGTCTATGCCGACCCTGCCCAGCGCTGGCGCGATAGCATGTGCTGCGGCGACCTGACGGGAGGGGTGCGATGCGCGCAGCGGTCCTTTACGAGCCTCACACGCCGATGGCCATCGAGGACGTCTCACTCGACGGACCGAAGGACGACGAGGTGCTGGTCCAGATTCGAGCGACCGGTGCCTGCCATAGCGACTACCACGTCATCGACGGTTCGTGGCATGGACCAGCCTTTCCGCTGCCCGTCATCCTCGGCCATGAGGCCGCCGGCGTGGTCGAAAAGGTCGGCGCCGACGTGCGCACGCTCGCGCCGGGCGATCACGTTATCTTGTCCTTTGCGCCGAATTGTGGTCGGTGTCGGATGTGTACCACCGGCCAGCCGCACCTGTGCAGCGGAATGCGCAGCGCAGCTGGCACTTTTACTGATGGAACGCGGCGACACCGCAAAGGCCAGCTCGAGATCAATTGCTTCGGCCGCGGGATGTCGTCGTTTGCCGAGTATTCCGTGGTCCACCAATCCGCCGCGGTCAAGATCACTCCGGACATGCCTATGCACGGCGCGGCGCTGATCGGCTGTGCGGTCATGACCGGAGTGGGCGCGGTCTTGAATACCGCGCGCGTCGAGCCGGGCGCGACAGTCGCGGTCTTCGCGACGGGCGGCGTCGGGCTCAGTGTGGTCCAGGGCGCGGTCCTGGCCAACGCGAGCAAGATCATCGCCGTCGATCGGCTCGACAACAAGCTCGACTATGCGAGTTCCGTCGGCGCGACGCACCTGATCAATGCGCACACCCAGGATCCGTTGGCCGAGATTCGCGAGATCACCGATGGCCAGGGTGTGGACTACGCGTTTGACGCGATCGGTGACTCCAGTGTCAGTCGCATGTGCTACGACGCGGTGCGCCGGGGTGGTACGGCGGTCATCGTCGGCATGGCGCCGACGGGCTCCGAGATCTCGATTCCAAGCACCATCGCGGGCGAAGAGAAGATCGTCAAAGGCTGCTTCTACGGCTCGAGCCGGCCCGCCGTGGACTTCCCGCGCCTGGTCGACTTCTACCTGCGCGGCGTCCTGCCACTCGACCGCATGGTCACCCAGACGTACTCCCTGGCGCAGATCAACGAGGCCTTCGACGCCCTGGGCCGAGGCGAAAACGCACGCGGCCTGATCACCCCCACTACCTGACTCCCTATCGGCGCGCTAGTGGGCCCGTGCTCCAGTGCCATCGCCGCCCACGATGGCGACCCCTTGCAATGGATTGACTGCCTCTTCATTGTCGTGCCCGTTGCTGCTATCTGATGGCGGCGCCGGCGCCTTCTTCCACCAGCGCACGACAATCGCCTGGTGCGGCAGCAACGTACCTTCGAGCAGGTGCCGCTGGAAGCCCGGTTCGGAGTGACTTTCGGCCCTCGGCTCTGTGCGATGGCCAAAGCTGACCTCGTACGCGAACTCACTTGGCACACGCACGAACACTGACGGATTGTACGTCGGTATCCTGTTCTGTCTGTTCGCCCCGGGGCATCCTGCCCGTTTGCAGGCCAAAGCAGACAGCGCAACGAGTTCCGCCGTAGCGGCCTGGATACACGGCACCGCGGTAGCCGCAGCGCCCGCATGTGCCGTCACTCGAGGGAGGATCGGGTTCAAACAGTCGCGCATGGGCGAGGAGGCGAGGCGCGACAGCGTCAGCGACGCGAGTCGCATTCCTTTCGA
>DASXRR010000045.1:0-7047 GCA_036506475.1 Chloroflexota bacterium
GTGCGGGATCAAGGGTCCGCCCGTTCAACCCGCGGGAGGGTCCACGACAGCACCTCGCGCAGCCCGTGCGCGCAGAGGCGGTGGCCTGATATTGCCTCGGTTCCCACTCGACGCCAAGGTCCAGCGGGACGACCCGCTGCGGAGCCGCGGAGTCGGCGTGCACACGCAGCGTTCTAGCGCACGCGAGTAGCATCGTGGCCGCCATGAATGTGGCACTTCCGCCAATTGAGGCGATTGCTGCTCGAGTGGGCGTGCCTGTCGAGGCGCTGCGCCGAGTGCCCGAGGGGACCAATGTGGTGTTCGCGGCGGGCGACGTCATCGTCAAGGTTTACCCGCCGCGGTGGCGTCGGCTGGCGGAAGCGGAGCGGGCGGTGCTGCTCGTGGCGGCGGGTAGGTTGCCGGTGGTGACGCCGCGTGTGCTGGACAGCGGGGTCATTGACCAGTGGCCGTACCTGGTGATGACGCGGCTGCGTGGCACGCCGCTGCATGCCGTCAGGGCGGAGCTCGACGCACAGCAGTGGCGGCGAGTCGTGGCCGAGGTGGGCGAGCTGCTGGCGGCACTCCATGCGTTGCCGACGGCGTTGCTGGCCAAGGAGCTCGAGGCGGATTGGCCGGGGCTCGTGCAACGGCGTATTGACGGGTGTGTGGCGCGCCATCGTGAGCAGGGTGCACCAGCCCACCTGATCGAGCAGTTGCCTGCCTTTCTGAAGAGCGCGGCGCCGCTGTACACCGAAGATGGCCGCTACGCACTTGTTACGGGCGATGTCCACGACTACCACCTGCTCGTCGATGGGCAGCACCTGGTCGGATTGTTCGATTTCGACGATGCGCGGATCGGTCACCCTGAGTACGACCTGGCAGCGACCGGCCTCTTCCTCTGCGCCGGCCGTGCCGACTGGCTGCGCTTACTGCTCGCGAGTTACGGCATTGCCGAGCTGGACGATAGGCTCAGCAAGAGGCTCCTGGTGTACACATTGCTCCACCGCTACCGCGAGCTGCGCTGGGTGCTCGACGAGTTCGTCGGCTATATCCCGGCCACGCTCGACGAGCTGGCGAGCGCGATCTACGACCTCACCTGAGCACCAGGTCCGAGACGCGCCCGTCATCGCCCACGTTCACTGGAAACGGGTCACTCATCGGCTGACCCTGGATGCCGATGCGCACGAGGTACTCGCCAGCTGGCAGGACTTGCCCGAATCGGCCGTTCTGGTCAGTCTCGGCCAGGGCGACGACCTGCGACGTTGGCGGCTCAGCGCCCTCGACCGGAATGGCAAAGACGATCTGTGCGCCAATGGCCGGCGGCCCATCGAGTGTCCCGGCATGGACCACGCCGCGGGCCTGCAACGGTCGGCCGACGACCAGCTCAACATCCTCCACCACGTCCACGCCGATGGCATCGACGCGTACCGCATTGAGGCTCCGGTAGACGCCGGTGCCTGGCAGGAACAGCGTATAGCTGCCGTGCTTGATGCCGATCGCGAACGAGCCATCGGGGCCGCTCGGAACGACCGCGGGGATGTCGCCGGGCTGCACGCCGACGATGGTCGGCACGATACCGATGACGCCTAGACCATCGCTGTCCAGGACGTGGCCGCGAATGCGCACGTCGAACGCGTTGAGCGTGAAGTCCAGCGTTGACCCAACTGCGCCCACGGTGACGGGCTGCGGCGGCAGCGGCTTCCAGTCGGGTGTGCCCACGGTGACCACGTACTGCCCGGGCGCAACCTGCAGCGTGGTCAGCGGCGCCACGCGCACCAGCACGCCCGAGACATCCGAGCCATCTCGGGCATCGACCTCGACCAACTCTGGAGTCATCACGCCGGCCTGCGGCCTGACGTAGAGCTCGTACGCGGTGGCGTCCACGTGCACGGTGAAGTCGCCATCCTCATTCGCGGCTGCGGCCGGGCGGCCGCAGGCGCCGATGGCACACTCCGTCGAGACGACGACGTGCGCGACCGGCGCACCGTCAGTGTCGACAACTTTGCCCGAGATGGTGAGCGGCGCTGTCTGGCCGGCATAGTAGAGGTCCCGGCCCCGGCCGGTGCAGTTTAGGCGAGGTTAATTCGTGGTCGAACCAAGCTCGCGGCGGACCGCCGCGGCAATGGCGTCGCCTAGCGCCGTGGTGGTGACGGTTGATTCGCCGGGTCGGGCGATATCCGGCGTGCGTAGGCCGAGCTCAATAGCGTCGTCGACGGCCGCTTCTACCGCGCGCGCTTCGCGGTCGCGTTTGAGCGCGTAGCGCAGCAGGAGCGCCAGGCTCTGGATAGCGGCGATGGGGTTCGCTTTGCCCTGGCCGGCGATGTCTGGCGCGGTGCCATGGATCGGCTCGAACAGGCCCCGGTAGCCGCCATGGCGGTTGCGGGTTTCGCCCAGGCTGGCGCTGGGCATCAGGCCCATCGAGCCGGCGAGCGCGGCGGCCTCGTCGGTCAGCAGGTCGCCGAACAGGTTGTCGGTCACCACGACGTCGAACGCCGTCGGCCGGTACAGCAGGTGCATCGCCAGGGCGTCGGTCAGGATGGCCTGGAACTCAACATCGGGATAGTCGCTGGCCACGCGCGTGGCGACGTCGCGCCACAGGCGGGAGGTGGCCATGACGTTCTGCTTGTCGGCTACATGCAGCAGCTTGCGCCGCGTACGGGCCAGCTCGAAGGCCATGCGCACCGTCCGCTCGACCTCGTGCTCGGTGTAGGCGGTGGTGTCGACGGCGCGCCACATGCCGTCTTCATGCCAGTACTTCTTGGGCTCGGCGAAGTACGTGCCCGCCACGAGCTCTCTGACAAACAGGACGTCGGCGCCCTGGACGATCTCGGGTTTCAGCGGTGACAGATGGATCAGCGCGGGCTGCATGCGCGCCGGCCGGAGGTTGGCAAAGGTATTCAATGCCGACCTGAGGCCCAGGATGGCCTGTTCGGGCCGGACGGGCGCCTTGGGATCGTCCCATTTGGGCCCGCCGACGGCGCCAAACAGGACGGCGTCTGACTGCTGCGCCAGGCGCACGGTCTCATCGCGCAGGGCCACGCCGTACGCGTCGATGGCCGCGCCGCCGACGAGATCCTCGTGCAACTCGACGTCGAGGCCTGTTGCTCGTAAAACTTTGACCGCCTCGGCGATGACCTCTGGCCCGATGCCGTCGCCGGGCAGGACGGCCAGCGTGAAGTTAGCGATAGACGTGGCCCAGGGCGTCCATGACCCCATCGGCGGCGCGGCGGCCGGTTTGGGCCAGCTCGCGCAGGTCTTCGTCGGTGACTTCTTTCTGGCGATCGGCGAGGGCTTTGAAGCCAGCGAAGGCGTGGTTCAGCTCATCTTGCGACAGCAGCAAGCCAAGCTCCTCCAGGCGATGGCGCAGCGCATGGCGGCCGGAGTGCTTGCCCAGCACGAGCCGCGTGCCCTCGGCGCCGATCGCCGCCGCCGACATGATCTCGTACGTGCGCGCGTCCTTGAGCATGCCGTCTTGATGAATGCCGCTCTCGTGGGCAAACGCGTTGGCGCCGACGATGGCCTTGTTGGGCTGGACGCCGATGCCGGTGAAGCGCTGCAGCAGCTCGCTCGTAGGGACGATTTGTTCGAGGTTGATGCCGTGCTGGATGCGGTGATGGTCGCGCCGCACGGCCAGCGCCAGCGCAAGCTCTTCGAGCGCCGCGTTGCCGGCCCGTTCGCCGATGCCGTTGATGCAGCACTCGACCTGGCGGGCACCAGCTTTGATCGCGGCCAGCGAATTGGCGACAGCCACGCCGAGATCGTTGTGGCAGTGGACCGAGATCACCGCCCGTTCGATGTGCGCCACGTGCTCGCGCAGGTACGTGATGAACATGCCGAACTCGTCGGGCTGAGCGAAGCCGCACGTGTCGGCGACGTTGACCGTGGTCGCGCCAGCCTCGATCACGGCTTCGAACACTTCACACACATACGCCCAGTCCGAGCGGGTGGCGTCCATGGCTGAGAACTCAATATCGGACGTGTAGCCGCGCGCGTGGCGGACCATGTGCGCCGCGCGATCGCGCGCCTCGTCGCGGCGCAGCCGGAACTGTGACTCGAGGTGGATGTCCGACGACGACAGGAAGGTATGGATGCGCGGATGCTCGGCGTCTTTGATGGCGTCCCAGCACTGATCGATATCCTGAGCAACCGCGCGGGCAAGACCGGCTACGACTGGCCCGCGCACGCTGCGCGCGACCTGCTGGACGGCGAGAAAGTCGTCCGGACTGGCGGCCGGGAAGCCAGCCTCGATCACGTCCACCCCGAGGCGGGCGAGCTGCTGGGCCATTTCGAGTTTCTGGGACGAGGTCAGCGAGAACCCGGGCGACTGTTCGCCGTCGCGCAGCGTGGTATCGAAGAATTTGATGTAGTCAGCCATGGTTCTACCCCGTTGTCGTAGTCAGTCCTTGTTTATTCATGAGTGACCGCAAGTCTCGGCCCACCTGTTCCATCGGATCCGTGGCCATCTGCTCGCGATAGCGCGTGAAGTTCGGTCGACCCATCTCGTTTTCGTCGAGCCAGCGGTGCGCAAATGAGCCATCCTGGATCTCTTTGAGCACCTGGCGCATGCGTTGTTTGACCGAGTCGTCGATGATGCGCGGCCCGGACACATAATCGCCGAATTCAGCCGTGTCGCTGATGCTGTAGCGCATGCGCTGCATGCCACCTTCGAACATCAGGTCGACGATCATCTTCATTTCGTTCAAACACTCGTAGTAGGCCACTTCGGGCTGATAGCCAGCTTCGACGAGTGTTTCCCAACCCGCCTTGATCAGCGCCGTGATCCCACCGCACAAGACGGATTGTTCGCCGAACAGGTCGGTCTCGGTCTCTTCCTTGAACGTGGTTTTGATCAGGCCAGCTTTGGCTGAGCCGACAGCATTGCCATACGCGAACGCGAGCGGCCACGCGTTGCCAGTTGCGTCCTGCTCCACGGCCACGAGCGACGGCACGCCCTTACCTTCGACGAAGAGCTCGCGCATGCGATGGCCAGGCGCTTTGGGCGCGACCATCCACACGTCGACACCCTCGGGTGGCAGCACCTGCTTGAAATGGATGTTGAAGCCATGCGCCCAGACCAGTGACTGGCCTGGTTTGACACTTGGCAAGACGTCATCGATGAAGACGCGGCGCTGCTTCTCGTCTGGAATGAGCATGACCACGACCTCCGCCTGACGGACCGCCTCGGGCACGTCGGCGACGGTCAGCCCAGCCGCGCGCGCCTTGTCGGCCGACTTCGAGCCCTGGTACAGGCCGACCATGACGTCGAGGCCAGAGTCGTGGGCGTTCAAAGCATGGGCATGGCCCTGGCTGCCATAGCCAATAACCGCGATGCGCTTGCCCTTGAGCGGTTCGAGCGGCGCGTCAGCTTCGGTGTAAATGCGCGCGGTCATTCAGCTCACCAACTTGAGACGGTCTTTGTCAGCCTTGGCCACGGCCGCGCCGCGGCTCATGGCCACGACACCCGTGCGCACCAGCTCTTTGACCCCATACGGACGGAACAGCTCGATCAGGCTGGCCACTTTGTCGCTCGGGCCAGTCACTTCGACCATCAACGAACCGGTCGCAACGTCGACGATGCGGGCACGATAGATATCGGCGATCTGCATCACCTCGGCACGCTGTGCCGAAGCTTTGCACGACACTTTGACCAGCGCTAACTCACGCTCGACGCGGGCGTCTTCACTAAGATCGCTGACTTTGCGCACTTCGACGACTTTGTAGAGCTGCTTGGTCACTTGTTCGATGGCGCTCTTGGCACCGTCGACGACCATCGTCAAACGCATGATCCCCGGCTCATTGGTGCGCCCAATACTCAGGCTTTCGATGGCGAAACTACGCTGGCGGAACAGGCTCAGGACGCGATTCAGCGTCGCCGGGCCCTCTTCGACGGTCGCTACCAATGTATGTTTACTCATGGCTCGCTCCGCGCGCAGGAGTGGGGAGTGGGGAGTGAGGAGTGAGGGACATCATCGGTCCGTTGCATCCTTCGCGTTGGGCGTGGCAGAAGCGAGCGAGCGTCCCCCCACTCCCCGCTCCTCACTCCCCACTGCCACGTAGGGCGTATCAGGGAGGACGTCGCCCAGCGAGGTGCCACCCAACACCCATGGATAGACGTCCTCGGCGCGCGCGACGCGGAACTCGATCATTGCTGGTCCCGGATACGCCATTGCTGCGCCGAGGGCCTCGTTGACCTGGTCCGGCTCGGTCACTCGCCAGGCCGGAATGCCGTACGCCTGGGCGAGCTTGATGTAGTCCGGCCCACCCGACAGATCGACCTCGACCAGGTTGCCGCGGTACTGGACCTGCTGCTGCTGACGGACCATGCCCAGGTACTCGTTGTTCAGTAGCGCAATCTTGACTGGTACCCGGTGTGAGCTGGCGACTGCTAGCTCCTGCAGCGTCATCTGGAAGCAGCCGTCGCCGATCACGCACCACACTTGCTTGTCCGGGCGCGCCATCTGCGCGCCGATCGCCGCCGGCAGCGAGTAGCCCATGGTTCCCAGACCACCCGACGTGAGGTACGTATACGGCTCGTCGTACAGGTAGTGCTGGGCGGCGAACATCTGGTGCTGGCCAACGTCGGCGACGATGATCGCCTGACCGCGCGTGGCGCGGTACAGCTCCTGGATGACTTGCGGCTGGTACAGCTCCGGTGTGTTCTCGGGGTACTGCTTAGGTGGGTACTGCTCGCGCCACTCGCGGATCTGCGCGAGCCATTCGTCGTGGTTCTGCAGGGCACCTGCCTCGATCTCCGGGCTGAGTCGCGCCAGGACGCGCGCCACATCGCCCACAATCGGCACATCGACGCGCACGTTCTTGCCGATCTCGGCGGGATCGATGTCGACGTGAACGATGCGCGCCTGGGGCGCGAAGCCGGCGAACTTGCCGCACGCGCGGTCGTCCATGCGCATGCCGATCGCGATCACCAGATCGGAGTTATGGACGGCATAGTTGCAATGCACCCAGCCGTGCATGCCCAGGAACCCAAGTGACAGTGGGTGCCGCTCGGGGAAGCCGCTGATGCCGAGCAGCGTGGTGATGACCGGAATGTTGGTCTTTTCGGCCAGC
>DASXRR010000046.1:0-9893 GCA_036506475.1 Chloroflexota bacterium
GGGCGGAGAGGGTGGGATTCGAACCCACGAAGGTCTTTTGAACCTTACCCGCTTTCCAGGCGAGCGCCCTAAGCCAGACTAGGCGACCTCTCCAGTGAGCTATTAGCTTTTAGCTGTTAGCTAGTCGCGACCAAATCGTCCACCGAGCCAACTAACTGCGAATGGCTAACAGCTAACGGCTCAGTGGGCGGAGGGGGTGGGATTCGAACCCACGGTACCCGTGAGGGTACTTCCGTTTTCGAGACGGACGCACTAGGCCACTATGCGACCCCTCCGGGGCCAATTCTAACAACTTGGACGGAGGGTCACATGGAGTCGGGCGCAACGACTCCGATCAGCTCCAGGGCGTTGGCCAGCACCTGGCGCGCCGCCGCCGCCAACTTGAGCCGCGCGGCACGCAGCGCACCATCGTCGACGAGGACGCGCATTGAAGCGTCGTCGTTGCCCGCCTCGTACCACGTCTGAGTCGCCCGCGCCAGCTCATACACGTAGTGCGGAATGTGGTGCGGCGCCATGTTGCGTGCCGCCAGCTCGACGACCTCGGGAAACTGCAGCATGCGCCGGATCAGGGCCAGCTCGGATGGATGCGTCAACAGCCCGACCTCGCCCGAGCGCCAGTCGGTGCCTGCATCGGCCAGGATCTTCGAGAGTCGCGCGTGGGCGTACTGCACGTAGTAGACGGGGTTCTCCGAAGACTGCTTTGCGGCCAGATCCAGGTCGAACTCCATCATCGAATCGGCGCCGCGGCTGACCAGGAACCAGCGCGTGGCATCCACGCCGACCTCGTCGAGCACTTCGCCGAGCGTCAGGATGTTGCCGGAGCGCTTGCTAATGCGCACGACTTCGCCGTGCCGCAGCACGGTGACCATCTGATGAATCAAGATGTCGAACTGTTCGGGCTCGGCGCCGAGCGCCTTGATGATCGCTTTCATCGACGGCACCTGGCCCTGGTGGTCGGCGCCCCAGATATTGATGACTCGATCGAACTTGCGCACGAAGAACTTGTCGAAGTGGTACGCAATGTCGGTCGCGGTGTACGTTGGCCGACCATCGGACTTGATCAGCACGCGGTCACGGTCTTCGCCCAGGTCGGAATAGCGCAGCCAGCTCGCGCCCTCGAGGTCGTACACCAGGCCGCGTTCCTTGAGCTGATCGAGAACACGCTGAAAGTCGCCTTCACGAATGACGCGCGCTTCCGAGAACCAGTTGTCGAAGCGCACGCGCGCACGATCCAGATCAACCTCGATCCACTCCATGATCCGCCGCGCGGCAAGCGAACCGATCTCTTCGGCCCGCTCCTCGGGCAGATCGGCAAACTTCTCGCCATGCTCGCGTAAGAGCTCCTGGACCAGCTCGACTACGTATTCGCCTGGATAATCGGCGGCGGCCAGCTCGATACTGCGCCCGAGTGCCTGCTGATAGCGCACCCACACGCTGTGGGACAGATGGTCCATCTGCGCGCCGGCGTCGTTGTAGTAATACTCGCGCTGGACCTGCCAACCGGCTTTGGCCAACACACGCGCCAGGCTGTCGCCGAGCGCAGCATTACGGGCGTGCCCAATATGGATGGGGCCGGTCGGGTTGGCGCTCACGAACTCGACCTGGACGCGCAGCTGGTGGCCAACGTCGACCGAGCCATAGTCGACGCCATGCGCGACAATCGTGTCGACCTGTTCGCGCACGAAGTCGTCGGCCAGGAAGAAATTGACGAACCCTGGCTGCGCCGTCTCGACGCCCGCTAGATACGGCGGCGGATCCTGGGCGATCGCGGCCGAAATCGCGGAAGCGATGTCCATCGGCGCTGGGCCCTTGGGGCCGACGGCGCGCTTGGCGCGCAGGGCGAAGTTGGTGGCGAAGTCACCTTGATCGGCCCGCGCCGGACGTTCGACCGTCACATCAGGCAGCGCCACCGAGGGCAACGTGCCCGTCTTCTGCGCGCGCGCGACTGCGGCCTGGACCAGTGAGACCAGGCGATCGCGGATCGGCGCGTCCTGCACGAGCGTCATCTCAAGGATTGAGGAATGTCTTCAAAGCAGTGTAAGCGGGGCGAACCGAGCCATCGGGATTGGTGATGCTCCACCAGTACTGCTCCTGCCCCTGCGTCCACGCGGGATCCGGGACGTAGATAACGGTGATGAAGCTCATCCACGGCTGCCAGAACTGGCGTGCGCACTGGAAGGCGCGGACCAGGCTGGTGCCCTGCGTGTTGCGATCGACGGCGTACCAGGCATACGGCGAGCCAGGGCGCTGATCGGTCGTATAGCCCATCTCCAGCACGCCCATCTGCTTGTCCCCATCACCTTGCTGGACCATCAGCGCGCGCACGTCTTCGACGTGCCGGTAGGCATAGACCCGCTTGAGCTCAGGCGGATTGGGAGTGTCGAAGTTGGTTAGCTCGGGGCTCGCCGCGACCATGCCCGGGTCGGCGCACGGATCAGCCTTGAATGGCTGCGCGTGCACGCCCATGACGTCGAAGCTCTCGCGCGCGCCAGCGGCGTACATGGCTTTGATGAAGTCAAGATCAGGGATGGCCTGAGCATTGTTGGTCGTGGTTGGCGACATGCCCGCAGACATGACGAACGCTTGTGGATCGGCGGCCTTGATGGCCTGGTAGCTCGCCTTGAGCATGGCCGTGTACTCGGCGGGATTGGGCGGCCGGTCACCCCACTCGCGATCGAGGTTGGGCTCGTTCCAGATCTCGTAGGCGTGGATGCGGCCCCTATAGCGCTGGGCGAGCGCGGTCAGGAAGTCAGACCAGTCCTTGGGGTTGTCAGGTGGGCTGGTGCCGGGCCATTGCACCTTCGTGGATGCCCACTGGGGCTGATTGTCGACGCGGGCGATGACTTTGAGGCCAGTCGCGGAAATTGCAGCCAGGATGCGGTCCGGCTCGCCCCACTCGAAGCTGCCCTTGGCTTTGCCTTCGATGTTGCGCCACTCGAAGCGCTGCTTGACCCAGTGGAAGCCACCGTCCTTGGCCAGCTGAAGGTCACGCGCGGTGGTGTCGAAGCTGCCCCACAGAAAGACGTGCACCGCCGGATCGATGGTCGGCAGACCTGGCTTCATCGCGATTGGCGATGGTGACGGCGATGGCACGGCTTTCGGCGGCGGGGCAGGCGTGGGCGGAGGCGGCGCCGAAGTGCACGCCGCCGCCAGAGCCAGGAGAACAGCGAGTGCCAGTCGCATAGATGCAAACAGGGGAGGCCACATGGACCTCCCGCTGGATGCCAGTATAGGGGTCAGGGGGCGACAGCCCCCTGGGTCACAGCGCGCCGGATGCCCTGGCGGCTTTGACCGCGTTGAGCGCCGCGCGAGCGGTGCCGTCCGGGTTGGTGATCGCCCACCAGAACTCTTCGCGCTCGGGCGTCCAGCTTGGATCGGACAGCGTCCACAAGGTCATCACGCCAATCCACGGCGTCCAGTTCTTGCGGGCGTACTGGAAGGCCTTGACAATGTTCTCCGCCTTCTTGTCCTCGCTCACGGCGAACCACGCGTAGGCGGGGTGGATCTTGTCCGCGGTCCAGCCGAACTCGAGCAGCCAGATCTGGCGATTGGCATCGCCGTTCTTGACCTGCACCTCGCGCAACTGTTCGATGCGCCGGAAGTAGAAGCTCGGATGGCCGAAGCCCAGCAGTGAACCAAACGCGGCGTCGACTTCAGGTGCCTGCGTGTTGCCGTGCGCGCCCAGGACGTCGTAGTTCACGCCGCCCTTGAGACCCGCATCGAACAGCCACTGCATATAGGTGACATCGTCCGCGGCGTGGCCGTCAGTCACACCGGTCGGCGACAAGCCCGCGGTGACGACCGTGAGCGTTGGGTTCGCCGTCTTGGCGGCGCGGTAGGCCAGCGTCAGCAGGCGGACATAGTCGCGCGCCTGCTGCTGGTTGATGGCCTGGTCGCCCCACTCGCGATCGATGTTGACCTCGTTCCAGATCTCGATAGCGTCGACCGTGCCGACGGTCGAGCCCGGGCGATAGCGGTTGGCGAATGCCGAGATGAAGTCCGCGTAGTCCTGGTAGTTGTCGGGCGGACCGTTGCGCGCGCCGTCTTTGCGAGCCCAGGCGGGCTGGAAGTCGATGCGCGCGATGATCTTGACGTTGTTGGCCTTACTGGCCTTGACGACGCGGTCGGCCTCAGCCCAGTCATAGCAGTTCTTGCACTGGCCTTCAACGGCGCGCCACTGGAACAGCGTCTTCTGCCAGTGGAAGTTCGAGCCGGTGGCGATCTTCAGATCGCGATCGGTCGTGGCCGAGTTGCCCCACAGGAACATGCTCAGACCGTAGTCTGGGCTCGAGACCGGCGGCGGCGCCGGGAAGACGATCGTGCCGGCGGGCGGAGCGAGCGGCGGGGTCGTCGGCAGCGGCAGCAGGCCAGGGTTCTGCACGTCGGTGCCCGTCGGCGGCGTGGTGGCGGTCGTATCGGTACCAGCGGTGACGCTGCCTGCGCCCTTGACGAACGCATTACCGAACACTGTGCCGGTCGGTGCCTTGCCGGTCACCGCCCGCAGCAGCGGACTTTGCGCAGCCTGGAGGCCGAGATCCGTCGGCAGGTTGTCGCCGGTTAGCAGCGCCTTCAGGTAGTCAGCCAGCAACAAGCCCTGGGTGCAACCGCAGGTCTTGTCGTAGTGCATGATGCCGCGCTGGAAGCGCTGGTAGATAAAGTTCTTATTCGATGGGTCGTAGGCCGGCTTGCTGGTCGGCGCGCCCCAGATCTCCAGGTCGAGCAGACCCAGGATATTCGGATCATCGGTGCCGCCCAGTTCAGGCGTAATCGTGCCGAAGAAGGCCTTGGTGAAGTTGACCGGCTGGCCGTCGAAGGTATCGACGGTATTGGCGCGCACGAAGTCCTGAATGGCGCTGCCATAGTTCGAGTCGGTCGCCTTGGGCGTCAGTGTCTTGAGCGCGCTGTCCGGCGCGGGGAATGTGCTGCCATTGATGCTCGTGTACGGCAGCAGCCCTTCGTCGAGCAGGTTGAGCGTGCCGACACCTTGCGTGCCGCACTGCTGCATGACCAGGCGCTGGAAGAACTGGCTGGTGCAGCCCATGAACTGGAAGTCACGGCTGACTGGGTAGCCGAAGGTGGCGACGCCACCGCGGGCCTGGAAGTAATCCCAGAAGGAATCGCGATCGATGCGGTAGCCGGTCTGGGCGAACGTGCGCGTGTCTACCGTCTGCGCGGCATCGTCGGCATGCGATACGGTTGGCGTACCAACGCTCGCGACAAGGACGACCATACCGAGGCCAAGTGACGAAAGCCGCTTGGCGGAGGCGCGGCCGCGGGCCGAAATGGTTGAAAGCCAACCGTACAAGTGTTTTTTCTCCAATCGAACTACGTAGGCGAATTACGTGGGGTCGGCGAAGCTGGCGTAGCATACTGTCGACGTCGCCCCGACCCCAGAATTCGGAACGTGTCGAGTGGCCCGAGGTGACGAAGCGTAACGTCACTGTAATCGTGAAGCAATTCATGGCTGGGCCCGCGGAGTCGAGCGCCGGCATCGGTTCGCTGCACTTGTTCGTCTACGGCTCGCTGGTCGACCCCCGCTGCTTGGACGAAGTCCTTGGCCGCCGCTTCGACGGCGAACGGCTACGTGCGCGTCTGGACGGCTTCACGCGGGCCGCGACCGACGGCTGGGACTACCCGTTTCTCGTCGCGGACGCGGATGGTGCCAGCGTTGATGGGGTGCTGATCATGGATCTCAGCCCGTCAGACCTGGCCACGCTCGACCGTTACGAAGACGTAACAGAGGGCATGTACGAACGCATCACGGTTGAGGTGGCAGCGTGGGGTTGTGGCCCTCGCCCTGCGCTGTTGCGCGCCCAGACGTACATTGGTGGTCCGCGGCTGCGGTCAACCGCGGCCTAACCAGACTGCAACGGCTGGGTTTCCCACCTGTACACGTGACTCCTATACTCCGCCGGGCCTAGAAGAAGGCGGGAGGCATGCAAGAAAAGGTCATCTATCTGACTCCTGAGGGGAAGCAACGCTTCACAGCGGAGCTGCGCGAGCTTATGACGGTGCGCCGTCACGAGGTTGAGGAGCGCATCCGACGAGCCAAGGAGTTCAGCGATACCGTCGACAACGCCGAGTACGACGAGGCGAAGACGGAGCAATCGTTCGTCGAAGGTCGGATCCAGGAGCTGGAGCGGCTCCTGTCGTCCGCCAAGGTCATCGAAGAGCCGGCCACGAAGGCCGACTACGTGCGCATGGGGGCGCATATCAAGGTTATCGATTCCGAGGCTGGCGAGGAGGAGACCTATCACCTCGTCGGATCGCACGAGGCCGATCCGAGGCACGGCCAGATTTCGAATGAATCGCCCATTGGCCGGGCACTCATTGGTAAACGCGTCGGTGACGAGGTCACCGTGGTTGCGCCCGCGGGTGCATTCAACCTGAAGATCCTGGAGATCAGCTAAACCGTAGACTGTCGACGTGACCGTCGACGGCGCCGCTGACCGTATCGCCGTGGCGCGGCTCGAGAAGCTCAAAGCCCTCGAGGCCGCGGGTATACGCGCGTTTCCGACGCGCTTCGAACGGTCACATCAGGCCGCCGAGCTGCACGCGCACTATGACGCGCTCGCGGGTCAGGACGTGTGCGTGGCCGGCCGGCTCGGTGTCGTCAGGACCTTTGGCAAGAATCTGGCGTTCGTGCCGCTCCGGGACCAGTCGGGCCAGGTGCAGCTGCTCGTGCACCCACGTGATCTCGACGAGCACGCGCGCGTGGCCTTCGACGCGCTCGACCCGGGCGACATCGTGGGCGGCTGCGGCACGTTGATCAAGAGCAAGTCTGGCGAAGTTAGCGTCGACGTCAAGCGCCTCGAGCTGTTGACCAAGTCGCTGCGCAACCCACCCGAGAAGTGGCACGGCCTGGTCGACGTCGAGACGCGCTACCGCCAGCGCTACCTCGACCTGATGGCCAATCCCGAGACGCGGCAAGTGTTTCTGACCCGCAGTCGCGTGGTCACGGCGATCAGGAACTACTTGAACGCCAACGCCTTTCTCGAGGTCGAAACGCCCATTCTGCAACCCATTCCTGGCGGTGGCTCAGCCCGACCCTTCGCGACTGAGTCCAATGCTCTCGATTCCAGGATGTATTTGCGGATCGCTCTGGAGCTGTATCTGAAGCGGCTGGTCGTCGGCGGCTTGGAGCGGGTCTATGAAATCGGCCGCAATTTCAGAAATGAAGGCGTGTCGTTCAAGCACAATCCCGAATTCACGATGCTCGAGCTCTATCAGGCCTACGTCGATTACGAGGACGTGATGCGCTTGACGGAAAACCTCGTCGCGTCCGCCGCGCGCGCCGCCATCGGCAGGACCAAGGTCAAGTGGGGTGAGGACGAAATCGACTTCAGCCCGCCGTGGCAGCGCATCCCGCTGCGCGAGGTGATCGCCGAGTACTCGGGCGTCGACTACGACGCGTATCCCGACACCGACGATTTGCGCGCGGCTGCCGCGCAGGCCGGGCTGCGCCCGGAAGCCAACTGGAACCGCGGCAAGATCATGGACGAGCTGTTGACCGCGTTTGTCGAGCCGAAACTGATCCAGCCCACCTTCCTGGTCGACTACCCCACGGCCTTTCCTGGCTCGACCTTGGCCAAAGGCAAGCCACACAATCCCCTGGAGGTCGAGCGTTTCGAGGCCTTCGCCGGCGGTATCGAGATTGCCAATGCCTTCTCCGAATTGAATGATCCGCGCGTGCAGCGCGAACGCTTCGAAGAACAGGTGCGCGCGCGCGAGGCGGGCGATCCCGAGGCGCAGCCGTTCGACGAGGACTTTCTGATCGCCCTGGAGCACGGCATGCCGCCGACTGGCGGGATGGGCCTGGGTATCGATCGATTGGTCATGCTGCTGACGGATCAGCACACGATTCGCGACGTCATCCTGTTCCCGCAGCTGCGGGCTCGGACCACCTGAAATGCTCAGTCCGGATTTGTTGCGCCGCAATCCCGAGCGCACGCGCGCCACGCTGGAGCGACGCGATGAGGATGCCGCGCGTGCCTTCGACGAAGCCGTCGCCGCCGACGAGCGCTGGCGCCAGGTCACGAACGAAGTGGAAGCGCTGCGTGCCGAGCGGAAGCGCGTGGCAGTCGGCCGGCGCGGCAAACCCTCAGCCGAGGAAGTCGACGAAGAGCGTGCGGCGCGGGCACGCCTGGCCGAGCTCGAAAAAGAGCTTCAGGAAGCGGAGCGGGCCAGGAACGACGCCATGGGTTGGGTGCCCAACCTGCCCGATGAGTCAGTGCCGGCGGGCAAGGATGACTCCGAGAACGAAGTGCTGCGAACATGGGGGTCGCCCGCCACGTTGGACTTCGAGCCGCTGCCGCACTGGGAGCTTGCCACTCGGCTTGGCATCCTTGATCTCGAGGCTGGCGCCAGATTGGCTGGCGCTCGGTTCTACGTGCTCACCGGTGCCGGAGCGATGCTCCAGCGCGCGCTGATCAACTTCATGCTCGACGTGCACGTGCGGGAACAGGGCTATACCGAGGTCCATACCCCCTATCTCGTCCGCGAGCAGATCATGTATGGCTCGGGCCAGCTGCCCAAGTTCTACGACAACCTGTACCACGATGCCGAAGACGACCTGTGGCTTATTCCCACCTCGGAGGTGCCACTGGTCAACTTGTACTACGACCAGATCATTGCGCCGGGCCGTTTGCCGCTGAAGCTGACTGCGTCGAGTCCGTGCTGGCGCAAGGAACGCGCTGCCGCGGGGCGAGACGTGCGCGGCATCAAGCGCGTCAAGCAGTTCTATAAGGTCGAGATGGTGCGGGTTGTCGAGCCCGAAGACTCGATGCAGCACCTCGAGCAGCTGGTCGCGGACGCCGAAGAGATCCTGCGGCGGCTTGAGCTGCCGTATCAAGTAATGTTGTTGTGCACTGGCGATCTCGGCTTCGCCATGACCAAGACGTATGACCTCAACGCCTGGTCAGCTGGCTCTGGCGAGTGGCAGGAAGTGTCCTCGATCTCCAACGCCAATGACTATCAGGCCCGCCGAGCAAACATCCGCTTCCGCCGCGAGGCCGGTGGCAAAACCGAGTTCCCGCACACCCTCAACGGCTCTGGCGTTGCTTTGCCCAGGACGATGATCGCCATCCTGGAGAACAACCAGCAGCCCGACGGCTCGGTGATCATCCCAAAGGCCCTGCGCCCCTACATGGGCGGCCAGGAGCGCATCACGCCGCAGTAGCGGTCGACCATTGCCCCGTCCGGCGGTCTAAGGTCGGGTCGTCGGGTCTTGAGCGAATGCCGCCGTCAGTGCACGCGCGCCGGCACGCGCAAGGATTTTCTCCTGGGCGGAGGGCCAGTATGGGGCGTAACTGACACCTGATCCCATTCCTCCCGAAGGGAAACTGGCGCGCGCGGCGTGCGTGCACTGACGGCGGCGTTCGCACTGGTCCCGACGGCCCGACCTTAGACCGCCCGACGGCGGACCCGCTGATAGCTGATAGCTGATAGCTGATAGCCGACCGCTGCTAGCTGTTAAGCTCAAGGAGCTATGGCGACGCCCGCCGTTTCGGAGCCGCCCGTGGGCGGGCTCGACGATCTGCAGAAGCTCGTTGCGCTGTGTAAACGGCGCGGCTTTGTGTTCGCCAGCGCCGAGATTTACGGTGGTTTCGCCAACACGTATGACTACGGTCCGCTGGGCACGCTGCTCAAGAACAACGTGCGCGATGCCTGGATCCGCGCCAACGTCCAGTTGCGCGATGACATGGAGCTCGTCGACGCGGCACTCATCACCTCGCCAACGGTATGGGTCGCCTCAGGCCATGTCGAAGCATTCAACGATCCACTCGTGCAATGTCTGGGTGAATGCAAGAACCGTTATCGAGCCGACCAGATCGATACGTCGAAGTGCCCGAATTGCGGGGGCAAGCTGAGCGAACCACGCATGTTCAACACGA
>DASXRR010000047.1:0-2915 GCA_036506475.1 Chloroflexota bacterium
TGCGCGTGAGTACGGCGGCGCATCTGGTGATGCCCTATCACCAGAGTCTCGACAAAGCCGAGGACGACGCTCGCGAAGAACACAAGCTAGGCACAACGGGCCGCGGCATCGGGCCAACCTACGTCGACAAAGCCCGACGAGTCGGACTCAGGGTGGGTGACCTGCTCGACGCGCAGGCGTTCAGAAGGAAACTGCAGTTTGTTCTGGATCGCAAATACCACGAGCTGGCCGCGGTGGGCGTCCAGCGCCCCGAGTCCGATGCCATCGCCGACGAGTATCTGGCCTACGCCGAGCGGCTCAAACCGTACATCGCCGAGACGCAGCCGCTGGTCGACGAGGCGGTCGCGCGCGGCCGCCAGGTTGTGCTCGAGGGTGCGCATGCCACGCTGCTCGACCTGGACCACGGCACGTATCCCTATGTGACCAGTAGCTCGTGCACCGTGGCCGGCTTGCTGCAAGGGTCGGGTGTCGGCCCGCGGCGCCTGACACGCGCCATCGGCGTCTACAAGGCATATTGCAGCCGCGTCGGCGAGGGACCGTTCCCGACCGAGCTTTTCGATGAGATTGGCGAGCGGATCCGCGAGGTCGGCCATGAGTACGGCACCACGACTGGACGGCCAAGACGGTGTGGCTGGTTCGACGCCGTGGCGGCGCGGCATTCCTCTCGGGTGAACGCCTTTGACGGCATTGCGCTCACACGGCTTGACTTGCTGACCGGGTTCGACCAGATCAAGGTCTGCACGTCGTATGAGATCGATGGCCAGCCGATCGAGTTCTTCCCATCGCAGGTTGAACGGCTGGCGCAGTGCCGACCCGTCTATGAGACGTTTGACGGGTGGAGTGAGCCACTCACTGGCGCCCGCGGTTGGCACGACTTGCCGGCCAACGCGCAGGCCTACGTCAGGCGGCTCGAGGTGCTGCTCGAAGCGCCGGTGCAGCTGATCGGTGTGGGTGAGGGCGAAGAAGCAATCGTCCAGTTGTGAGCTAGCAGTTAGCAGCGCTCGAGGCTGTCAGGTGTGGCGCTAGGATGACACAAGAACCAGGCCGGCCTTAGCGGCGGCCTGCTCGACACTGCCGATGTACAGGAACGCGCTTTCGGGCACGTGATCCCAGCGGCCCTCGAGAATTTCGCGTGCGCCACGCACCGTCTCAGACACGGGCACGTACTGACCCGCGATACCAGTAAACACCTCGGCCACGAACATCGGCTGCGACATAAAGCGCTCCAGCCGACGGGCGCGGAAGACGACCAACTTGTCGTCCTCGGACAGCTCGTCGACACCCAGGATGGCGATCTGGTCCTGGAGAGTCTTGTAGTGCTGGAGGACACGCTGGACCTCACGCGCGACGGTGTAGTGCTCCTGGCCGACCACCGCGGGGTTGAGAATGCGGCTGGTCGAATTGAGCGGATCGACCGCTGGGAAGATGCCGCGCTCCATGATCGAGCGCTCGAGGCTAATCGTGGCGTCGAGATGGGCGAACAGGGTGGCTGGCGCCGGATCGGTGAAATCGTCGGCCGGCACGAAGACGGCCTGCAGTGAGGTGATCGAGCCGGTGCGGGTCGAGGTGATCCGCTCCTGCAGCTCGCCCATCTCGTTGGCCAGCGTGGGCTGGTAGCCGACGGCGCTGGGTAGGCGCCCGAGCAGCGCCGAGACCTCGGCGCCCGCCTGCGTGAAGCGGAAGATGTTGTCGATGAACAGCAGCACGTCGCGACCCTCGTCGCGGAAGAACTCGGCGAGCGTGACACCGGTCAGCGCGACGCGCTGGCGAGCGCCGGGCGGCTCGTTCATCTGGCCAAAGACCAGCGCGACCTTGTCGAGCACGTCGCGCTCGTGCAGATCGTGGTACAGGTCGTTGCCTTCGCGGGTGCGTTCGCCGACGCCGGTGAACACCGAGAAGCCACCGTGTTGGACCGCGACGTTGCGGATCAGCTCCTGGATGATGATCGTCTTGCCGACGCCAGCGCCGCCCAGGATGCCGATCTTGCCGCCCTTCGGAAACGGCGCGATCAGGTCGATCACCTTCATGCCGGTTTCGAACATGCGCGGCGCGACGGTCTGCTCGACCAGCGACGGGGCCGGGCGATGAATCGGGTAGTACGCCGCGGCGTCCACGACGCCCTTGCCATCGATCGGGTGGCCAAGCACGTCGAGCACACGGCCAAGCGTGCCGATGCCGACCGGCACTGTGATCGGCGCGCCCGTATTGTGGACCTGCAGCCCACGGCGCAGACCGTCGGTCGGGCCCATCGCGACTGCGCGGATGACGTTGTTGCCGAGCAGCTGCTGCACTTCGAGCACGAGCGTGCCGCCACCCTCGTCCAGGTCGATCTCGAGCGCGTGCCAGATTTCGGGGGTGTACTCGGGCCCGAACTGGACGTCCAGGACCGGGCCGACGATGCGCACCAGGCGGCCCTCTGGCGTGCTGGGAGCCGGCTCGTCGGTCGGCAGTGGCTGTTGCTCGAGCAGATAGTTGGTTTCATAGGCGCGGGCGAGGTTGCGTGCGTCGCCCAGGCGGGCGAGGACCGCCGCCAGTGGCAGACCGTCGGCGCGCGCGAGCGCGATGTGGCTTTCGATCTCGCGGACGGCGTCCTCGCGCTCGGCCTCAGGCAGACGGGCGAGGTTGGATCGCAGCGCGTCCAGGTAGCGCTGACTCGCGGCGGGATCCTGATTCATTGGGGACCTCCTCGTCCTCAAAGATGTGCTGACGGAGCTGCGTCACCGCGCGGGTGAGCCGTTCCCAATCTTGGAGCTGGGCGTCTCGCAGGGCAGCGCCAGCGGGGGTCAGGCGGTAGTACTTGCGCGGCGGGCCATCTTGCGATTCCTGCCAGAAGGCGTCGACCAGACCCTCACGCTGGAGGCGTCTGAGCAATGGGTAGAGAGTGCCTTCTGGGGCGGCGAGTGGCTGCCAGCGGC
>DASXRR010000048.1:0-5304 GCA_036506475.1 Chloroflexota bacterium
CCTGTGCGGGCGCCCGGCGCGCGCAGCGCGAGGATGGCTCCGGCGCCCGCGGCTCAGGCATGCCGGCTGCGCGGCTGCGACCCGGTCCCAAAGGGTTCACCCCGTGCGGGTGGCCGGCGCGCGCAGCGCGAGGATGGCTCCAGCGCCCGCGGCTCAGGCGTGCCGGCTGCGCGGCTGCGACCCGGTCCCAAAGGGTTCACCCCGTGCGGGCGGCCGGCGCGCGCAGCGCGAGGATAGCTCTTAGCGTGAGCACTTACCGGTGACTGCCAAGACGAGCGACATGATCCCGGTCAACGAGCCGCGCATTGGCCAGCGCGAGGTGGAGCTGGTTACGGAGGCGCTGAGGTCGGGTTGGATCTCGGGCGCGGGGCCGCATATTGAACGGTTCGAGCACGAGTGGGCCTCGTATTGTGGACGTAGGCACGGTGTCGCGGTGGCCAATGGGACCGTGGCGCTGCAGCTGGCGATCAGCCTGTTGGACCTGCAGCCAGGCGACGAGGTGATCATGCCCACGTTCACGATCATCTCGTGCGCGCTGCCTGTCGTCCTTGCGGGAGCAATCCCTGTCCTGGTGGACTCTGAGCCACGGACGTGGACCATGGACGTCCAGCAAGTGGCTCAACGCATCACGCCACGTACAAGGGCGATCATGCCCGTGCACATCTACGGCCATCCGGTCGACATGCAGCCACTCCTCGACCTTGCCGAGCGTCACGGCCTGGCAGTTATCGAGGATGCCGCCGAAGCCCATGGCGCCCTGTACAGGAGTGAGCGCTGCGGCAGCTTCGGCACCGCGAGCTGCTTCAGCTTCTACGCCAACAAGCTGGTCACGACCGGCGAAGGCGGCATGCTACTCGTAGATGATGACCAGCTCGCGCAGCGGGCAAAGAGCTTGCGCAATCTCGCCTTCGTGCCGCCAAGAAGGTTCGTGCACCACGAGCTCGGCTTCAATTACCGCCTGACGAACCTGCAAGCGGCGCTCGGCCTGGCGCAGTTGGAGCGCATGGACGATATCGTCGCGCGTAAGCGTTGGCTCGGCGATCAGTACACGCAGCGGCTACGGGACATCCATGCCATAGAGCTGCAAAAAGAAGAGCCGTGGGCGAAGAGCGTCTTCTGGATGTACGGCCTGGTCGTTCACGAGGAATCAGGGCTGGATGCCGCCAAACTGGCAGGTCTCTTGGCCGAGCGTGGCGTGGAGACGCGGCCATTCTTTCTGGGCATGCATGAACAGCCAGTCCTACGAGAGCGCGGACTCTTCCACGGCGAGTCCTATCCCATAGCGGAACGCATCGCCCGACAGGGTCTGTACCTGCCCTCCGGCCTGGCATTAGACGAGTTTCAGCTCGAGCGCGTATGCCAGGCGGTGCGCGAGATCCTGGCGTGAGCGAGGCGGTCTTCGGACCCGAGTACGCCGCTGCATACGACGCGCTGTACGAGGACAAGGACTACTTTGCCGAGTGCGCCCAGGTTGAAGACGCCTTTCAACTACACGGCATAGGTCCAGTGCGACGTGTGCTCGACCTGGGCTGCGGTACGGGCGGCCACGCGGTCATCCTGGCCGAGCGCGGTTACCAGGTGGTCGGCGTCGATCGTTCACCGGCGATGCTGGAGCGAGCCCGTCAGCGGGCCAGCTCCGCGCGCTTCGAGTTGGGTGAGATCGCCGGCCTGGACCTGGGCGAGACCTTCGACGCGGTGCTGATGATGTTCGCGGTGCTCGGCTATCACGCCGCCAACGTCGACGTTCAGGCGGCTCTCGAGGCAGTGCGCCGCCACCTCAAGCCCGGTGGCCTGTTCCTGTGTGATGTGTGGTACGGACCGGCGGTGCTACACGAGGGGCCGTCGGAACGAGTGAAAGTCATCGGCGCGGCGGACAATCAGATGATCCGCGTGGCGTCCGGTCAACTTGATACGCGCCACCACATTTGTACGGTGCGCTACCACCTGTGGCGGCTCGAGCACGGGCAGCTGGCCGCGGAGATCCGCGAACAGCACCGCATGCGCTACTTCTTCCCACTCGAGCTCGAGTTTCTCCTCTCGGCCGCGAGGCTTGAGCTGATCAGGCTGGGCGCGTTTCCCAAGCTCGAGGACGAGCCAAACAACGACACCTGGAACGTCGGCGTCGTCGCGCGTGCGCTCTGAAGCGGTCGTCGCCCCAGACCATTCACCAAAACCGAGTGTCCGAGCGCTCGGCGCGCTGGTCGTGCGCCATGAGCGCGCCGCCGCCATCGTCGCAAGCGCACTGCTGGTGTGGCTGGCCCAATTCCATCACGCCGCCAGCTTCGGCCTGTATGAGGACGACTACTTCTTTATCTCACGCGCAATGGGCCAGGACGTGTCGTACGTGCTCGCGCGACTATCCGTGTTCTGGACGCTGCCGCAGGGTCGACCGTTCGGCTTTTTCCTACCTGACCTGCTGGCCTTCGTCGGCGACAAGCTGGGCGGTCTCGGCGCCATCTACATCCTCGGCTCGCTGATCGTCATCCTGAACACCTTTCTGTGCTACAGCCTGCTCCGCGTGCGCGTGCCGCCCGCCGCGGCCGCCTGTGGCGCGGCGATGTTCTGTCTGTTCCCAGCTGACACGACGAAGATCCTGCTCACGCACGACTTCCAGCTCCAGCCTGCGCTGACCTTCGCGTTGCTCGCCAGCCTGGCCTACACCGCCGGCCGCGGCTGGCTCGCATACCTGCTTTCGGCTGGCGCGCTGCTGTCGTACGAGTCCGGCTTTCTGGCCCTGTTCGCCTTGCCACTGCTGCTTCGTCGCTGGGAGCGCCCGCTTGCCCGAGAGCTGGTGCGGCATGCGTTGATCCTGGCGGCACTGGTGTTGCTGGTGATCGTGGCGCGCTTCGCCGTCGGCGAGGTCCGCGCTGCGCAGTCCGTCGGCGGCGTCGGCGACATCATCCCGCGCCTGCTTGGATCGCTCGTCCTGGGCCCGCTGCGCAGCGTCGCCGCGACGCTCTATCAGCCACTCCGCGTGGTGCCCGGCTGGGACGCCGAAACCCTCGTCCTGGCGCTGATCGCCCTTGTGGCGTTTGCGGCGACACTGTGGCGCCTCGCGCCGGCCGCCCCGCCTCGCTGGCGAAGCGTGCTCGAGGTCGGCGGTGCCGGCCTGGCCATGCTCATCCTCGGCTACGGCCTGGCCTTTACGCACTATCCGCCGAGCGCGATTGTCGGTCGCGGGACGTCAGTCCACCTGGGCGCCACAGAGGGCATGGCCGTGCTGGCCGCGGCGATCGCCTGGGCATTGCTCAGCGTGCGGCCACGTCTGGGCGCGGCGCTGCTGAGCGCCTATTTCGCGCTCGCGGTGGGTTACTACGTCACGATCGAGCGCGACTTCATGCGCAGCTGGCAGCTGCAACGCCAGTTCTGGCAGCAGGTCGTCGCGTGCTGCTCGGACGTGCAAGATGGCACCGTGCTCCTCTATGAGCTCGACCCGAACGTGCCGACGACGTTCATTTTCGCCAATTCGTGGGCGGATCCCCTGGTGCTTGAGCAGACGTTCAGGTTCCCGAGCGAGTGGCGGGTCCCACCGCGTCTGTTCGGCCTGACCGGCTGGCGGTCGCGCGTTGTGAGCGAGGGTCAGCGGCTGCTGTGGTGGGTACCCGGGGCGTCATGGGACGAGCACTGGGAAGACTTGCCCCAGGGCAACGTCATTCTGCTCCGGCCAGCATCCGACGGGCGCGTCGAACGGGTGACGGGCAACATCGCGCTCGACCGAGGCACGCTCCATCTCAAAGACCTGGGCCAGCCCATGAAATGGCCACCCGCCCAGCTGTATCCGTACCTGCTCAACTAGTGGGTCGCATTGCCGCGCTGGCCACACGTAACGCCGAGTTCTACGCCGGCCGCGTCTTCGATGCCGATGCGATCCGCGCCATGCGGCCATCGCTGCAGCCAATGGCCTGGCCCTGGTTTCAGGCGCACTCCCGTGCGTACCAGCACGGGCTCACGCTGGTCACCGCTGACCAGGTGACGGATCCGCATGGCGTGCTGCTGATCGCGTACGACTGGACACCCGACGCCGAGCACCTGGTGGCCGGTGGCGCGCGCCCGGCCGTGCTGGTGTCATTCGAGCCGCCGGTTATAGCCTGGTCGCTGTATGCGAGCCTGCCTAGGCTGAGCCGCCTGTTCCCGCACGTATTCCTGTTCGAAGGAGCAAGAGACCGAGTTGGGCGGGGCTTCCATCCGCTGGCCTTTCCTGTGCAAAGGCCTGCCGCGAGCATGGACGTCGTGCCGTGGGACAGGCGGCGTTTCGTGGCCATGATCAACAGCAACAAGGCCCTGCCACGTGCGACCGACCCACGCCGTTGGCTTGACCGTCCCCGCGAGGTGTCTTTGAAACGACTGCTCGCCGGCTGGCGCTATCGCCCTATCGCCCGCGACCGCTACGCGGCCCGGTTTTCAGCCATCACTGCATTTCCTGACCTGGACCTGTACGGCGAGGGCTGGACGAAGCGCCAGCCAGCGGTTAGGCCTGCCTTGCACGCCCGGGCTTTGCACGCCTACCGCGGCGCCGTAGTAGACAAGCTCGCCACGCTGGCGCAGTACCGTTTCGCCTTGACCATCGAAAACACGCGCTTCCCTGGCTACGTCAGCGAAAAGCTCTTCGACTGCCTTTTCGCGGGCACCGTGCCGGTGTACGACGGCGCGCCCGACGTAGCCCGCTACGTGCCCGCCGACGCCTTCGTCGACGCCAGTACATTTCCTGACTACCTGGCGGTGCGCCAATTCCTGCAGGCCATGACCGAGACGCAGTGGCAGGCCTATGTGGTGGCTGGGCGCGAGTTTCTGGCGACGCCGGCCTTCGAGCGCTTCTGTGCCGATACGTTTGCGCGCGAGCTCGTCGACGCATTAAATGCTGTGCCGTGACTGATGCTGTGCGACCGTCCGCGGAGGCAGCGCTGAGCGCGTGGGCTGCCCGCGTGCGCGCCAATCGTGAACAGGTCGACGTCTTTCGTGAGACAACCACTACTGACTTCTATGCGCCGATCGCGAGGATGTTTCGCGCCGACCCTCGCCGCGGTGACGATCCGGTTCTCGAGCTCCTGCGCTCGCTGGTGCGGCCCGAGGACGTCGTTCTCGATGTTGGCGCCGGTGGTGGCCGCCTCTCCCTTCCGCTGGCGCTGGTAACCAGGGAGGTCATCGCTTTGGAGCCGTCCGACGGCATGCTCGACGTGCTGCGCAACGGCATGGCCGAGCATGGCATCGGCAACGTGCGCGTCGTGCAGGGCCGCTGGCCCGAGATGTCGCTGACGGGCGACGTCGCGTTGATGAGCCAGATCGGCTACGACATCGAGGACATCG
>DASXRR010000049.1:0-12118 GCA_036506475.1 Chloroflexota bacterium
CCCCCCATTTGGCCTGGCTCGTACACGACGTAGTCGCCGAACCGTGCCGACTCGACATAATTTGCGGCGCTGACCCCGCGTTTGAGCAGATCGGCAACGTACGGCTCTCGCTGCCAGGCCACTACGGCGCGGACGGGCTCCGTTTGCCACGTGCCGTCGAACGTTCTGCCGGTGCCGAAAAGGTAGACCAGATTGTCCTGGTCGACATAACGCTGGTTGCGAGCGCGAATCGCCACCTCTTTGGCGGCGACGTAGGTCTCGTTCGCTGTGATGTGGGCATCGACCCACAAGGCCGCGTCGGTCGTGCCCGTGGTGCCGTACCAATAGGTCGTCGCATAGGCCGCGCTGGCGTGCATGGCGTCGGTGGCGACCATCCAACCAATTGCCAGACCCGCCAGGCCGGCCGCGGCCGCGGGCCCGCTGAAGCGCCAGGGCGTGGCGACCAGGGCGGCGAACGCGATCGCGCCCAGCAGCCAGGGCGCAGCTTCGGCGTTCATCGCCCAGGTGCGCTGCAGGAGGCCCTCGTCACGCACCAGGCGCGCCTCGACGACTGCGCCGGCCAGGGCACACGCCGTGGCGATACCCGCGGTCAGCCGCGGCCGAACGCACCAGGCGTGCGCGACCAGCGGCGCACCGAGGCACGCCAGCAGTGGCACCAGTGTGACCTGGTATTTGGGAAACCAGCCGGCAGACTTGTAGACGTAGCCGACGGCCAACAGGATCACCAGGCCCGTAAGCACCTCGATTTTGCGGAATTCCCAGATTTGGGCCAGTTGGCCGCAGCGCACGGCAACTGCCGCGAGGCCGAGGCTGACCAGGCCTGGCCCGAGCCACAAGACGGTCGGCTGCAAGCCTTCGATGAACGCGCCCGGGCTGGTATAGGCGCGCTGGGCGACCTCGGCCGAGTCCTGCCACTGCACGGCGTTCACGCCGAACGGCATGTCCAGCGGGAACCCGAGCGTTGTACCGATGGCGATCCAGGTGATTCCGAACAGGGTCGCGCCCAGGCCGCCGATGCCCAGCAGGTGCAGGGCCGCCGTTTTTGGTTCGCCGCGCAGGATCTGCCAGACGATGGGCACCGCGAGCAGCGGTAGCGGGTTGGTCATCTTGGTCCACAGCAGCAGCGCGAACAGCGGCGCCAGAGTTAGCCAGACGCGTGGGGTTGCGTGTAGGCGGAGGTACAGCCACACAAATAGCAAACTCAGCGGCAGCAGCAGGCTGAAGTCGATGTCGACGATCAGCGCGCTCTGGACCGTTAGTGGGCAGAGCATGGTCAGCGCCACGGCGGTACCGGCTGCCAGTCGGGGTCGGCCGCGGGTCAGATCTCTGGCGAGCACGTAGGTCAGGCCGGCTGTCGCGATACCGCCCAGGAGGCCCGGTGCGCGCAGGACGGCGGGCGTCCAACCGCCCAGCTTGGCAAACAGACCGAGGATGTAGACGTACAGCGGCGGATGCCACAGCGCCCATTGCTCACGCTGCGAGAAGTCGCCGCGCTCGCTCATCCAGCCCTGATTGCCGAACGGCAGGCCCGTTTCCGCCACCGCTTTGGCCGCCAGCGCGAAATTGGCGTCGTCGTACATCAGTGGCCGTTGCATTTGACTTGCGACGAGGACGGTGAACAGCACGGTGGCGACGACGGCGAACGCCGTGCCGAGCCACCTCACCGCTTGATGAGCCGGTAGCGCACGATCAGGCCCAGCATCCGGGCGCCAACGCGGAGCGCCGTCTGCATCGAGCCGGTGATCTTCGACTCACCTACCCGATGGCGGTAGTTGACCGGCACTTCGATCAAGCGCGCCTTGTCGATGAGCGCCAGGCAGACCATCTCGGGTAGGAAGTGCGAGCCACCGACCGTCAGGCGCGGCAGCATGCGTTCTGCTGCATCACGCCTGATCAGCCTCAACGTGCAGCCGCAATCGGACAGAGACGGACCGCCAAAGAGTACCTGTAGGAACTTGGCGACAATCCAGTTGCCCCAACGCAGCTGCCAGCCCATGTTGGCGCCGCGCCAGATCAGCTCTCTTGTGGTCCGTGTGCCCAGCACCAGGTCGAAATCATCCGCATACGTGAGCAGTTTGAGAACGTCCTTGCCCATGAACGTGCCGTCGGGCTCGGCCAGGACGACGTACTCGCCCTGGGCCTCGTGCATGCCTCTTCTGAGGGCGTTGCCGTAGCCCTGCTTCGGCTCTGCGACTACTCGTGCGCCCGCCTCGAGCGCCCTGACTGCCGTGGCGTCTCTCGAGTTGTTGTCGACGACCAGCACTTCGTCCACAGCGTCGATGCCACCGAAGTCAGCTACAGCCGCGGCGATGCCGGCCTCTTCGTTGTACGCAGGAAATACGACGGTGACGCGCTGGCCTTGCCACATGCGGAGTCCGCGCCATTATCGCGGCCCTGCCACTGGTCGCGCGGCACCGGCTGACCGGCGATTTCGGCCAGATGGTCACAGGACCGTCGGGGGTTGGGAGCCAATATAGTCATCTCTCCGTGGGTGGTCTCGTCGCGCAGTACTTCCGCGCCTATCGCTCGCGCTGGCTGCTTGGGCTGGGGTTCACGCTAGGTAGCACCAGCTTGGGGCTGGTTACGCCTTGGCTGCTCAGACAGGCGATTGATTCGTTTGCGACCGAACAGGGAAGCCAGGTCGGCTGGGGGTTGCACTGGTTTGCCGTGGCGATTGTCGTGGTGGCGATTGCCGAGGCGTGTTGCCGGTTTTTCTCACGGCTGATCATTACGGGCGCGTCCAGGTGGGTCGAATACGACCTCAGGAACCGCTATTTCGAGCACTTGGAAACGCTCGAGCCAGCGTTCTTCGTGCGTTATCGCACGGGCGACCTGGTCGCGCGTGGGATCAACGATCTGTCGGCGGTGCGCCAACTGTTCGGACCAGCCCTGTACCACATCCTGAACACGAGCTTGCTGGTGCTGATTGCATTGGCGCTGATGTTTCAGCTCAGCACTGGACTGGCGACCTGGGCCGCTCTGGTCGTGCCCGCCGCCATGGGCCTGTACTTTCTGACCCACAAACGAATCGAGCAGCGCTTCACGCGCGTGCAGGAACAGTTCGCGGCGATGGCAGATCACGCGCACGAGACGTTCGCCGGCCAGCGCGTCGTCAAAGCCTATGCCCAGGAACCGGCCGAGGCCGAAACGTTCCGGCGGACGAGCCACGAATACGTCAGCCGCCAGCTCAGCCAGATTCGGCTCACCGGCCTGCTGTGGCCGACGATGACGCTCGTGGTCGGCATGCTGACCGTGCTCATCCTGTATATGGGCGGCCGTGAGGTGGTCAGCGGTCGGTTGACACTCGGCGAGTTTGTCCAATTCATCGCCTACGTGGCGATGCTCGCCTGGCCGATGCAGGCGCTGGGCTGGGTCGGCACGATGTGGCAGCAAGGCACCGCATCGCTGCGGCGGATCAACGAGGTGTTGTCGACCGTGCCAACCATCCGCACGGCTGACCAGACCCGGGCGTGGCAACCCGGCGGCAAGATCGAATTTCGCAACGTCGGCCTGGCCATCGACGGACACACGATCCTGGAGCAGGTGAACCTGACGGTTCCCGCGGGATCGACGTATGCCATCGTCGGGCCGCTCGGCAGCGGCAAGTCGAGCCTGGTCTCACTGATTCCGCGCCTGCAGGACGTGACCAGCGGTCAGGTCTTGGTAGACGACGTCGATGTGCGCGAGCTGCCCGTCGCCGAGCTGCGGCGGCGGATCGGCTTCGTGCCCCAGGAGACCTTCCTGTTCTCTGGTTCGCTGCGCGACAACGTCGCCTTTGGTCTCAGCGACGAGGAAGCGACAGAGTCACGCATCCGCTCCGCGGTGCACCTTTCACGATTGGAGAACGACCTCGATCAATGGTCAGGCGGGTTGAACACGTTGATCGGCGAACGGGGCGTCACACTCTCGGGTGGCCAAAAGCAGCGCACCGCCATCGCGCGCGGCGTGGCCAAGGACCCGACGATCCTGATCCTGGACGATGCGTTGTCCTCGGTCGATACACGGACCGAGGAGGCCCTCCTGGAGGAGCTGCACACGTTCATGGAGCGCCGTACGAGCCTGGTCATTGCACACCGTTTGTCGACAACGCGGTCAGCCGAGCAAGTCGTGGTTATGGACCGGGGACGGATCGTGGAGCAGGGTTCGCATACTGAACTGCTGGAACGGCAGGGGCTGTATGCGCGCATCTATCGGCGCCAGCTCATCGCCCAGGAGCTCGACATCGAAGAGGAGGCGCTCCCTGACGTTGGCACACGGCCGGGCCACCCATGACGCGTCGGCTCGCTAGACGCCACGGGCCCTGGCAGGTTGCGCTAAGCGTGTCCTCGCGCTACGGCGCGCCGTCCGGACCCGGTGGGTTCCGCCTTTGGCGGGCGCAATGCATCGTTCGAACGGTGTTGGACGCGTAGCGACATGCCCGTTTCTCCGCATCCCGACGAGGAAGTCTTCGGCAAGGCGTACGACGGTCGGCTCGTCGCCAGGTTGCTGAGCTATATCCGGCCTTACGGGCGCAGCGTGCTGCTGGCAATGACGATGCTGGTCATGCTGACGCTGCTCGAGCTGGCGGGGCCGGCGATCGTCAAACAGGCCATCGACGATGCGATCACCAACGGCCGCCTCGAGCGCCTGGACGTGTACGCAGTGCAGTATCTGGCCGTCGTCATCGGCATCTTTTTCCTGCGCTTCGGCCAGAACTACCTGCTCAACCGCGCCGGGCAGCTGGCCATGCACGACCTGCGCGTCCACCTGTTCGGGCACATTCAGCGTCTGTCGCTGTCGTTCTTCGATCGCAACCCGGTCGGCCGATTGATGACGCGGCTAACCAATGACGTCGATGCGCTGAACGAGCTGCTGACCTCGGGCGGGCTTGCGATCATGAGCGACGCGGTGACGATTGTCGGCATCGCCGCCGCGCTATTGCTGCTGAGTTGGCAGATGGCGCTGCTGACGTTCCTGGTCATTCCGCCGCTTCTGGTACTGACGCACTTCATACGCCAGGGCATGCGCGAGTCGTTTCGCGCCGTGCGCATCAAGCTCGCCCGAGTGAACGCAACGATCGCCGAAAACATCAGCGGCATCCCGATCATCCAGCTGTTCAATCGCGAGCGCCAGGCTGCCCAGCACTTCGACACGATCAACCGCGATCTGCTGCAGTCGCACTTACTGGGCGTGCTGTACTTTGCCCTGTTCTGGCCGTTGGTGGGCGTCGCGGCGTCGATCACGACGGGCGCCATTGTCTGGTACGGCGGCTCGCAGGTACTCAGCGGCGTGCTCACCGTCGGCGGCGTCGTGGCGTTCATCCAGTACGTCGAGCGCTTCTTCCTGCCGATCCGCGACCTGAGCGAGAAATACAACGTGATGCAGCAGGCAATGGCGTCATCCGAACGGATCTTCCAGATCCTGGACGAGCGGCCGGACATCCGCGACGCGCGCCATCCGCAGCCGCTCGGCCGAGTGCGCGGCGACATCGAATTCAGCGACGTGTGGTTTGCCTACGAGCCTGGGAATTGGGTGCTCAAGGGCGTCTCGTTCCACATCGCGGAGGGCGAGAAGGTAGCAATCGTCGGCGCGACCGGGGCAGGCAAGACGTCGATCATCGCGCTGCTGTCGCGTTTCTACGACGTCCAGAAGGGTCAGGTGCTGGTCGACGGCATCGACGTGCGGGACCTACCGCAGGCCGAGCTGCGGCGCCAGGTGGGCGTGGTGCTTCAGGACCCGTTCCTGTTCACGGGCACTGTGGCGCACAATATTCGACTGAACGAAACGCGCATCGACGACGACCAGGTGCGGGCGGCGGCGCGCTATGTCCATGCTGACGCGTTCATCGCGCGACTGCCCGCCGGCTATGAGACGCCGGTCAAGGAGCGCGGCGCCGGACTGTCCGTTGGCCAGAAGCAATTGATTGCCTTCGCGCGGGCGGTGGCGTTCAACCCGGCCATGCTGCTGGTGCTCGACGAGGCCACCGCCAACGTCGACACCGAGACGGAGTGGCTGATCCAGCGTGCCCTGGAACGGCTCATGGACGGCCGGACAAGCATCATCATCGCCCATCGGCTATCCACGATTCGCCAGGTCGATCGCATCCTGGTGATGCACAAGGGCAAGCTCGTCGAAGAGGGGACGCACGCCGCGCTGCTGGAGCAGAACGGGCTGTACGCGCGGCTCTACGAACTGCAGTATCGAGATCAGGAGGCGACTAGCGTGTCATCCTGAGCGCAGCGAAGGATCCGCCTGCCGGAACGTGTGTGCTCGCGGATTCTTCGCAGGCTCAGAATGACAATGGGGCTCGGCTAGTCCTTGACCTGGCCGCGGATTTCGCCCGACGGGAAGTTCGAGGTGTGCATATTGGCATACGCCGCGTCGCTGCGGATGGCGTTGAAGACCGCCGCCATGTTGCCCGGGGCGAGGCCTTGTGCCGCCGGTCCGACGACGTTGGCTGGCGTGATCAAGCCCGAGACGACGCCCGAGGTCGAGGCTGGGCAGGCTGGCTGACCGCCGCCACCGCAGAAGAAGACCATGACCCCACCCGCCGTGTGTTGCTGACCAAGGTGGATGTGGGCTGCGGCTGGGTTGGCACTCAAGCCCGAGTACTCGAGCCGGAAGGAAATCGTCTGCGTCGCGTCGTCCAGGTGCAACTTGAGCGTGGCAAAGCCGTCAGTATTGATGGATGGCGTTTCGTTATAGCCATTGAGCGTGGCGTGAAACTCGGTGCTGTTGACGCCGAGCGAGACTGTCGGCAGGCTCGCGCCCACAACACCGAGCGCGAACACCGGTACAAACAACAGGGCCCGTCGAAGAAACCGCATCCCAGTTTCCCCCTTCCCGCGTTGAGCGGGTGAAGTGTGCCGTCCGTGGCGTCTCCATCCAGCCGTGGACGGCCGCGTGAAGGGTTGCGCGGCGGCTGGCGTCTGTCAACAAAGCCGGCGTTAGAGCTGTAGCGTCTCGCGTAAGCCGCTCAACTCAGCCAGGGCATGGTCCAGCAAGGCGCGATTCTCGGGCGCGTTGAGCCAGCGGCTGACACCCGAGGCGTGCGGCAGCGGCAGAAACAGCCGGCTATCGAGCTCGAATACGTGACCGACCGTGGCCGTGAGCGGCTGCTTGCCGAGGAAGGCGTCGATGGCCATCTTGCCGACGAGCAGCACCAGGCGCGGCTGCAGCAGCTCGAGCTCGCGCTTCAGAAACGGCTGACAGAGCGCGACCTCAGCGCGGGACGGAACGCGGTCGCCGTTGCCGGACCGTGACTTGCCCGGGAAGCAGCGCGTGAGCGAGCTCAGGTACACGTGCTCTCGGAAGTAGCCTGGTGGAAAGCCAGCCCGCTCGAGCCACTGCTCGAGCGTCTTGCCCGCCGGTCCGGCGAAGTGGAAGAGCTTGCGGTCGGTAACTGGCCCAGGCGCCTGGCCAATGAGCATCAGGCGCGGGTCGGCGAGGATGGTCGGCCGAATCGGGTTGGCGTGCGCCAGGAGTCCAGCGTCGACGCAGGCTCGGCAGCGCGCAATTTCGGCAGCCAGGTCAGCTTGACGCTGCGTGCGCAGCGTCTCAATCGTTATCCTGACTACTAGTTGCTGATCGTGAGGCATCGTCAGACGGCCGTACGCGTTTGCCTGGCGTTGTGCGTGGGCATCGCTGGGCTGATGATCGCGGGCTGTGAGGTTACGCCCCAGACCGCGTTCAATCCGCGCTCCGAGTATGCCGATGAGGGGCTGTCCCTATTCATGCTCACGATCTACGCCGGTGTCGCGGTCGGTGTGCTCGTCGAAGCCATCCTCGTCTTCGCGGCGATCCGTTATCGACGTCGCGCCGGCGATCGCCTGCCGCCACAGATCCACGGCAACACGTTGATCGAGTTCATCTGGACCACCATTCCAGTCCTCATCGTGGCCTGGATCCTGTTCGTTACCCTGCCGGTCATCTTCACCAGCCAGGCGCCCGCGCCACAGCCGAGCATGCTGGTCAAAGTCGTTGGCCACCAGTTCTGGTGGGAGTTCCAGTACGACGAGGCCGAGGTGGTCACGGCCAACGAGCTGCATCTGCCAGTCGGGCGCACAGCGAATCTGCAGCTGCTTTCGGACGACGTCATTCACAGCTTCTGGATCCCGGCGCTGGGCGGCAAACGCGATGCGTTCCCTGGCCACACCACAAACTACATCTGGATGACGCCGAATTCGGTCGGCGAGTTCCCGGGCCAGTGCTACCAGCTGTGTGGCTACTCGCACGGCAACATGCGCGAGCGGGCCATTATCCAGACCCAGGCTGAGTTCGATAGCTGGCTTGCCGCGCAGAAACAGCCGGCTGTGGCGCCCGCGGCTGGCCCTGCGACTGAGGGGTCGCAGGTCTTTGTGCAGAAGGGCTGCATCGCGTGCCACACCATCCAGGGCACCTCGGCGCAAGGCAAGATCGGGCCGAACCTGACCCACTTCGCCAGCCGCGGCACGTTCGCGGGCAGCCTGTTCGAGAACACGACCGCCGATCTGCGGCGCTGGCTCAAAGACCCGCCCAAAGAGAAGCCTGGTTCGGTCATGCCGAATCTCGGGCTAAACGACCACGAGATCGACGTGCTTACGGCTTATCTACAATCACTCAAATGACTTGTCATTCTGAGGCGAAGCCGAAGAATCCGCTTGTCGGCGGGTGGCCCGTCGGCCCGCGGATCCTTCGCTGCGCTCAGGATGACAGCGCAGCAGAAACGAAGGAGCGCCGTAGCGAATGGCAGTAGTCACCGCGCCGGTCGAACACGGTGGCATGATCGTCGCGCCGCCGACCATCGCGGCGCCCGCCTACCGCGGACTGTGGAGCTGGTTCACCACGGTCGACCACAAGCGCATCGGCATCCTGTACGGCGTGTCGGCCGGCACGTTCTTTGTCATCGGCGGTCTCGAAGCGCTGGTTATCCGCCTCCAGTTGTGGGTGCCCAACAACACCCTGGTCAGCGCGCAGACGTTCAACTCGCTGTTCACTATGCACGCGTTGACCATGATCTTCCTGGCGATCATGCCGTTGAGCGCGGCCTTCTTCAACTTCATCATCCCACTGCAGATTGGCGCGCGCGACGTCGCCTTTCCGCGCCTGAACGCTTTCAGCTACTGGGCGTTCATCCTGGGCGGCATCTTGCTCAACGTCAGCTTCCTGCTCGGTGGCGCACCCGATGCCGGCTGGTTTGCTTACGCCAACCTGACTTCGCGCCAGTTCTCACCCGGCTCGGGCCTCGATTTCTACATGTTGGGCCTGCAGATCCTCGGCGTGGCCTCGCTGGCGGCGGCACTCAACTTTTTCGTGACCATCGTGAACATGCGTGCACCGGGGCTGGGCTTCATGCGCATGCCCATCTTCTGTTGGATGTCGCTGGTCACGATGGTCCTGCTGCTGCTGGCATTCCCGTCGATCACGGTCGGCCTGATCCTGTTGATGTTCGACCGCTTCTTCGGCACCAACTTCTACAGCGTGCCGCATGGCGGCGATCCCGTTCTGTGGCAGCACCTGTTTTGGGTCTTCGGCCACCCCGAGGTGTACATCCTGATCCTGCCCGGCATGGGCGTGGTGTCCGAAGTCATCCCGGTCTTCTCGCGCAAACCGCTGTTTGGCTACGCCGTGATGGTCTACTCGGGCATCGCGATCGCTTTCCTCTCCTTCGGGGTGTGGGCGCACCACATGTTTGCCGTGGGCCTTGGCCCATTGGCGGACGCGGTCTTCGCGTCGACCACGATGCTCATCGCGGTGCCCACGGGCGTCAAGATCTTCAACTGGATCGGCACGATGCACCGCGGCTCGGTCAGCTTCAAGACGCCGATGCTGTTCGCGGTCGGCTTCATCGCCATGTTCATCATTGGCGGCGTGACCGGCATCATGCACGCTTCACCGCCGGCTGACCTGATCCAGCACGACACGTACTTCATCGTCGCGCACATTCACTACGTGCTGATCGGCGGCAGCATCATGGCGCTGTTCTCGGGTATCTACTACTGGTTCCCGAAGATAAGCGGCCGCATGCTCAACGAGACGCTCGGTGCATGGAATTTCTGGACGTTCTTCATCTTCTTCAACGTGACGTTCATGCCCATGCACTGGACGGGTCTGCTGGGCATGCCGCGACGTGTCTACACCTATGGCCCTGAGCTCGGCGTGACAGGGTTGAACCAGGTGTCGACCATCGGTGCGATGGGGCTAGGCTTCTCAGTGCTGATCTTCGTGGTCAATCTGTTCCTGAGCCTGCGCAGCGGCGACCCGGCGCCCGACGATCCGTGGGACGGCGCTACGCTCGAATGGTCGATCCCATCGCCGCCACCCGTCTACAACTTCGCGCGCATTCCGGTCGTGCACTCGCGTGACGCGTGGTGGGCGATGAAGCATCCCGAGCGCATGCATCTCGATCCGATCGAGGTCACGCCGCTAGCGGGTGGTCCCGCGCACGCGACTGAGCAAGCGCACGAAGTCGTGGCCACGACCGCCGTGTCCGACCTGCCGCCGGTCATTCACATGCCCTCGCCGTCGTACTTCCCGCTGCTCGCGGCGGTTGGCCTGACGCTCATGGCTGTTGGGCTGCTCGTCGCCGACGCTGTCGGTCCGAGCTCCATTCCGATCTTCGCAATCACCGGCCTGGCGGTGCTGCTGGGCAGCATCTACGGCTGGTCGTTCGAGGCGGCATAGCTCGTGGCCCATTCCGCTGCGCCCGTCGTCGTCGATCGTGGCGATCTTGCGCCACCGCCCGAGCACGGCGCGCTTGTTTTGGAACATCCCCATACCAGCGTCGGAATCGACAACCGCAAGCTGCTCATGTGGGCGTTCCTGGCGTCCGACTGCATGTTCTTCGGGACGCTCATCGCGACGTACATGGTCTACAAGAACCGCAGCCTCGATGGGCCGCTGCCGCGCGAGATCTTCGACGTGCCCTATACGTCTGTCTCGGCGTTCGTGCTGCTGCTGTCGAGCTTGACCATGGTGCTGGCGCTGGCGGCGATCCAGGCTGGCCAGGAGCGCAAGATGCGCGTGTGGCTGTCCGCCACTGCCCTATTGGGCTGCGTTTTTCTGGGTGGCCAGTTCTACGAGTTCACCACCTTCTATCGAGACGGTCTGACGCTCAGCCGCAACCTCTTTGGCTCGACCTTCTTCACCTTGACGGGCTTCCACGGTACACACGTATTCATCGGCGTGTTCTGGCTGCTGTCGCTCGTGGCGCACTCGTTGCGCGGTCGGCTGCACCAGGAGCACTCGCTGTTCGTCGAGATCGCGGGGCTGTACTGGCACTTCGTCGACATTGTGTGGATCTTGATTTTCACGCTCGTCTATCTGATCCCAGAATGAAGCTTTCAGCCATCAGCTATCGGGAAGGGAGGAACAGCCGGACTGCAACCGCGGTGGCGGAGCGTTCGATCGTTCTGCTGACTGCTGACTGCTGACGGCTGACGGCTACGTGAGCACTGAGCACCATTTGGCGAGCGGCCACGAGGGCATGGAGCACGCACACCCCGGGGCGAAGACATACACGATCGTCGGCGTGGTGTTGGCCATCATCACCATGCTCGAGGTATGGGCGTATACCCAGGAGTTTCTGCGGCCAGGGCTGGTGTTTATCTTGCTGGTGCTGTCGGCGACGAAGTTCGTGCTCGTCGTCGGCTTCTATATGCACCTCAAGTTCGATCACCCGCTGTTTACGGGCGTCTTTGGCTTTGGCCTGGCGGTCGGGGCCTCGGTCATCACCGCGCTGCTGTTCTTGTTCCGCTACTACCCGTTCCCGATCCACCACGAGTGATCCCTGGTGCTCACACCTGGCATGTCGGTTCTGCTATCCAGATGGGCACCGCCCGCACGTCCCAAACCGTCCGGCCCGGACGGGGAAGGCGCGGCAAGAGCGACGGTGGCGCTCACGCCCGGCAGGCCTAGATGGGTACTGCCCGCACGTCCCAAACCACCCGGAACCGGACTGGGCAGGCGGAGCCTGGGTTGCAGGTTGTCGGGCGACGCGAAACGTTTTCTCCAGGTGCTCGACCTCGATCAATATGCCTTGGCCGGTCGAGCCTTATCCACGACGCTGCGCGCTCCTGTACGCCAGGCGGCCCAAGTGCACCGTCCTCCAGTTGATCGTCCGTCCCGAGTTTCGACAGCAAAACGACGTGGACGGCGTTCA
>DASXRR010000050.1:0-23217 GCA_036506475.1 Chloroflexota bacterium
GCGTGCTCACTCACGATCGGCAAAGGACTGACCAGCGCGACGCCGGGCACCTACCAGGGCATGCATCTGGTGGTTGCCGACATCGAGGCGGCGCGCGCGGAGCTGGTCGGGCGCGGGGTCGAGGTCAGCGACATCCGCCACATGGGCGCCAATGGCTGGCAGCCCGGCGCCGACCCAGCCCACTCCGACTACAGCTCGTTCGCCGACTTCAAGGATCCCGATGGCAATTCCTGGATCCTCCAGGAGGTCAAGCACAGCGCTCGCTGACGCCGCGGTAGGTTGCCGTACAACTTCCTCGCGCTTCGCGCGCCTCCGATGGTTTTCGTTTGGGCCAGCCGACAGGCGGGACAATGGCAACCATTGAAAGGCGCGGACGTTAGACGGGAGCCGGGGTGCTGAGCGTGACGCGCTCCAGGACCTCCTTGTTGACGACGCTGCGCGGCATGCGCCCCTGCAGTACGGCGGCAATCTCCTGGCCCACGCGTCGGCGGCGCTCGACGTCCGATATATCCGAGACCGAGGCCGTATGCGGCGTCAACACGACGTTGTCCATCGCGTGGAGCGGATTGCCGGCCAGCGTTGGTTCAATTTCCATCACGTCCAGGCCCGCGCCGGCGAGCTTCTTTTCTTCGAGCGCGCGGATCAGGTCGGCTTCGACATGGGTTGGTCCACGGCCCGTGTTGATGAAGTAGGCGCGCGGCTGCATGCGACTGAACAGTGCGTAGTTCAACAGCCCCCGCGTGTCGTTGTTGAGCGGCAGGTGGGCGGACACGAAGTCGGCCCGCTGGAAGACCTCGGCCAGGTCGGTCACCCGTTCGACGCCGTGCGCAGTGAATACCTCGTCGGCGACGAAGGGATCCCAGGCGATGACTCGCATGTCAAAGCCACGCGCACGAGCGGCGACCTTGCGCGGAATGTTGCCGAACGCGACCAGGCCGAGCACCTCGCCGGTCAGCTTGGGCATGGGTGCCATGTACCGACGAGCGTCGCCCCAGCGTCCCTCGCGCACCGCGCGATCGAGCACGATGGTCTTCTTGGCGCAGCACAGCAGCAGCATCATCGCGTGGTTGGCCACCTCGTCGATGAACACATCTGGCACGTTGGTCACGACGATGCCCATGCCCGTAGCGGCGTCCAGGTCGACTCGATCGACGCCTACGCCGCCATTGGCGATGACCTTGCAGCGCTCGAGCTGACTGATGATCGTGGCGTTCAGCAGACGGCCGCCGACCATGATCGCGTCAGCATCGCGCACCTGGGCGATGTAGTCGGCGTCAGTCTGGGCCTGGGCGGTCTGAATCGTGATGCCCAGCGGCCGCAGCGCCTCGTGCTCGTACGGAAACTCGGTCTCGATGCGACCACCGAACGGTGTTGCGACAACCTTGAATGCCATGCAGCTCCCCTATGCTCCACTATCTTCTAGACAAGTGACTGAATCGACCATCATTTATACCCACACTGACGAAGCGCCCGCGCTGGCGACGTATTCCTTGTTGCCAATCGTGCGCGGCTTCGCGGCCAAGGCGGGCGTCAGAGTCGAGACGCGGGATATCTCGCTGGCCGGGCGCATCATCGCCAGCTTTCCTGAGCGTCTCGAGCCGCGGCAGCGCATCGGCGATGCCCTGGCTGAGCTCGGCGAGCTGGCCAAGACGCCCGGCGCGAACATCATCAAGTTGCCGAACATCTCGGCCTCCATCCCGCAGCTCAAGGCGGCGATCGCTGAGCTGCGCCAGCAGGGTTACAACCTGCCGGACTATCCCGACGATCCGAAGACCGACCAGGAGCGCGAGATACGCGCGCGTTATGACAAGATCAAGGGCAGCGCCGTCAACCCGGTCCTGCGCGAGGGCAACTCCGACCGGCGTGCGCCGGCGTCGGTCAAGAGCTACGCGCGAGCGCACCCACATCGGATGGGTGCATGGACCTCTGACTCGAAGACGAACGTTGCGCATATGGCAGCCGACGACTTCCGCGCCACGGAAAAGTCGGCCGTCATGACCAGGGACGGGTCGCTGCGCATCGAGCTGGCGGCCGAAGACGGCAGCACCAGCCTATTGCGTGCGTCGGTGCCCGTTGTCGCCGGCGAGATCGTCGATGCATCGGTCATGCGCGCCGCGCCGTTGCGCAACTTCCTGGCCGCGCAAGTTGCCCGTGCCAAGGCCGAGGGCGTGATGTTCTCGGTGCACCTCAAGGCGACGATGATGAAGGTTTCCGACCCGGTCATCTTCGGCCATGCGGTGCGGGCTTTCTTCCCGAACACGTTCGCTCAGTACGGCAACGTGCTCGCCGCGGCCGGCTTGAGCCCGAACGACGGGTTGGGCGCGATCTTCAAAGGGCTGGAGGCGCTCCCAAACGGTGCACAGGTCAAGGCGTCGTTCGACGCCGAGCTCGCCGCGGGACCCGCCCTGGCGATGGTCGACTCCGACCGCGGCATCACCAACCTGCACGTGCCGAGCGACGTCATCATCGACGCGACGATGCCGGCCATGATCCGCGCCTCCGGCCACATGTGGGGCCCGGACGGCAAAGAAGCAGACACGCTGGCGGTCATCCCGGACAGCAGCTACGCCGACGTCTACCAGGTGGTGATCGACGATTGCCGCGCGCATGGTGCGTTCGACCCGTCGACGATGGGCTCGGTGCCAAATGTCGGCCTGATGGCCCAGGCGGCCGAAGAGTATGGCAGCCACGACAAGACATTCGAAATTTCGACGATCGGCACGGTGCGCGTCGTGGACGATGCGGGCAAGGTCGTGCTGGACCAGGCGGTTTGCCCGGGCGACATCTTCCGCATGTGCCAGACCAAAGATCTACCCGTCCGCGACTGGGTCAAGCTCGCAGTCAACCGTGCCCAGGCGACCCGCGATCCTGCGGTGTTCTGGCTCGACGAGGAGCGTCCGCACGATGCCAAGCTGATTCAGAAGGTGAAGGCCTATCTGCCGGAGTACGAGCTCGACGGACTGACGTTTGAGATCATGGCGCCCGCGCAGGCGACGGCGTATTCGCTCGATCGAATCCGCCGCGGTGAGAACACCATCTCGGTGACGGGCAACGTGCTGCGCGACTATTTGACCGATCTGTTTCCGATCCTCGAGCTCGGCACGAGCGCCAAGATGCTGTCCATCGTGCCGCTCATCGCCGGCGGCGGCATGTTCGAAACAGGCGCCGGCGGCTCCGCGCCGAGACACGTCCAGCAGCTGCTCAAGGAAAACTACTTGCGCTGGGACAGTCTGGGCGAGTTTCTGGCGCTCGCGGCCAGCTTCGAGCACGTGGCTCGGACCACCACGAACCAGCGCGCGCAGGTCCTCGCCGACACGCTCGACCGGGCCACCGCCACCTTTCTCAACGAGGACAAGTCGCCCACTCGCCGCCTCGGCGGTATCGACAACCGCGGCAGCCACTTCTTCCTGGCCCTGTATTGGGCACAAGAGCTCGCGCGCCAGACCAATGATGCTGCGTTGGCGGAAGCATTCGCGCCGTTGGCCAAAACACTCGCCGACCAGGAGCAAACCATCATCGCCGAGCTCCTCGCCGTCCAGGGCAGCCCGGTCGATATCGGCGCCTATTACCGACCCGACCCGTCGCGCGCCGAGGCCGTCATGCGCCCGTCCAAAACGTTCAACGCCGCCCTGGCCACGCTCGCCTGACGGACGGTGTCCGTCAGGCGGTGGCTTCGTCGTACAGGTGGCAGCTGACGCGGTGCGATGACGATCCTATCTGGATAACGGCCGGGGCGACCTCGCGACAGATATCCATGGCGGCTGGGCAGCGCGGGTGGAAGTGACAGCCGCGCGGTGGATTCAACGGCGAAGGCATCTCTCCAGATAACACGATCTCTTCGGAGACCTCGTCCGGTTGCGTCGGCAGCGCCGCCGACAGCAGCGCCTTCGTGTACGGATGGAGCGGGCGCTCGAACAGCTCGTCACCGTCCGCGTATTCGACGATCTCGCCGAGGTACATGATGGCCACGGCGTGGCTCATGTAGCGCACGGTCGCCAGATTGTGCGCAATCAACAGATAGCTCAGTCCAAACGAAGTCTGGATGTCCTTCAGCAGATTCATGATCTGCGCACGAATGGACACGTCGAGCGCCGAGACCGGTTCATCCAGGACGACGAGCTTCGGATTGAGCGCGAGCGCGCGCGCCACGGCGATGCGCTGGCGCTGGCCACCGCTGAACTCATGCGGATAGAGCTCGGCTTGATCTGGGCGCAGCCCGACTTGCGCGAGAAGCTCGACGACTTTGCGGTGAATCTCCCGCTTCGTCAGCGCGGTATTGACCACGAGCGGTTCGCCGACGATCGTCTTCACGCGCATGCGCGGGTCCATCGATCCCCACGGGTCCTGAAAGACCGCCTGCACGTTCGAGCGGTACTCCTTCAACTCGGCTCGTCCGAACTGACTCACGTCGTGGCCGTGGAACAGCAGCTGGCCGCCCGACAGCTTTTCGAGCAGCAGGACCGTTTTGGCAACCGTCGTCTTACCCGCGCCGGATTCGCCAACCAGGCTCAACGTCTCACCTGGGCGGATGGCAAAAGACACGTCGTCGACCGCGCGCACCCAGCCGACAGTGCGCTGGAGCGCGATGCCCTTGGTTACCGGGTAGTGCTTCTTGAGGTTCCGCCCTTCCAGGATCGGCGCGGCCGTCATGACGCCACGCCCACACGCCAGCAGGACGCGAAGTGATCGTCCGCCGCCTCGACGCGCGGCGGCTCTTCCACTCGACAGCGGTCCATAACGGCATAGCAGCGCGGCGCGAAGCGGCAGCCGGGCGGCAGGTTCAGCAACGCCGGCGGCTGACCTTCGATCGAGGCCAGGCGCTCGACTTTGCGGTCGAGGCGCGGCACCGAGTTGACCAGGCCGATCGTGTAGGGGTGCTGTGGGTTGTTGAACAGCTCGCGCACGCTGGCTGTCTCGACGATCTTCCCGGCGTACATCACCGAGACGCGATCGCACATCTTGGCCACGATGCCGAAGTCGTGGCTGACGAAAATCATCGCCACGTTCGTCTCGCGCTGCAGGGCTTTGAGATGCGCCAAATACTGGGCCTGGATGGTCGCGTCGAGCGCCGTCGTTGGCTCGTCGGCGATGATCAGCTTGGGCCGGCAGGAGATGGCGATGCCGCCAACCACGCGCTGGCGCATGCCGCCACTCATCTGGTGCGGATAGTTGCCCAAGCGTTCGCGCGGTGACGGGATGCGCAGCATCCGCAGCGCCTCCGTGACTTTGTCCCAGAGCGCCTTGCCAGCGAGATTCTGATGCTGGCGTAGCGGTTCGGCAACCTGTTCGCCAATGGTGTACACCGGATTCAGCGAGGCCATCGGGTCCTGCATGATCATCGAGATCTTGCTGCCGCGGTACGCGCGCATCTCAGCTTCACTCAGCTGTAGCAGGTCGACGCCCTCGAACAGGATCTTGCCCCCGACGATCCTGCCGCCGGGCTGCGGCACCAGGCGTAACAGCGACAGGCTGGTCATCGTCTTGCCTGAGCCGGATTCGCCGACGATGCCCAGGGTCTCGCCCGGCGCGACCGAGAAGCTCACGCCGTCGACGGCTTTGACCACGCCGCGGCGGGTATAGAAGTACGTGCGCAGGTCCTCGACCTGCAGCAACGGCTTCGGCCAGCTCGCGCCGGGCACCACTCAGCTAACCCTCCGGGAATACACTGTGGGTTTCGGATGGTGCATGCGCCGGGACGCTCCGGCCGCACGGGTTAAGCTGGAGCGCATCAAATTTGACGGAGGCGTGGATCCAGCCGATCGCGCAGCCAATCGCCCAGAAAGTTACCCGACAGGACCACCAGGCCAATCGCCAGGCCCGGGAAGAACGAGATCCACCAGGCGGTGTCGATCAGGCCTCGGCCGTCGGCAACCATCGAGCCCCAGGTCGCAACGGGCGGCGGAATGCCCGCGCCGAGATAGCTGAGCGCCGACTCCACGAGGATAACCAGGCCTACCGACAGGGTGGACAGGATCAACAGCGGGTTGACGATGTTCGGGAAGATGTGCGTGAGCATGATCCGCGCTGGTGAGCAGCCAATGATGCGCGCCTGCAACACGAAGTCCGCGTTGCGCAGCTTCAGCACCTCGCCACGAATCAAGCGCGCGTACGGCGCCCAGCCAAGCAGCGATACAGCCAACACGACCGTCGTGAGCGATGGGCCGAGGATGACCGCCAGCAACAGCGCGATCAGGATGCCCGGGAAGGCCAGGCTGATATCGGTGATACGCATCAGCAGGCTGTCCACCCAGCCGCCCAGATAGCCGCCCAGAATGCCCAGCACCGTGCCCACACTGCCTGTGATCAGGATGACCGACAACGCCACGCTCAACGACACGCGTGAGCCAAAGATGATCCGGCTCAGCACGTCGCGGCCAAGCTTGTCCGTACCCAGCAGGTGCGCACCAGTCCCGCCAGCAAAGGCCGGCGGCTTCAGCCGATCCGTGAGCGTCGTCTGCAGCGGGTCGTACGGCGCGATCTGCGCTGCAAAGATGGCCGACACGACCAGCAGCAGCAGGACCAGCGCGGGTAGCGCGAAATTGAGCTGCAGGAAGATGTCCCAGCCGCGCGCCTGGCGCTGTTCCTCGCCCCCCTCGGCGACGATCTCCGGTCGGGCGACTGCAATGTCCATCTACGTTCTGATCCTCGGATCAACGTAAGCGTAGGCGATATCGACCAGCAGGTTAATGGCCAACGTCACGACCGCGACCATCATTGTGACGCCCTGCACGACGGGAAAATCTCGGCCCGAAACCGCGGTGACCATCAGCCTGCCCACGCCAGGCCAGGCAAACACCGTCTCGAGGATCACGGCGCCCGTGATCAAGCCCGCGAAGATGGCCCCCGCGGCTGTAAGAGGCGCGATCAGCGCGTTGCGCAGCGCGTGCTTCCAGATCACGGTTCGCTCGGGCAGGCCCTTGATGCGCGCCAGCTTGACATACTCGCTGCCCAGCACATCCAGCATGCTCGACCGAACCAGGCGCATCATGCCCGGCATCAGGAAAAACGCCAAAGTGAGCACGGGCAGCACGTAATTCGCCGGTCCGCCCATGCCGGAGGTTGGCAGCAGGTGCCAGTACACCGAAAAGACGTAGATGGCCACGATGCCGACCCAGAAGGTCGGCAGCGCCTGACCCAGAATGGCCAGGAATTTCACGCCGTTGTCGAGCCAGGTGTCGCGTCTGGTGGCCGCCATGACGCCCAGCACCAACGCCAGGCCGATGCCGATGACGAACGCCAGGCCGCCCAGCGCCAGTGAGCTCGGCAGCGCTTCACCAATCATGGTCGTCACGGGCCGCCGCTGGATCAGCGACTTGCCCAGGTCACCCTGGGCCATGCCGCTGACAAACAGCCAGTACTGTTCGGCGTACGACTTATCCAGGCCCCACTGGACTCTGATGTTCGCGATCTCGGCCTCGGTCGTGGACGGTCCACGCATCAAATCGACCGGGTCGCCGGACGCCCGCACCAGGACGAAGATCAACACGGACATCCCGATCAGGGACACAAAGGATTGAACTAAGCGGACGACGAGCTGGCGGCCCATGTGCCTCCTCTAGCCGGGCAGTGGGGCCACCGCTGCCCGGCCATGACCAATTACGCCTTGTGCTGAATGCCGCCGTAGCCGTCCCACAAGCTGCGGTTGATACGACCAGTGAACTGCCCGACCTGCGGCCCGGCCACGAAGTAGGTCGGCACGTTCACGATGCCCTCGTTGATCCACATCGAGTCGTAGGCGTAGTGCATCAGGTCGGCCCACAGCTTCTTGCCTTTGGTGTCGTCGAGCTCGGTGGTCGCCGCCTGGTACATCTCATCGGCCTTGGGATCATTGCTCGTGGTGTGCACGCCGACCGACGTGAACATATTGGCCGAGTGGTAGACGTTGTTGTAGAAGACGGGGCCGACCCACGGCCAGATCGCGCCGACCTGTTTCTCGGTCGGTTCCTTAGCGCGCACGAAGACCAGGCCGTTATAGACAGGCGTATCCACCACCTGGATGTCGACGGTGATGCCGACCGCCTGCCAGTAGCCCTGCAGAATTTGCATCAGGTCCGCGGCAACCGCGGTGGTGTACAGGGTCGTGCTCTGCGGCGTGAACTTGCCGGGATAACCGGCTTCCTGCAGCAACGCCTTGGCCTTCGCCGGATCGTATGGATCGGGTTTGAAGCTCGAGTCAAAGCCCCACGTCTGATCGCTGAAGAACCACCAGCCGCCGGGCTTGGCCAAGCCTTTGTAGAACGTGTCGCAGATCTCCTGGCGATTGATCGCATACGACATCGCCTGGCGGACCTTGACATCTGACGTCGGGCCCTTGGTCATGAAGGTGCCCGGGAAGCTGATGTTGGCCGCGGTCGGCAAGCCCACTTCCTGCAGCCGGTAGCCCTTTCCCTTCAGCTCGGTCAGGCGGTCAAAACCCAGGTTGCCAATGATGTCGGCCTCACCGCGCTCGAGCTGGGCCACGCGGGTGGCTTCCTCAGGCACCAGCGTCTCGACGATCTTTGCCCACTGCGGCTTGGGACCCCAGTAATCGGAATTGGCTTCGAACTCCATCGTGGTCTTCGGCGTCCACTTGCCAAACTTGTAGGGCCCGGAACCCATCGGCTTTTCGCGGAAGCCGTCCTGCCCGACCTTTTCGAAGTAATTCTTGGGCAGGATGCGCGTCCAGGCGAACGGGATCTTCAGCGCTGGCTCGGGCTTGAGCGCCTTGAAGACGACCGTGTCATCGTCCTTCGCGGTGATCGACTCATTGTTCTTGAGGATGTACGGCGACCAAGGATTGGTCGACTCTTTGGAACCGAAGCGCGTCAGCGAGAAAACCACGTCATTCGCGTTTAGCGGGTCGCCATTCCAGAACTTGATGCCCTTGCGGATCTTGAAGGTCCAGGTCAGGCCGTCCGGGCTCAGCTCGTAGCTCTCGGCCACGTTGCCGATCACGTTCCCCTGCGGGTCGAACGTCAGCAGCGCGTCGTACATCGCCCAACCCCACAGCGAGTCGATCACGATCGGATCGAGCGACTCGCTGCCGAAGTCGGCGCTGGCGTAGCGCAGCGTGCCCGTAGGCGCGGCAGCAGCAGCCGCTGGCGCGGTGGTCGCGGCTGGTTTGGCGGCGGGCGCCGTTGTCGGAGCGGCGGCTGGTGCCTGGGTGGGCGCTGGTGCCGCGGCGGCTGGCTTTGTCGGTGCTGGTGCCGCGGGTGCTTGCGTGGGCGCCGGGGCGGCCGGGGCTTGGGTCGGCGCGGCCGGGGGCGTGCTCGGGGCGCACGCGGCTAGAAGCGACAGACCTGCAGCCCCGAAGGCCGTGCCTGCCACGCGCACCAGAAATGCGCGCCGGCGCCATAACTGGGTCTGACTTGCGTTCCTCGGCTCTCCCTGCACGAAAATCCTCCCAATTGTCTTGCTCGAGCAGACTTGGGCTCAGCGTGTTGGCCGACTTCAGATCACTCTGCTGATACCTATCATCCCAGAGTCGCGCGGAGATCATACGTCGACTGGTCGCCGCTGGCGAGACGGCCTCGAGAAGTCCCGATGACTGGGAAGCTTGCCCACCATGCGGTTCGCCCGCATCCAGGCTGGCGTCTTACGCGGCGACCATCTTGAGACTGCCAATTACGAATGGGACGTACACCAGGCCGAGTGGGTTGCCCTGCTCGAGCACCCGCAGCCGTGCCTGGCGGACTGCCTCGGCGACGGCGACGCCGTGCAGGAAGTGTTCGAACATGGCTTCGGCAAAAGTCGAGGCGAGCGGCTCGAAGACGGTGATTTCGGTGCCGATCACGCCCGCGGCGCGGACCTCCTCGACGAAACTGCTGACAAAGTCGAAGGCCAGCTTCGGTTCGAGCGACGCTGTGCTGCAGCCGTTGATGAACACCAGCGGCCGCGGTACGTCCCAGCGGATGCCATTCGCGTCGAGGTTGTCCGGAGTTATGCCTGGATCATCCTGTCCGCCAATGAACAGACATGGACTACCGTCACCGGCGAACCCGCCGTGGCAGTAGAAGTACACCATGTGCGGACGGCTGTGGCGCAACAGTCGCACGAGATCGGCCCGCGAGCGTGCGACATCCAGCTTCCGTCCACCGCGCGTCAGCTGCGCCTCGTGCGCCGGCCAGCTCTGGAAACCCGTCCAGATGCCGGCGGTCAGCTGGGGCGCCTCACGGTACGTGATGCGCAGGGGTGTGTCGTCGTCCGCGCCAACCGAGAGTGGCAGCCCCAACTGCAAGCGGTAGCCCCAGAACCCGCTCGGACAGACAACCGGACCGAGGTCGCGCATCGATCGATTGGGATCGAGGTTGGCGCGCAGCTCTTCGCTCATCCGGCGGGTTGGGCACGTGCCCTGAAAGCACACGGACGCCTCGATGGGCGTGCCGTTGGTCAGCGCGGCGCCGATGGGCGGGCACAATCGGTAGTCGCTCGTCGGAAACGCATTTGTGTCGAGATGGATGTCATAGATCATGGCCGTTGGCACGTACGCGGCGGCCGACCTGCGCGCCGCGATCTGGACCAGCACGGACCGGCGGAGCAGTTGCTCCAGCGCACCCACGTCGTCGCCGCCCAGGTCTCTGATCAGGCGCCGGTAGACGCGGTAGCCCTCGACCGCGAACCTGGCGAGGTCGACTGCCAGTCGGTTCGGATTCTTGCGGCCGTCGCCATACGCATAGTGACTTCTTTCGCTCCACGGCTGCTCGTCGCCCCACGCGACAATCCGCATTGCGCGTCGAGTGGCATCGATCCAGCCTTGCAGCTCGTGGTCGCGCAAACTGACGTCGCGCTTGAGCAAGTTGGCGTCATTGGCACCGAACAGGCGGAGTCCGTGCGTGCCGTTCCCGTTGTCGTTGAGCAGCATGCAGAGCGCGTGCGCATCCAGATCGTCCAGGAAGGTTGCGTCGAATGAGCTGGCCAGCGTGTAGTCGACAGCTGCGTGGAGCGCGGGTTGCTGAGTGGCGACGCCCACCGCCGCGGTGACGACGCGTGATTCGATCAGCACGCCTCGACAATAGATACTGCAGCGCAGGCGCGCATTGCCCGGAGTGGGCGGTGTCGTAATGCGGAAAAACAGGCGCTTGTCCGAGACACCGGGCGGCGCCTGTTGCGGCTGTCGGTACACCCGAAAGTGACCGTTCTCGTCGAGCTCGAACTGGCCAACGTCGGCATCGAGTGCGAACCGGAGCTCGTCGTCAAAGCCGTGCAGCACGACGGTCAGGCGCGTGCGGGCGGGTAGCGCCTGGATTGCCAGCGGCGGTGACGGAGCGTCAATCGCGCCGGCGAGCCTCGATTGGGCGAATTCGAACCAGAAGTAGTAGGCCCGGGCCGGCGACAGGGACTGGCGCTCGTCAATCGGGCGCAGAGGCGCATCGAGCGTCGCCAGGCCCGTGTTGACCACGCGGTCGCGCACGGGGATGTGAGCCCCATTGGCCGCCACTGGCGGCGGGTCCCAGGGCATGCGCGGCTCTTCGGGCGGCGGCTCAATGCCGCGCATCGGCGGCGGCGCTGGCATGGTGCGCTGTCGCTGCGCCGAGGCGAGGAACTCCTGGACGATGAACCTCCAGACATGCGCCGGCAACTCCAATCCGGACTCTTCAGACGGCCAACCGCGGGCACGCACAAATAGCGCTTCCCGATCACGCTCTGACATGAGCCACGCCAATCGCGCAAGCGCCGGGACCCGGAATCGCTCGTCCAGCTCCTGGATGATGTCCCATCCGATGACCCAGACGGGCCACCGAAGCCATGACGGCGGGTCGGCCAGAATGCGCCTGAGCTCGGCCTCAGGATCGACCGACATGGCTCAGTTGACTCTGGGTGTACCCGAAGTAGATGTATCGACCATCGGATGCTCGCCGGTGCCCGGGTCGAAATCAGCGCCAGCCCGCTTCCGCCGACCGTCGAGAAACCAGTCGACGTCAAAGTTCTTGGAGATGCTGACCTGCACGATTAGCGCCAGGAAATAGCCGAAAAAGCCGACGGCCAGGCCGATGCCATACGCACCGAACAGATCGGTCCGCGCCGGAAAGAGCACCAATACGGCACTGCCGCCGAGAACGCCAATCAACGTCACCAGGTCGCCGAGCTGTACGTCGCCGCGGCGGTAGCGGTTGATGTAGTAGACGTACCAGCCGATGAGCACGCCGAAGCTGAATGCACCCCACAACTGCAGCCCGCTGGCCGATAGCGACGTCTCAAGCACGTGACCTCCCCCGGCGGGCGCGAATCTGGCCCAGCCAACTCAGATGCAGCCAGCAGCCAAGGATCGCACCCAGCACCACGATCAGCGCCGCCCCGGTGGCGCTCAGCCAGCCGGCCAGGACCGCCTGGACGACCGCACCGCCGACCAGGACGCCCAGAGCTGGTGGCTGGCCCGACCGGTGCGAGCAGATCAACCAGCCCCAGACCAGACCGAGGCCGGCGCCGCCGAGCATGACGATCATTCGTTCGCTTCGGGCAACGCCCAGATGCGCGTGGTTCCGTCGTCACTGGCCGTCGCCACGAGGAGGCCATCCGGACTGAATTGGGCGTCGTTCACGGCGTTCTGGTGGCCAATGAGCGGACGTACGATGGATCCGTCGCTCGACTTCCACAGGCCGGCGGTGCTGTCCGCGCTCGCGGTGACGACCAGCTGGTCATCCGGGCTGAAGCGTGCGCTTTGCACCGGCCCAACGTGACCAATCATTTGCGCAAGCTGCTGACCAGTCGTGGCGTCCCAAACGCGTACCGTATGGTCACTGCTGGCGGTAACCACTTTCTGACCGGTGGAATTGAATGACGCCCCATTGATGTGACCGGTGTGCCCCAAGAGCGTGCGTGGCTGCTGGGGTGCGGCCAACGTCCAGACGCGGGCCGTGTTGTCCCAGGCGCGAGAAAGTACGCGCCGCCCATCCGGACTGAACGTCGCACCGTACACGGCGTCAGTGTGGCCCTCGAGCACGATCGGCGCTGCACCTGTCGTCCAGTCCCAGACGATGACTTTTCTGTCTGAGCTAGCGGTAACCGCGCGGCCGCCGTCTGGACTGAACTCAGCGCTGTTGACTGGCCCTTCATGGCGCATCTCTGGCGCGGCTAGCTGTCCGGAGGCGAGACTCCAGACTCGGGCAGTTCCATCTCTGCTGGCGCTGAGCACGTACGCGCCATCCGGTGAAAATCGAACGCTCACGACGACGTCGGTGTGACCTTTGAATTCGCGGACGAGCTTGGCGCTGCTTGTTTCCCACACCCGCACAACGCCGTCCTCGTTGGCCGTCGCGAAGCGGCTATCGTCCCAGTTGAATTGCGCGTCGGTGACTACGCCACGCTGCAGCGGCAGTTTCTGCAGCTCAGCGCCCTTGTTCGCGTCCCAGACCCGCGCCGTCTTGTCGCCACTGGTGGTGATCACGAGCGGAATCGTGCTGTCGCCAATGCTATAGCCAACCGGCCCAAACATCGCCGAGGTAACCGGGCGAGTGTGCCCGTGCAGCTCGATGACGCGTTTACCCGGGTTCGACGTCGCCTCCCACACGCGCACAGTCTTGTCCGCGCTGGCGGTGACGAGAAACAGACCATCGGGACTGAATTCCGCCTTGCGTACTTCACCACGGTGTCCGCGCAACTCGGACACCAGCGCTCCACTGGCTGGGTCCCAGATCAGCGCCGATCCGTCTCTGCTGGCCGCGGCAACACGGAGCGAATCCGGACTGAACACGATGCTGGTAACTGGCTGCTTGTGCCCGATCAGGTCAACGCCCTGGCCCGTGCTCAGATTCCAGACCATGGCGTTCTCCGGTCGACTGCCATCCGTCGCCAGATACACTCCGTCCGGACTGAACGAGATGGCGGCGGCCGGGCCGTTCAGGCCACGCTGTGTCCAGATGAGCTCGCGCTTTAGCATGTCCCACACGTTGGCGGTGCCGTCTTCTGCCTCGGTGGCGAACAGGCCGCCGTCCGGAGTGAAGACCATGGCCAGCGTCTTGGCGGTTTGTCCAGTTAGACTGCCCAACTGGTCGCCCGTGGCGGCATCGAGGATACGCAAGCTGCCGCCCGCGCCAGCCACGATGACCTGCGTGCCGGCGGGTGTGAAGGCGGCCAGGCTCACTCCGCGCAGCGGTGTGACGAGCGGTACCTGCTGGCCCGTTGCGACGTCCCAGATGCGCGCGGTGCCGTCAGCCGCGGTTGTCAGCACGCGCCTCCCATCACGATCGAAGATGGCGCTCTTGAGCGCGGTCGGCGGTCCCTGAAGCTGGGTCAGCTGCTGTCCGGTGCTGGCATCCCAGATGATCGCCGTGCCATCGACGCTGGCAGTAACGACGCGCTTACCGTCGCCACTGAAGGCCGCTGTGACCACGGCATCGGTGTGACCCACGAGGGAAAAGAGCGGATTGCCGGTACCGATCTCCCATATGCGCGCGATGCCCTCGGCGCCAGCGGTGAGCACCTGGGTTCCATCCGGGCTGACGGCAACCCAGTTGACGACGCCCTTATGGCCACGCATGACCGCGCTGAGGTGCGGCACGGAATGGTCCTGTTCGATCACGACGGCCGAGATCTGCTCCGCCTGTTCCTTCAGCGCGACCGCCGTTGCCTGGGCCTTTACGGCGTCATCGCGGGCCGTCTTGGCCTGGCCTTCGCTTATGGTGGCCGCCGTCGCCTGGTCGTCCGCCAGCCGCTTTTGCGTTTCCGCTTCGCCCTTTAGCTTTTCCGCTTCGGCCTTCTGCTGTTCCGCTTTGATCAGTGCACCCTGGGCGATCCCGAATGCATGGATGGTCCCAGCCTGCGCGTCAACTGCCACAGTCTTCGCCATTTCCGCGTCGGCCCGCGCCGCCTCGGTGTCCTGAAGGGCTTTGTTCAAGCTGAGCGCGAAGCCAGCGGCGACGATCAGCAGAGTGAACAGCCCAGCCGCAACCAATACGATGACGCGAAATCGGCGTGCCTCATCGCGCAGGCGCTCCCGGCTCGCCGCGCGTTCCTTATCGCGCTCCATATCGAGTTGTCGCTGAACGGTGAACTGACGACGCCAGCTCAAGAGCGAGCTGGCGAGCGCGTCGTGGAAGATCTCATAGCGCTCGCTGTTCGGATCCTGCTGCCGACCTGGAGCGGGTCCAGCAGTGCGCAGAATTCGCGCGTCGCCGGCCAGGCTGTCGACCAGCTCACGAATTCGCTCCGGCTTGTCCTCGATGGCCGAGGCCAGCTGGCCAACGGTGTAGGCGATCTTGCCACCGCTCGGCGTAACCAGATACTTGATGGCTTGGGCCGCCGTGTCCTGCTGGGCCGGCGACAAGCTGTCCAACTTGCCGTGGGTGTATTGGCGAACGATCTGCTCTACACCCTTTAGCGTGCCCGTGAGTGTCGTGAGGCGTAGTGCAAAAGGCTGGTTGTTCTGTACGTCGGCGGCTTCGGTCTTCCAGACCTGCTCCATGACGAGCTGGAGAAACGGCGCTTCGATGTGCCAGCTGGGGCCGCTTGGTCGGGTGGCGGCGTCGGATTCCGCCGAGTCGGGCGCGACGTCTTCCTGGAAGTAGTCACGTCCGGCCCATACGTCCGCGAGCGCTTGCTCAACGAGCGTTGGTTCAATGCGCACGCGTTGACCGCGCAAGTCGTACCAGCGCTCGAGCGGCTCGAGAATGGCCTGCTTGCCCTGTTCGCGGCTCAGATGTTCGATGCGGTAGCGGTTTTCGAACAGGTCGGGGATGCGCTGCTTGAAGCGATCCATGTTCGCCAGCGCGTCCTCGCGCATGGCGATCAGGAAGTGCGCGGGCAGCCCGGGTACATCCAGGACGCGCGATAGCTGGATGGCGAAGCTATCTTCGCCTTCGTCTCGATGTGGATAGACGAAGTACTCCTCGAACTGGTCGAGCATGATCAAGCAGTCGCCCTGGATGCGCTCGCTGGCGTGCTGGATAGCCTCGAGCAACGAGCCGGAGGTGCTGACCGGCGGGGCTTTGGGCGACCCGTTGCGCGCTGGCTGCCCGATCTCGTCCAGCGCGCCGATGAGCCCGACCAGTGGATCGTCTTTCCAGGCGGCGAAGATAACCAGCGCATATCCGGGTGGACGGCCACGGGCCAGGTTGTGCGCGACTTGCGCTTGCAGGTCGGCAGTCACACCCGCGCGCAAGAGCGAGCTCTTGCCCACGCCACTGGCGCCGTAGACCAGCGTCAAGCGCGACGAGCGGAGATTGGTGGCGATCACGCGGCGGTCCTGCGTACGCCCAAAGAACAGCGGCTCGTCGCGGATGTCGTAGGGCACCAGGCCCTTGTACGGACTGGTCCAGGCCAGGCTCGAGGCCGCGGCCGTGGGGCGTGGATGGATCACCGTGGTGACCAGATCGTGCGTGAACGTCGTCAGCGTCATCAGGGTCTCGTGGCTCAGGCGAGCCGCGCCTCCACTTCGGCCCGCAGCGCGGCCACGTACAGATCGAGGGGCGCCTCGACCAGTCCAACGCCCCACCGCTCCCACAATCGGCGGTCGAGGTCGCTCGGCTCCGCCTGAACCGCCCACGCCGGTTTGCCTCGATCCCGATCGCCCCAGACCTCATCCTTGAGCGCGTGCAGGAATACCCGCAGCGACCAGTCCTGGAGGCTGTACCCCAGGAACAGGAAGTACTTGTCGCGTAGCAGATCCGTCAGCCCCTTCGGCAGCAAGCGCGAGATGTGACGTGAATAGTCGAGGTAGTCGTCCTCGGTGACGACAAACGAGTCCTTACGACCACCACGGCGATCGAAACCACCGTGGATTTTGACCAGGAGGACGCGGACCGCCGGATCACGCGGAATCTCCACGTAGCGTGTGGCGTCTTCGATTGGCGTCGGTCCGTCGGACTCGAACGATCGGTGCTCGAAGAGCGGTCGCCGGCCGTTTTCGCGCGCCCGATAGGCGACCAGCTCGTACGGCTCGTCCGCGCGATCGAGCGCGAACTCGAGGCCGTCGTCGAGGGTCGCCGTCACCACGATGAGCGGATGATTGGGCGCGTCTGGGTCGCGCAGCTCGGGCAACCGCGACGCAAGCACGTGATGCAGCGGCGTCGCCGGGAAGGCGACCTCGAGCTTATCGCGAATCGCGTCATAGACCTCGCCCTGGATGCCGAAGGTGTCGACCCACTGGGCAACACGTCCGAGATCTGCCTCGTCCTCGCGCGGGTATGCGTGCGGCCCGACGCCGACCAGGTAGCGGGCGAGCTCCGTGCCAGTGGGCAACTGTCCCTTTGACCAGCGTGTGAGGTCCGTCCGACCCGTGACGTTGACGTCGCTGCCCAGGAAAATGACAACCTGACGATCCGCCAGCTCGGCCACGACTTTCTTGATGTGGGCGTCCAATCTGACCGGCCGGTTCTTCGCGGGGTCGCGTAGTTTGCCGCGCGTTTCCTCGAGCAGGCCGAGCACGTTGCCATCCCGTCCGCCACGACGATTGAGCTGCTCGCGGAAGCAGTCATAGGCGCCCTGCCAGTCACCCGCCTGGTAGAGCTCCAGGCCGCGCGCATAGTAGGTTTCGGCATCCTGCAGGTCGCGAATGCGGTTGTTGGCCTCAGTCCCGGCCGGCAGGCGCTCCGCGAGCGCAGCTAGCTCCTGCCAGTGCCTGATCGCGCTTGGCATGTCACGCCGACGTTCAGCCTCGCGCGCCAGGCGCCGCAGAGACTGCCAGCGCTTCTGGGTCCGGGCCTCCGCTGACAGTGGAGCCATGTTCCACAGTTGTCCATCCGTGGCTCGCAGATACAACGCCGGGGTCGCCCATTCCAGCTCGTATGCTTCGCGTGCGCCGCGAATCGCCTGCCGCGCGCTGGCCACGGCGCCCTCGATTGGATAGCCGTCCGCTAGTGCGCGATAGAACTCGCGCGCGCAGCCAATCGCCGCCGGGTCGCTGATTGCGACCTGCATAGCCACAACAGCTGGGATGCCGCTCTTGATGAGCTGCTGGGCAGTGCCCGCGAATGCATCGGTGGTATCGGCGTGCGCGCCGAAGCAGGAGTTGAGCATCACCAGACGCAAGGTGTCGAAGTCGGCGAGCCACGAGCTGAACTCTTCAGCGCCGACCGCCGCGCCTTTGCCCGTTTCGTCGACCAGCAGGATCTGGCTTTCCTGACTTGGACTGACAAACCCGTGTCCGACGAAGTGCAGCACGTGGAAGTCCTGCTGGCGTAGACGTTGCCGAATCGCGGACTGCGTGGCCATCTCGAGCGGTTCGATCACTACCTGGCCTTCCAACCCGAGCTCGGACAGCGCTTCGCGGATATTCGCCCACTCCTGGTCGAGCGCGAGATCGTCGAGACCAAGCGCCTGCAGATCGGAAGGTTTGGGGATCAGCACCAGCACGCGTAAGGCCGTGGTGACACCCATCGTGCGCCAGCCCTGACCACCCAGACTCAGATAGCGAACAATCGGCGTCGCGTCGTACTGGGCCAGAAACCGCGTCCGGTCGACGGCGGCGTCGTACAGGTATTCCCAAGGCAAGCGGGCCAGCTCGGGCGCCGCGGACGTGTTCAGCCGGATGCGCAACCCGGCGTCTTCGCGCACCGCGGCGTCCTGGGCCAACGCCAGCTGCGCGAGTGCTCGATCGTGAAACACTGCTCGGTACAAGCGGGCACCGACGTCTTTGCTCGCCGCCAGGTCGTTTGGCCAGTCACCGGTGTCGACCTGGACGCCGCCACGCTGGCCGCCTGGCAGGCGGCGCCGAAACGCCGCGAGCTCCAGCCCTGACAGCGGCGGAACGAAGTCGACGGTATCTGGATCGCGTCCTGGCCCGCCGACCTTGACGCGATACGTACCTGGCTCGACCGCGGAGAACTCCACGTCCAGGTTGAAATACTTCTTGGCTGCCATGGTCCTCTCGCTACAAAACGCCACACCGGCTGGTATTTGTGGACGACCGCCATTCCGGGTCGGGCTGCGTCTCAACGAACATGAGTGCTCCGCCGACCCAAAGACGAGGTACTCTGAGCCCCGAAAGGTGGGTGTGTTGTGGATAAGCCGCGAACAAAGGCGCATCTGACTCGCCGAAGCCTCTTGAAGCTCACGGCCGCGGGTGCGGTCGGCATTGGCGTAGCCAGTCTGACGGGGACCGCCGCCGCCAGTGCCCACAGCATTGGCTTCCAGGCGCCACGGCTCCAGGCCAGCCGAATCACGGTCCTGGTCAACTCCGGCGATGGCGTGCGCGTGCGCGCACTGGGCGAGTCCTACACGTCGCACACCGGCACGACCGTCGAAGTCCTCGAGCTACCGTACGACCAATCGTTCCAGAAGCTGCAGATCGCGCTCTCGCAGGGCACCGACGCATACGACGTCGCGTCGCTGGATGACCCGTGGATTCCACAGTTCGCCGGCAATCGCTTTCTGATCAACCTGGACGAGATGTTCTCGAACTCAGGCGTTCCAATCAGCGACCAGTTCCAGCCGCAGCTGCTCGCGCTGGGTAATTGGCCGCCCGGCGAGGGCTTGCGCGCACTGCCCTGGTTGGGCAATGTCCAGGTCTTTGCCTGGCGCAAGGACCTGATCAGCGTCCGCCCGAACACCTGGGATGAGGTCGTTGCCACGGCGCAATCGGTCAAGGGCGGCTCGTCGGGGGTGTTCGGTTATGCCATCCGCGGCGCAGCCGGCAACCCGGCCACGACCAGCTTCCTGCCGATTACGCGCGGCTTTGGCAAGGACGTGCTCAGCCCGACCTTTGAGCCACAGCTCGCCACCGAGGAAGCCCTCGCGGCGTTGCAGACCTCACTCAAGCTGCGCGATACCGCGCCACCTGGCGCTGAGAACGTCCAGCACGCCGACGTCGGACGCTTCATGTACACCGGCACGACGGCGATGAGTGGGGACATCTGGCCCGACCAGCTGCTGCAGATGTTCGATCCGAATATCTCCCAGGTGGTTGGTCTGATCGAGATTGGGGCTGAGCCATCGCAGGCGGGTGTTCAGCCGGCCAACATGACCGGCACGTGGCTGCTCGGTATCCCGCAGGGCAGCAAGAACAAGGAACGTGCCTTCGACTTCATGGTGTGGTTCACGGCCTTCGATCAACAGAAGCGGCTCTTGCTCAGCTACAACAACCCGCCGGTCTTGTCGCCGCTGTTCGGCGATCCCGAGGCTGTCGCGAAATTCCCATTCCTGCCCGGTCTGCTGGCCGCGGCGGAAAAGGCCGTTCCGCGTCCACGCACTCCGTTCTACTCGGGCGTCGAGGACATCATCGGGCGGTACGTCTCACAGGCCATTGCCGGCCAGACGCCTCCCGACCAGGCGTTGCAACAGGCGAACCGCGACGTGCGCGACTACCTCGTGCGCAACGGAGCGCTGGCGTAAGGGGAGTGGGGACCTCACCCCTCACTCCTCACTCCCCACTCCTCACTCCTCACTCCCTCCGCGCGCCGTGGTGGGAGCGCAACATTCAGTACCTGTTGCCGCTCCCCACGGTGCTGCTGCTCGTGCTCTTCGTCGTATATCCAACAATCACGGCGATCCAGTTCAGCCTTAACCACGTGACCATCACCGGCGAGGGGCTGCAGATGCGCTTCACCGGCCTGGACAACTATGCGCGCGCGTTTCGCGATCCGTTGATTGCCAATGCCGCGCGCATCACCCTGCAATGGGTGGTGGTCGTCACTTTTCTCGAGATCCTGATTGGCCTTGGCCTGGCGTTGCTGGTCAGCTCGGGCATCCGCTGGCGCGGGCTGGTCATTTCGCTGCTGATGGTCCCGATCGTCCTGCCACCTGTGAGTGTTTCGCTGGCGTGGCGATTCAGCTACCAGGAACAGTTCGGCGTCTACAACTACCTGCTCAGCTTGATCGGCCTGGGCCCAGTGCGCTGGCTATCCGATCGCAATATCGCCTTGTACAGCGTGATGGGCACTGACCTGTGGCAGGCGACGCCGTTCGTGTTTCTGCTGCTGCTGGCCGGCTTGCAGGCCATGCCGCCGGATCCGTTCGAAGCCGCCGCAATCGACGGCGCTTCGCCCTGGCAGGTCTTCCGCACCATCACCGTGCCGCTGCTGCGTCCAACACTCCTGGTGGTCTTGCTGCTGCGCACGATCGACGCCGCGCGCATCTTCGACAAAATCTACGTCATGACCAATGGCGGCGGACCGGGTACCGCGACCGAAACGTTGACCATGAGCATCTACAAAACAGCGTTCATCCAATTCGACTTCGGCTACGCGGCTGGACTGTCGTTCCTGTTCCAGATCCTGCTGGTCATCCTGGGCACGATCTACGTGCGCCGCGTGCTCAAAGAAGGCTGATCGGTCGTGGTCGGTGGCAATCGACTCACCTTCGCCAGCAAGCACCTGCTCCTGCTGCTGGTGCTGCTCGCGGTCTTGTTTCCGGTGTACTGGATCGGCAGCATGTCGTTGAAAAGCACACGTGAGTTGTCTGCCCGACCGCCCACGATGATCGTGGAGAACCCGACACTCCAGAACTACTACAACGTGCTGGTCACGCAGAATTTCTCTCAATATGCGTGGAACAGCGTTCAGGTCGCCGTCATTGCGACATTGATTGCGACGGTCTCCGGTTCACTGGCGGCCTACGGCCTGTCACGCTTCAGCCTGCCCAAGAACCTCAATTATCAACTGCTGTTTACCGTGCTCACGGTGCGCATGTTTCCACCCAGCGTGACGGTCATTCCAATCTACGTGCTGTTCAACAAGGAGATCTTCGGCCTTCGACTGTATGACACCACGCTCGGGCTGGGATTGGCGCACGCGTTTCTCGAAGTGCCGCTCGTGGTGTGGATCATGCTCGGCTTCTTCCGCGAGATCCCGCGCGACATCGAGGAGGCCGCCCTGGTCGACGGCGATAGCTGGCTGGGCGCATTCCGCCGCCACATTCTGCCGCTCGCAGCGCCCGGACTTGCCGCGACCGCGATCCTGGTGGCCATCTCATCGTGGAACGAATTCCTATTCGCGCTGGTGCTGACGCAGCGCTCGCAGACCTTGCCCATTGCCGTCGCCGGCCAGATCACCCAATTCGACATCCTGTACGGCAACCTGATGGCCGGAGGTGTCTTCGCGGCAGTACCGGTGGTCATCTTTGCGCTGATCGTCCAGCGCTACATTATCCGTGGCCTGACGTTGGGCGGTGTGACCGGATGACACACGGCATCAGCTCGACCAACGCACCGGTCACGTTCGACGACGTGTGCAAGAGCTTCGGCCACGTCATGGCGGTCAATCATTTGAATCTGCACGTCGAACGCGGCGAGTTCCTGGTGCTGCTCGGACCATCCGGCTGCGGCAAGACCACCAGTCTGCGCATGCTGGCCGGCCTGGAGCGCATCACCAGTGGCACGATCCGCATCGCAGACCTCGTCGTCAACGAGCTTCCACCACGCGCGCGCAATGTCGCCATGGTCTTTCAGAGTTACGCGCTCTATCCGCATCTGTCGGTGTTCGACAATCTCGCGTATCCGCTGCGGATTCGCGGCACGCCGAAGGCGAGCATCGGCCCGCGCGTGCACGAGGTGGCCAGCCTGCTGCAAATCGCGGACTTGCTGGAGCGTCGTCCGAAGCAGCTCTCGGGTGGCCAGCGCCAGCGTGTGGCGTTGGGTCGAGCGATCGTGCGTCATCCGGCGGTGTTTCTGATGGACGAGCCGCTGTCCAACCTCGATGCACAATTGCGGGTGCACACACGCGGCGAATTGAAGCGCCTGCAAAGTGAGCTGGGCGTCACGACGATTTATGTGACCCACGACCAGGCCGAGGCGATGACCTTGGCTGACCGGGTCGCGATCATGCGCCATGGCGTGCTGCAGCAGGTTGGTCCACCGAAGGACATCTACGACCGCCCAGCCAACGTGTTCGTGGGCGGCTTCCTCGGTAGTCCGGGCATGAATTTTCTGAAGGGTGACGTGCAGCGCGAAAACGGCACGCTCATGTGGACCACCGAGGGGCACCGGGTAGCGCTACCTGCCGAATGGACGTTTGTAGTCGAAGCCGCCAACCCTGATGGCGCCGTACTGCTGGGCATTCGGCCAGAAAATGTGAGCGTCGTGGCCGAGGGCGGGGGCCTGCCCGCCGAGGTGTACGTCGCCGAAGCGTTGGGCAACGAAACCCTGGTGCGCCTGCAGATCGGCCGGCAGGAGCTGGTCGCGCGTGCCGATGCCAGCTACGAGCCGGCGGTTGGTACCCGCGTCTGGGTCAAGCCCGACCTGCGGCGGGCGCATCTCTTCGATGCCACCTCGGAGGAGCGGATCGTCTAAGGCGCGCGGGCTCGGGTCTGCCGTTCGATTGTCATCCTGGCCGGTCGTCATCCTGGCCGGTCGTCATCCTGACCGGTTGT